>DASVVG010000127.1:0-12207 GCA_036386655.1 Caulobacteraceae bacterium | reverse complement strand
ATGCGCCCGTCGCCTGCTCGCCTCCATCCGTTACCCGACGTACCCCGCCGCCATCTTGCCGCACCCTGCGACAGCCCGGCGCAGCGCCTTCGTCGACCCCGAGACAGAGGCCGCCGGCGGTTTCCGTTAATCTAGCTGAATGAGTTCGGAAGCCTACCTCCGGCACGCCGCCACCGCAGAAACCTGGGCCCGTTCCAGCGCGAACCCGCGCGAGCGCGAAGCCTTCCAGGAGATCGCCGGCCTCTGGCGCGCCCTCGCCACCCGCCAGTCCGAAACCGCCGCCGCCGGCCGCCGCTGACCGTCCGCGCCGCGGCGCCGAGCCTGGGCCTGATGTCGCCGGAGACAGGACAACCCGAGACAACCGGAGACAAGCCGCGAGGGCGGGGACATCGACTTATCCTCCCCCCTGCGAGCCGCCGTATAATGGGCCTCGGGGACGCTTCCGAGCCGCCCCGCGCTCTTTGACAACCCGCCCGCCGCCGCCCGCCCGAGGGCTCGCCGGCTCAAGGCCCAGGCCGCCTATTCACCTGTCTGGCGCCGGAAACGCGCGTCCGAATGTCCCCTTCTGAAAACGGGACAACGGGATCTCAGCCGTAGACGGTCACCTCGAAACGGATGCCGTCCGGATCCTTCATGAAAAGCGCCCGCGTGCCGCCGAACCCCTGCACGTCCGGAACCTCGAACCCGGCCGCCGCCATCGTGTCGCGCACGTGCTCCAGCGAGGCGATGTCGGGCGCCGTGAACCCCATGTGGTTCAGCCCGACGCCGTAGCGCTCGTAGCCGGGCAGGCCCGCCTCGGCTTCCTTGAAGTCCAGGTACACGCCGTCCGCGTTGCCCCAGACGTGCTCGCGCGACTTCTCGAAACCGAGCAGCGGCAGCAGCGCCTCGTAGTACGGCAGGCTCTTCTCGAGGCTGCCGACCAGCAGGACGATGTGGTCGAGCTTCAAGCTCAGACCAGCTCGACCGCCATGGCCGTCGCCTCGCCGCCGCCGATGCACAGCGAGGCCATGCCCCGCTTCAGCCCGCGCGTCTGCAGCGCGCTCAGCAGCGTCGCCAGCACCCGCGCCCCCGACGCCCCGATCGGGTGCCCCAGCGCCGTCGCGCCGCCGTTCACGTTCATCTTCTCGTGGGGGATGTTCAGGTCGTGCATGGCGATCATCGCCACCACGGCGAACGCCTCGTTGACCTCCCAGAGGTCCACGTCGTCCACCGTCCAGCCGGCCTTCGCCAGCGCCTTCTGCATCGCCGGCCCCGGCGCCGTCGTGAACTTCGACGGCTCCTGGGCGTGCGCCGCGTGGCTCACCACCCGCGCCACCACGTTCATGCCCAGCCGCTCCGCCACCGACTGCCGCGTCATCACCAGCGCCGCCGCCCCGTCGGAGATCGAGGAGGAGTTCGCCGCCGTCACCGTCCCGTCCTTGCTGAAGGCCGGCCGCAGCGTCGGGATCTTCGAGACGTCCGCCTTCATCGGCGCCTCGTCCTTGTCGACGATGTGGACGCCCTTGCGGGTCTTCACCTCGACCGGCGTGATCTCCCGGTCGAACTCGCCCGACGTGATCGCCCGCTTGGCCCGCGTCAGGCTCTCGAGCGCGTAGGCGTCCTGCGCCTCCCGCGTGAACTGGTACTCCCGCGCCGCGTCCTCGGCGTGCGCGCCCATCAGCTTCCCGTCGTACGCGTCCTCGAGGCCGTCGCGGTACATGCTGTCGATGATGCTGTCGTGGCCGATGCGCGCGCCGCCCCGGTGCTTGTTCAGCACGTACGGCGCGTTGGTCATGCTTTCCATGCCCCCCGCCACGATGATGTCCGCGCTGCCCGCCGCCAGCGCGTCGTGCGCCATGATCGCCGCCTGCATGGCCGACCCGCACATCTTGTTGACGGTGGTCGCCTCGACGCTGAGCGGCAGCCCCGCCCCGATCCCGGCCTGACGCGCCGGCGCCTGGCCGAGGCCCGCCGGCAGCACGTTGCCCATGAAGATCATCTGCACCTGGTCGGGCGCGACGCCCGCCCGCTCCAGCGCCGCCTTAACCGCCGCCGCGCCCAGTTCGGTCGCCTGCGCCCCCGACAGCGCGCCCTGGAACCCGCCCATCGGCGTGCGCGCGAAAGAAGCGATGACGACGGGGTCGTGACCGTTGCTCGGCATGTCTGGGATGTCCCTCTGGCTCAGGCTCTTGCGGCCGTTATCCCCGCCGCGCGCCGTGGTCGAAATATGGGAAATGTGGTTGCCTATCGCAACTCACTCGGGAGCCTGATTCGATGGCCCGCACCGCCGACTATTCCAAGCAGAGCTGCTCCATCGCCGCGACCCTCGAGGTGGTCGGCGACCCCTGGACCCTGCTCATCGTGCGCGAGGCCTTCAGCGGCGTCCGCCGCTTCGAGGACTGGCAGACCCGCCTCGGCGTCGCCCGCAACGTGCTCGCCGCCCGCCTCAAGACCCTGGTCGAGCACGGGGTCTTCGAGCGCCGCCGCTACACCGAGCGCCCGCCCCGCTTCGAGTACCGCCTGACCGCCCGCGGCCGCGACCTCTATCCGGTGATGATGGCGCTCACCGCCTGGGGCGACAAACACGCCTATGCCGACTGCGGCGGCGGCCCCGTCCGCATGATCCACACCGCCTGCGGCCAGGAAATCCGCCCGGTGATCACCTGCGCCGGCTGCGGCGACCCCGTGAAGCCCACCGAAATCCGCATGGAGCGCCAGGACGCCCCCACCGTCGGCCAGGTCCTCGCCCCGAAGCCTCAGGCCGCGTAGGCGGCCGTCGTCCCGCCGATGAACCCGCCGCCCAGCACGCGGCTCCCGCCCGTCGCCGGGTCGTACAGCACGCACGCTTGCCCCGGCGCTACGCCCTCCTCCGGCTGGTCGAACACCACGCCCGGCACGCCGTCGAAGAGCGCGATACGGGCCGCCGCCGGCTCCCGCGTCGAGCGCACCCGCGCCAGCACGGCCTTGCCCTCCGCCACCTCCAGCGACGCCTCGTCGCCCAGCCAGTTCGTTTCCTTCAGCGTCAGCGACGCCGTCAGCAGCGCCTCCCGCGGCCCCACGACGACCCGCCGGCTCTCCGGCTCGATCCGCACGACGAACAGCGGCTCGCCCACAGCCACGTTCAGCCCCTTCCGTTGCCCGATCGTGTAGCCCGTGACGCCGCTGTGCTCGCCCAGCACCCGCCCGTCGAGATGCACCACCTCGCCGGCCAGCGCCCCCTGCGGCCGCAGCTTGTCGATCAGTGTCCGGTAGTTGCCCTGCGGCACGAAGCAGATGTCCTGGCTGTCCGGCTTGTCCGCCGCCGCCAGCCCGAGCTCCGCCGCCAGCGCCCGCGTCCGCGTCTTCGGCAGCCCGCCGAGCGGGAACCGCAGGTACTCCAGCTGCTCCCGCGTCGTCGCGAACAGGAAGTAGGACTGGTCCCGGCTCGGGTCCGCCGCCCGGTGCAGCTCGGCCCCGTTCGGCCCCTCCACCCGGCGCACGTAATGGCCCGTCGCCATCGCCTCGGCCCCGAGGTCCCGCGCCACGTCCAGCAGGTCGCGGAACTTGACGGTCTGGTTGCAGCGGATGCACGGGATCGGGGTCTCGCCGCGCAGGTAGCTGTCGGCGAACTCTTCGATCACCGCGTCCCGGAACCGGCTCTCGTAGTCGAGCACGTAATGCGGGATGCCGATCCGCTCGGCCGCTGTCCGCGCGTCGTGGATGTCCTGGCCCGCGCAGCAGGCCCCCTTCTTCGCCAGCGCCGCCCCGTGGTCGTAGAGCTGCAGCGTCACGCCCACGGCGTCGTAGCCGGCCCGCGCCACCAGTGCCGCGGTCACCGTCGAGTCTACCCCGCCGGACATGGCGACGACCACCCGCGCCCCGAGGCGCAGGTCGTAGACGGGGACCGCCTCGGGGGCGGCCGCAGGGGCGAGGTCGAGCAGCATGGCCGTGTTTCCGGCCGCCTAGATAGATGCCCCGGCGTCGGTTTGCGAGGCGAGGCCTCAGAAGGTCGGGACCAGCGCCTTCATCTTCTGCTCCAGCGTGGCCCGGGTGAAGGGCTTGGCCATGAAGCCGTTCACGCCCGCGTCCCGGGCGGCCATCACGCGATCAGCCCGCGCTTCCGCCGCGATCATCAGGAACGGCAGGTCTTTCAGCTCGGGGTCCGACCGGACCTCCTGCAGCAGCTCGTATCCGTCGACGGGGGCCATCTTCCAGTCGCTGATGACCAGCCCGTACTTCTCGGTCCGGAGCTTCTCCAGCGCCTCGCGGCCGTTCGCCGCCTCGTGCACGTCGTCGAACCCGAGCTCGCTCAGCAGGTCCCGCAGCATGTCGACCATGCTCTTGTAGTCGTCGACCACGAGAATCCTGGTGAACCGGTCGGCGATCATCGCAAGCTGCTCCAAACGCCCGCCCCCACGGGTCTCGCTTTCTCGTCGGCGACAGCTTAGAGGCGCTTGCCCATAAGAAGCGGTTAAGCCTCCTCTCATGCGCGTCATCCACGGCTGGCGCGGCCTCGACTCCGCCGATCGCGGGGCGGCCGTGGCCATCGGCAACTTCGACGGAGTGCACCGCGGCCACCAGCGGGTGATCGCCGCGGCCGCCGAAGCCGCGCGCTCGGCGGGCGTGCCGCTGGCCGCCGCCGTCTTCGACCCGCACCCGCGACGCTGGTTCCAGCCGGACGCCGAGCCCTTCCGCCTCACCACCGACGCCCAGCGCGCCCGGGCGCTGGCCGACCTCGGCGTCGAGCGCCTGCACGTCCTCCCCTTCGACGCCGCCATGGCCGGGATGACCGACGCCGAGTTCGCCGCGCAGGTGCTCGCCGGCGGTCTCGGGGCCGTGCACGTCGCCGCCGGCTTCGACTTCACCTTCGGCACCGGCCGGACGGGCAACGGGGACCTGCTGCGCCTCTACGGCGAGCGCTTCGGCTTCGGCGTGACCATCGTCCCCGAGGTCGCCAACGACGAGGGCGTGAAGCTCTCCTCCACCGCCGTCCGCCTGGCGCTGGAAGCCGGCCGCCCGGAGCAGGCCGCCCACGTCCTCGGCCGCCCGTTCGCGATCGAGGGCGAGGTCGTCCACGGCGACAAGCGCGGGCGCGAGCTCGGCTTCCCGACCGCAAACGTGCCGCTGGGCGACTATCTCCGCCCCCGCTTCGGCGTCTACGCCACCCGAACGCGCCTGCCGGACGGCCGCGTCGTCCCCGGCGTCTCCAGCCTCGGCATCCGGCCGATGTTCGAGGTCCCCTCCCCGCTGTTGGAGGTCTGGCTGTTCGACTTCGACGGCGACCTCTACGGCCAGGCGATCGAAACCGAGCTCACCGCCTTCCTCCGCCCGGAGGAGAAGTTCGACAGCGTCGAGCATCTGAAGGCGCAGGTCGCGATCGACGAGCGCACCGCCCGCGCGCTGTTCCACGCGTGAACCTTCCCGCTCGCCCGAGCCTCTGCTAACCCCCGCCGCCATGGCCGACACCGCCGAAACCCCGGTCCGCGACTATCGCGAGACCGTCTTCCTGCCGGAGACGCCGTTTCCGATGCGCGCCGGCTTGCCCCAACGCGAGCCGGACATCCTGGCGCGCTGGTCAGAGATGGACCTGTACGCCGCGCTGCGCCGTGAGCGGCAGTCGCAGGGTGCGCCTCTGTTCGTGCTGCACGACGGCCCGCCGTACGCCAACGGCGCCATCCACATCGGGCACGCGCTGAACAAGATCCTGAAGGACTTCGTCGTCCGCTCGCGCTTCCTGCTCGGCTACGACGTCGATTACGTGCCCGGCTGGGACTGCCACGGCCTGCCCATCGAGTGGAAGGTCGAGGAGGAGTTCCGCGCCAAGGGCCGCCGCAAGGACGAGATCCCCGCCGAGGAATTCCGCACGCGTTGCCGCGAGTACGCCGCCCACTGGATGGACGTGCAGAAGCCCGAGTTCCAGCGCCTGGGCGTGCTCGGCGACTGGGAACGCCGCTACGCCACCATGGACTTCGAGGCCGAAGCCGCCATCGTCGCCGAATTCCACAAGGTGCTGATGTCGGGCCAGCTCTACCGCGGCTCCAAACCGGTGATGTGGAGCCCCGTCGAGCGCACCGCGCTCGCGGACGCCGAGGTCGAGTACCACGACCACACCAGCCCCACGATCTGGGTGAAGTTCCCCGTCGTGGAGGAAGGCGACATGGCCGAGCGCCTGCGCATGGTCGGCCGCGACGCGCTCGACGACGAGCCGGATCCCGCCGCCCGCGGCGCCTCCGTGGTCATCTGGACCACCACGCCGTGGACCATCCCCGGAAACCGCGCCATCGCCTACGGGGAGCGCATCGCCTACGCCGTCTACGAGGTCTCCGCGATGGAGACCGACCTGCCGTTCGAGCCTTGGGCGAAGCCCGGCGACCGGCTGATCCTGGCCGAGAAGCTCGCCGAAGACGTCCGGGAGGCGGCGAAGATCGCGTCTTGGCGCCGGCTGGCGCCGATCGATCCCTCGGCGCTCACCTGCCTTCATCCGCTGGCCAACCTCGACCCGGGCTATCGCTATCCCGTGCCGCTGCTGCCGGGCGAGCACGTGACCGACGAGGCCGGCACCGGCTTCGTGCACACCGCGCCCAGCCACGGCCAGGAGGACTACCAGGTCTGGCTCGCCGCCGGCCGGCGCGATATTCCCGACATGGTCGACGAGCGCGGCGCCTACTACGACCACGTGCCTCTCTTCGGCGGCCTCGCTGTGCTTGAGACCGAGGGTAAGAAGGCCGGCAAGTTCGGCCCCGCGAACGCCGCCGTGACTGAGAAGCTGATCGAGGCGCGGCGCCTGCTCGCCCGCGGTCGGCTGGAGCACAGCTATCCGCACTCATGGCGCTCGAAGGCGCCCGTGCTGTTCCGCAACACCCCGCAGTGGTTCATCCGCATGGACGAGCCGCAGCCTTCCGGCGCGTCGCTGCGCCAGACCGCGCTCGCCTCCATCGACCAGACCCGCTTCTTCCCCGAACAGGGCCGCAACCGCATCCGGGGCATGGTCGAGGGCCGGCCCGACTGGCTGGTCAGCCGCCAGCGCGCCTGGGGCACTCCGCTCGCCATGTTCGTGGACCGCGAGACCGGGCAGCCGCTGCG
This sequence comes from Caulobacteraceae bacterium, assembly GCA_036386655.1. Classification (GTDB taxonomy): domain Bacteria; phylum Pseudomonadota; class Alphaproteobacteria; order Caulobacterales; family Caulobacteraceae; genus JAHWJX01. The sequence goes on along the minus strand of DASVVG010000127.1, from coordinate 5,166 downwards.
GGACGCGGCGGTGAACGCCCGCATCCACGCGCTCGTTGCGGCTGAGGGCGCCGACGCCTGGTTCACCCGACCCCCGAGCGACTTCCTCGGCGACCGCGACCCCGAGCGGTACGAGAAGGTCGACGACATCCTCGACGTCTGGTTCGACTCCGGCTCGACCCACGCCTTCACGCTCGAGCCGCGTCTCGACTCCGGCGCCGCCTGGCCGGCCGACCTCTACCTCGAAGGCTCCGACCAGCACCGGGGCTGGTTCCAGTCCTCGCTGCTCGAGTCCTGCGCGACGCGCGGACGCGCTCCGTTCAAGGCGTTGCTCACCCACGGCTTCACGCTCGACGAGCAGGGCGAGAAGATGAGCAAGTCCAGGGGAAACACCGTCGAACCTCAGACGGTGATCAAGGAGTCGGGCGCCGACATCCTCCGCCTCTGGGTGGCGATGGTCGACTACGTGGACGACCAGCGCATCGGCAAGACCATCCTGCAGACCACCGTCGACGCCTATCGCAAGCTCCGCAACACGGTCCGCTACCTGCTGGGCGCGCTAGCGGATTTCGACGAGTCCGAGCGCCTGCCGCTCGACCGCATGCCGCCGCTGGAGCGCTTCGTCCTCTCGGAACTTCAGCAGCTCGACGAGAGAATCCGCGGCGCTTACGAGCGCTATGACTTCCAGGACGTGACCCGTTCGATCGCCGACTTCTGCGCGCAGGACCTCTCCGCCTTCTATTTCGATATCCGCAAGGACAGCCTCTACTGCGACCGACCAGACAGCGAGCGGCGCCGGGCGGCGCGCACCGTCATGGACCTGGTGTTCGAGCGCCTGACGGCGTGGCTGTCACCCCTCCTGTCCTTCACCATGGACGAGGCGTGGAGCACGCGTTTCCCGGATGCCGGCCCGAACGCGCTGCGGGTGCTGCCGCAGACGCCGCAGGAGTGGTTCGACCGCTACGAGTCCGAACGCTGGCGGCGCGTGCAGCGGGTGCTGAACGCGGTCACCGCGGCGCTGGAGGTGGAGCGTCGCGAGAAGCGGATCGGCTCCGCCCTCGAGGCTGCGCCGGTCGTCCACGTCAACGACCCCGCGCTGCAGGCGGCGTTCAAGGATCTGGACCCCGCGGAGGTCTTCCGCACCAGCCAGGCGCGCATCGTGCTCGGTGAGAACGGGCGGCTGCCCGAGGGAGCCTTCGTCAGCCTCGACGATCCGCTGATCGCGGTCGAGCCGTTCAGGGCGGAGGGCCGCAAGTGCGCCCGCTCCTGGAAAGTGCTCCCCGAGGTCCAGCGCAACTTCGAGCGCCTGGGTCTCGAGCTCACCGACCGCGACGTCGACGCCGTCGCCTGGTGGGACGCCCGCCGAGGAGCCGCCGCTTGACCGAGACCGCCGCGGTTCGCCCGCAACCCGCCGTCACCCGGCTCGGCAGGCTCGCCTACGCGCTCGCCGCCGCGGTCATCGCGGTGGACCAGCTCTCCAAGTACTGGATCCTCGAGGTCTTCCGCCTGCCCGAGCGCCTTCAGGTCGAGGTGCTGCCCTTCTTCTGGCTGAGCATGGTGTGGAACCGGGGCGTCAGCTTCGGCCTGCTGCAGGCCGAGGCCGATCTGGCCCGCTGGGGGCTCGCGCTGTTCTCCGGGATGGTCGCGCTCGGCCTCGCCTTCTGGGCTCGACGGGTGGTGCGGCCGCTGCTCGCCGTCGCCCTGGGCCTGATCATCGGTGGCGCGATCGGCAACCTGATCGACCGCGTCCGGTTCGGCGCCGTCGCCGACTTTCTCGATTTCTCGCGCCTGTGGTTTCCGTGGGTGTTCAACGTCGCCGACAGCGGCATCACCATCGGCGTGCTCCTGCTGATCGTGGACAGTTTCCGGCCGCATCCGAAGCCCGTCTGACACTTCGCCCCATTGGCGCCGCAGAACGGATTAGAGTAGCCAAGCCTCACCGCTGTTCCGGAGCCGCTTCCATGACCCCCCATCGCGCAGCGATGCTCGCCGCCGTGACCGCGCTCGGCCTTGCCGCCTCCGGCTGCGGGACGCTCCAGCGCTCCATCGGCGCGACCAAGGTCACGCCCGACGAGTTCCGCGTGGTGACCAAGGCGCCGCTGGTGGTCCCGCCCGAGTTCGCGCTGCGCCCGCCCGCGCCCGGCGAGCCGCGGCCGCAGGAACTCGCGCCCGAGAGCGCCGCCCGCACCGCGCTGCTGGGCCGCGCCCAGGCCGTCTCCCGCACCGAAGGGGAGCAGCTCCTGGCCAGCAAGGCCGGCGCACCGACGGCCGACCCGCTGATCCGCTACGTGGTCGACGACGAGTTCGGCGACCTGGCCCACAAGGAAAAAGGCTGGGCCGACCGGATCATGTTCTGGCGCAAGGACAACACCGCCGGCCCGACCACGGCCGCCGCCGCGGGCGCCGCGACCGCCGCCCCGGTCGACGCCGCCGCCGAGCAGCAGCGCCTGACCGCCGTCACCGGCGGTCGTCCCGTGGTGATCCAGCGCCGCCGCCAGGCCCGCCTGAAGCTGCCGGGGCTCTGAGGCCGCTGGCCGGAGGGCTCCGTCGTCCCTAAGTGGACGCCATGGACGCCTTCTTCGACATCGCGCTCCCCGTCGCGCTGATCGCCGTCTTCCTCACGCTCTGTGTCGGGGTCTACAGCCTGTTCCGCGGCGGCGACTTCGCCCGCTCGCACTCCAACAAGCTGATGCGCCTGCGGGTGGTGCTGCAGTTCGTGGCCGTGCTCGTGCTGATGGGCGCCCTCTGGTTCTACCGCCAGGGCTCAATCTGACGTGGTCAAGCTCAACCGCATCTACACGCGCACCGGCGACGACGGGGGCACCGGCCTCGTCGGCGGCGAACGCGTCACGAAGGACAGCCTGCGCGTAGCCGCCTACGGCGAGGTCGACGAAGCCAACGCCTGCGTCGGGCTCGCCCGGCTGCACACAGCCACGGACGCCGAGCTCGACGCCATCCTCGCCCGCATTCAGAACGACCTCTTCGATCTCGGCGCGGACCTCGCCACCGCCGATCTGGAGCAGGCGGGCGCCCTTCGCGTCATCGACCCGCAGGTCGAGCGGCTCGAGCGGGAGATCGACGGCATGAACGCCGACCTGGCCCCCCTCTCCTCCTTCGTGCTGCCGGGCGGCTCGGCGGCGGCGGCCGCCCTGCACCTGGCGCGGACGGTCTCCCGCCGCGCGGAGCGTACTGCGGTGGCCCTGTCCCGCAGTTCGGAGGAGTCGGTGAACCCGGCGGCGATCCGCTACCTCAACCGCCTGTCGGACCTGCTCTTCGTGGCCGCTAGACGGGCCAATGCGAACGGCGCCTCCGATGTCCTCTGGACCCCCGGCGCGACTCGCGAGGATCAGGGGCGCGGCTGAGCGGCAGCGGCCGGCTGTGGCGCCCCTCTCCGACGGCCGGTGATCTCTGTGATGTCGATCGGCGTGGCGCAGACCCGCGACCGCGGCGCCCACCAACCGCCGCGCGCCGCACACTCGCGCGACGGCAACACCCACATCAGGTGGTAGGCGAGCGAGCCCGCCGCTCCGATCAGGAACAGCACCAGGAACAGGATCTTCAGCCGGAAGAGCGTGCGCTGCATGCCTGCTGAATGGGGTGAGAAGCGCCTCGGGGCAAGCGTTTGACAGGGGGCTACCCCCTTGCCAGTAGTCCGCCCTCCTGCGCGGCCCTCCGGCGGCCGGGCATGCTCCAGGACGGAAGACACCATGAAGGCGCTGGTCCCGGTCAAACGGGTGATCGACTACAACGTGAAGGTCCGGGTGAAGCCCGACCAGTCCGGCGTCGACCTCGCCAACGTGAAGATGTCCATGAACCCCTTCGACGAGATCGCCGTCGAGGAGGCCGTGCGCCTGAAGGAGAAGGGCGTCGTCACCGAGATCGTCGCCGTCTCCATCGGCCCGCAACAGGCGCAGGAGACGATCCGGACGGCGCTCGCGATGGGCGCTGACCGCGGGATCCTGATCACCTCGGACACGGACGTGGAACCGCTCGCCGTCGCCAAGCTGCTGGCCGAGGTCGCCCGCCAGGAGGCGCCCGGCCTGGTGATCATGGGCAAGCAGGCCATCGACGACGACACCAACGCCACCGGCCAGATGCTGGCCGCGCTGCTCGACTGGCCCCAGGCCACCTTCGCATCGAAGGTCGAGGTGAGCGGCGAACGCGCGCAGGTCACCCGCGAGGTCGACGGCGGCCTCCAGACGCTGGAGGTCGCCCTCCCCGCCGTCATCACCACCGACCTGCGCCTGAACGAGCCGCGCTACGCCTCGCTGCCCAACATCATGAAGGCCAAGAAGAAGCCGATCGAGATGAAGACGGCGGCCGAGTACGGCGTCGACGTCGCGCCGCGCCTATCGGTCGTGAAGGTCACCGAGCCGCCGAAGCGCCAGGGCGGCATCAAGGTCGACTCGGCGCAGGACCTCGTCATGCGCCTGAAGAACGAAGCGGGAGTGCTCTGATGGCCGTCCTCGTCGTCGCCGACCATGACAACCACACGCTCCGCGACACCACCCTGAAGACGGTCACAGCCGCCCAGAAGCTAGGCGAGGTGGACGTGCTGGTGCTGGGCGCCGGCTGCCGCACCGCCGCGGACGAGGCCGCGAAGGTCGAGGGTGTCCGCAAGGTCCTGCTGGCCGACCGCGAGGACCTCGACAAGGTGATCGCGGAGACCGTGGCCGACATGATCGTGCCGCTGATGGCCGGCTACGACGCCCTGCTCGTGCCCGCGACCTCGGCCGGGAAGAACTTCGCGCCCCGCGTGGCGGCGAAGCTGGACGTCGCGCCGCTCTCCGACGTGGTCGATGTGATCGACGCCGACACCTTCACGCGCCCGATCTACGCCGGCAATGCGCTGCAGACCGTCCGTTCGTCCGACACGAAGAAGGTGATCACCGTCCGGCCCACGGCCTTCAAGGCCGCCGCGCAGGGCTCCGGCGGCGCGTCCGTGGAGGACGTGCAACTCGCGCCCGCCACCGACAAGACCCGCTTCGTCGGCGAGGAGATCGTGAAGTCCGAACGGCCCGAGCTCGGCGCGGCCAAGATCGTCGTCTCCGGTGGCCGCGCGATGGGCTCGGCGGAGGAGTTCCACCGCGTGATGGACCCGCTGGCCGACCTGCTGGGCGCCGCGGTGGGCGCATCGCGCGCCGCCGTCGACGCCGGCTACGCCCCCAACGACTACCAGGTCGGCCA
>DASVVG010000126.1:0-1700 GCA_036386655.1 Caulobacteraceae bacterium | reverse complement strand
GCCGATCGAGGTCTGGTTCCAGGATGAGGCGCGCGTCGGGCAGCAGGGCACCCTGACCCGGATCTGGGCGCGCCGCGGCAGCCGCCCCCGGGCGCCGCGCGATCGTCGCTATGCCTGGGCCTATCTCTTTGGTGCCGTCTGTCCCGAACGGGCCATCGGCGCCGGGCTCGTTCTGCCTTGTGCCAATGCCGAGGCCATGAGCCTGCACCTGGCCGAGATCGGTCGCCACGTCGCTCAGGGCGCCCACGCCGTCCTCGTCCTCGACGGTGCCGGCTGGCATACGGCCGGCGACCTCGCCGTCCCCGACAACCTCACCCTCCTGCCGCTGCCACCCTGTTCGCCCGAGCTGAACCCGGTCGAGAACATCTGGCAGTACCTGCGCCAGAACCAGCTGAGCCTGCGCGTCTGGCCCGACTACGACGCCATCGTCGACACTTGCTGCCAAGCCTGGAACGCCCTCATGGCCATGCCCGACCGACTCGCCTCCATCACCCGACGCGAGTGGGCAAAAACAGTCGGAACTTAAGGCCGCTGGTATTATACGTCTTCCGATAATTTATGAGACGGTGGTCCAAGGATAGGAGCAGAGGGAGCGGATGCGTCCCGTCTCGCCGAGGAAGCGGCGCCAAGCGTCCTGGCAGGCGTCGAGCAGGGCGGTGTGATCAAGGAAGCGGCGTAAGGCCAAGTGGTGCTGCCGCAGGAACTCCCAGACCCGCTCTTGCGGGTTCAGCTCTGGGCTGTAGGCCGGCAGCGGCAGCGGCGTGACATGGCCGGGCCAGCGCAGGTCCTTGGCCGTGTGCCAGCCTGCGCCGTCGAGCACCAGGATGGCGTGTGCCCCCGGCACGACGTGGCCGCTCAGCTCGTCCAGGAACAGGGTCATTGCCGCCGTATCGCAGCGCGGCAGGATCAGCGCGCAACCGAGGTCCCGGCTCGGGCACACGGCGCCGAAGAGATAGACCGACTGGTAGCCGTCCGACCGCGGCGCGCTCGGGCGCGAGCCGGTCTCAGCCCACACCCGGGTCAGCGTGCCCTTCTGGCCGACACGCATCTCATCTTGGAACCAGACCTCGACCGGGGTGCCGGGTGCCAAGCCGGCGCCGATCTCCCTTACGCGGGCCGGGAAGTTTGCTGAAAGGCGGTCTGTGCCGCCGGGTCGGCATCGCTGTGGCGGGGGCGCGGCACCAGGGCCGACAGGTGCAGCTCGCTCAGCAGCCGATAGGTGCTCGACAGCGCCAGCTTGACCCCGAACCGGCGCTCGACCATGGCCCGCGCGTCGCCCCCGCGCCAAGCCACCACGCCGTCCCGCTCGACATCAGGACCGGCCAGCACCCATGCCTTGACCTCGGCCCGCTGCTCGGCGTCGAGCTTGCGCCGCCGGCCCGAGCGCGGCTGGTCGCCCAGTGCCGCCGGACCGCCTGTGCGCTCGCGCGCAAGCCAGCGATACAGAGTCGCCCGCCCCATGCCACCCGCCCGCGCGGCTCCCTCGACCGTCATGCCATCACATACGTTGGCGACTGCCAGGAGCCGGACCCGCTTGCGCGGGTTGCCCTCCACCCGTGCCAAGGCGCGAAGCTCCGTCGCGCTCACCATCCCAATCTCCACCAGTGCTGGGGCTAGGAAAACACGTCCCAGAAATTTCAGGAAGCCGTATAATATATCCACCGAATATCAAAGGGGAAAATCATATATGGGAGTATTCT
>DASVVG010000125.1:0-1571 GCA_036386655.1 Caulobacteraceae bacterium | reverse complement strand
GACGCTGTCGGCTTGCGGTGTCTGGATCGTCAGGCCGGCACGACAGCCGTGAGCCTGGCGTGGGCCAGGGCGAACTCGTCCTGGAAGGGATGCGCCGAGGCCATGGCGAGCTTGATACGCCGGACCGATCGGCGGACCTGGGCGCCAATCTTCAGCAGCGCGAGGCGCAGCGTGCCGCAGGTAGCCTCGGCGAACCGGGTGTGGGCGAGGCCGATGCGCCGCAACGCGCAGAGCAGGATGTACGCCATGGAGGCGAACCAAAGACGCAGCTGGTTGGCCCGCATGGTGGCGGCCGAGGCCCGCCCGGCGAACAGGTCCAGCTGGCACTCCTTGATGCGGTTCTCCATGTCGCCGCGGGCGCAGTAGACGCGCTCGTAGAGGACGCGGGCGTTGATCTCGGCAGGGCGGAGCGAGGTGACGACGAAGCGCGGGTTCGGCTCGCCGCGGGTCCACTCGGCCTTGCCGACGACGCGCCGCCGGCGCGACCAGCTGTCGAGCGTCGACCAGCGGAAGTCGCGGAAGCGCCGGGCCGGCTTGCCGGTCGTGGAGGCCTCCTCCTCGGCCCAGGCCAGATCGATGGCGAGTTCCTCGACCAAGCGCGGGTTGCGGGCCAGGCCGAAGACGAAGTCGACCCGGTTCGCCTCGCACCAGGCCATGATCGCCTCGCGGGCGAAGCCGCTGTCGGCCCGGAGCAGGATCCGCACCCGCGGCCAACGGGCGCGGATGCGCCCCACGATCCGTTCCACCTCGTCCAATGCGCCGGCTGAGCCGTCGATGTCGGAGCGGCGGAGCTTGGCCGCCAGCAGGTGCCGGCCGCAGAAGACGTAGAGCGGCAGGTAGCAGTGGCAGTCGTAGTAGCCGTGGAAGAAGCGCCCCTCCTGGTGCCCGTGCAGCGGCACGTCGGTGGCGTCGAGGTCGAGGATGATCCGCCGCGGGGGCGAGCGGTGCGCGTCCAGGAACAGGTCGACGAACAGCGCCTCGACCGCCGCGCCGTCGTGTCCGATGCGGTGGTAGCGGCCGGGCTCGCCCGCGGGTGCGTGCTCCAGCCGGTTCAGCGTGCTCTTGCCGGCCAGCGGCGCACAACCAGGCCGACGCGCCTCCAGCTTGCCGGCGAGGATCGCCAGCACCGGGTCGAGGCGGAGTTGGTCGTGGTCGACCAGGTCCTCGTGGCCGAGGGCGATGCCGAACACCCGCTGGCCGACCAGGGTGGCCACCCCGTGCTCGATGCGCTCCGGCGCCCGTGCGTCGCGGAAGCAGGCCGCGAAGCGACGGACCAAGCCAATCGCCCGGTCCGTGGCCCCGAGCAGCAGCGCCCCGGCGTTCGAGGTGATCGCCCCGCCGTCGAAGCCGGCCACCACACGCCGGGTCTCGACGGCTGCAAAGTCGAACAGCGCCGGGCTACACTCCGTCGGCATCGGGGCCTCCTCTGCGTCGCCGTAAGGCTTTGTCGCAGAAGAACTTTCGTCGATTCAGAGCCCCGATGCACCTACGGCTCGTGAGAGATCCGGGCTAAGCCAACGCTGAACTGACATTCGCAGCGGACCACCCGATGGGGGCCGATCATCGCCACC
>DASVVG010000124.1:0-6019 GCA_036386655.1 Caulobacteraceae bacterium | reverse complement strand
GTTCCGCACCACGTCGTACGGCAGCACGAACTCCCCGAGCGTCCCGTCGAACGCCGCGCCCGCCGGCCCCACCGGTGCGTCGGCGAACCCCGCCGGCCCCGGATAGGCGTAGCTGTAGAAGATCGCCTGCTCCATGCCCTCGCCCCCGGGCCAGAAGCCCGCGCTCGACACCTCGTGCGAGTAGGCCTCGCGCGTCACCGAGTCCGGCAGCCCTGGCGCGCCCGGGTGCTCCGGCGCCCGCCGCCCGCTGAACCGCGTCACCGCGAGGTCGAAGCTCCCCCAGAAGAAGTGCGCCGGGCTCGCCTTGCCGAGGAAGCGGCCGCGGTGCTGGGTGAACACCCGCTCCACCTGCACCAGCGCCCGCCAGAATCGCCGCGCCGCCTCGCCGTCGTAGGTACCCGGCCGCTCGTCCTGGTCCAGCGGTACGGCGTCCGCGATCTCCGAGGGCATCGTGCGGATCCCCACCTCTATCCCCAGCTCCCGCATCGCCTGCATGACCGCCCGGTAGAAGTCCGCCGTCGTCCGCGGCCTCAGCTCCACGTCCCGTTCGGTCCCGTCGCTGCACACCACCCGCAGCCTGTCCGCCACGAAATCGAACAGGAGCTCGAAGCACCGGTCGCCATACGGCATCGCCGATGTCGTCAGCCCCCGGCTGCTCACGTAGAGCGGCACGTGCCACCAGTGGTTCACCGGCGGCGCCAGCGCCAGGCGCACCTTGCCGGCGACCTGCGTCCACAGATGCAGCGTGTCGCGCGTCTCCTTCCAGCTCGCGTAGTCGAGCTCCGGCCACTCCGGATGAGCGCTCACGTGTCCCCCTCAGGGGTTGGAGGCGTCCACCTGCGCCTGCGGGCTCAACCCCGTCGCATCGGACACTTCCTCGGCCAGCTTGTCGAGGAACTCGAGCACGGCCTGCTCGTATTCGTCGCCCTCGGCCTCGGCGAACGCGGGCGGCAGCCGGTGCTCGGTGAAAGCCTCCAACACCGCCGGGTGCACGTACGAGCTGCGGCACACGGCGGGCGTGTTCCCCAGCAGCCCGGCCGTGGCCTTCATGCACAGCGTCACCAGCCGCTTCGCCTCGGTCGCGCTCCCCGGCGCCGGCTGCAGCGCCAGCGCCTTCGCCGCTGCGATCGTGCCGGCCCAGGTGCGGAAGTCCTTCGCCGTGAAATGCTCGCCGGTGATCTCCCGCAGGTAGGCGTTCACGTCGGCCGAGCCGATCGACTGGCTCTGCCCCTCGTCGTCCACGTACTGGAACAGCCGCTGCCCGGGCACGTCCTGACAGGCCTTCACCACGCGCGCGAGCCGGCGGTCGCTGATGCGGCTCTTGTGCTTGATCCCGCTCTTGCCGTGGAATTCGAAGCGGATCTCCGACCCTTCGATCTTGGCGTGGCGATCGCGCATCGTGGTGAGGCCGAAGTGCTTGTTGGCCCGTGCGTACTCGTCGTTGCCGACGCGTATCAGCGTCAGCTCCAGCAGCCGCACCACGGCGGCCAGCACCTTCTCGCGCGGCAGCCCGCGTCGGCCGAGGTCCTCGTCCACCCTCGCCCGGATCGCGGGCAGGGCCCGCCCGAACGCCGCCATCCGAGCGTACTTCGTCTCCGCCTGCAGCGCCGTCCAGTCCGGGTGATAGCGGTACTGCTTGCGTCCCTTGGCGTCGCGGCCGGTGGCCTGGATATGGCCGTTCGGGTCCGGACAGATCCAAACGGCTTCGTATGCAGGCGGGATGGCGAGCTTGCGGATCCGCTCGAGCGTGTCGTGGTCGCGCACCAGCGATCCGTCCGGGTTCCGGTAGGAGAATCCGCGCCCGGCGCGGCGGCGGGTGATCCCCGGCTCGTTGTCGTTGACGTAGGTGAGCGCGCTCTCTTGCAGGGCGGCGGGAGCCTGGGCGCTGTCGAACGGCATTTCGGGCGAACGGCGCCGCTGCGGCCCCGGTTCCGTGGTTGACCCGCGGGAGGGCCGCGTCTTGAAAGGCGGGCGGAGGCCCGTTGAACTACCGCCACCACTTCCACGCCGGAAATTTCGCCGACCTGGTCAAGCACGCCGCCCTCACGGCCGTGCTGGAGCGGATGCAGGCGGATGCACAGCCGTTGCTGGTGATCGACACCCACGCCGGCGCCGGGGGGTACGACCTGCCGCCCGAGGCCGCGCGGGCAGGGGAGGCCGCCGCCGCCGCCCGCCTCGCGCGTTCCGATGCGCCGGCGGCTTTCTCCGCGCTGAAGCAGGCGATCGAGCCGGACGCTGCTGGCGGGCTCTTCTATCCGGGCTCGCCGTGGATCACGGCCCGCACGCTGCGCCCCGGCGACCGGCTGCTGGCCTGCGAGCTCCGGGCCGACGACTACGAGGCGCTGGCGCAGCGGCTCGGCGGCGACGATCGCGTGGAGGTCTTGCAGGCCGACGGGTACGAGGTGGCGACGGAGCGCGTGGCGGGCGAGCCCGGGCGGGTGCTGGTGCTGGTCGATCCTCCCTACGAACGCGCGGACGACTACCAGCGCGTCGTCGACCTGCTCGCCGCCGGGCTCCGCGCGAGGCCGGACGCAGTGTTCCTCGTCTGGGCCCCACTTAAGGACATGGAGACGCTCGATCGCTTCGTGCGCCAGGTCGAAGCGCTGCGCCCCCCCGCCGGCCTTCTTGCGGAGACGCGGCTGCGGCGGCTCACCGATCCCATGCGGCTGAACGGCTGCGCATTGCTTCTGATCAACGATCCCGGCGTTGCGCAAGCAGTCGAGACCGCGTGCCGCTGGGTGGCGGCTGAGTTGGGCGACGCAGGCGGAGAGGGCAGGGTGTGGCGGCTCCAGACGTGACGTCCCCCTCCTTCCGTGAGGCGCTCGGCGTCTGGCTGAAGATCGGCTTCCTCGGCTTCGGTGGGCCCGCTGGCCAGATCGCGCTGCTGCACAAGGAGGTCGTCGAGCGGCGCGGCTGGATCGATGACGATCGTTTCCAGCACGCGCTCAGCTTCTGCATGCTGCTGCCGGGGCCCGAGGCGCAGCAGCTGGCGACCTATCTCGGCTGGCTGCTGCACGGCGTCCGCGGCGGGGTCACGGCCGGGCTGCTGTTCGTGCTTCCGGGGCTGGCGCTCCTGATCGGCCTCAGCGCGCTCTACGTCGTCGCGGGCGCCCAGCCGCAGGCGCAGGCGGTCCTGCTCGGACTCAAGGCCGCCGTGGTGGCCCTGGTGCTCGAGGCGCTGCTCCGCATCGGGCGCCGCTCTCTGAAGTCGCGCGCGGCCGTGGCCACGGCGATCCTCGCCTTGGCCGCGATGCTCTTCTTCCAGGCGCCGTTCCCGCTGGTCGTGCTAGCCGCCGGGGTCGCGGGCGCCCTGATTGGCCGGGGCGCCCCCGCGCCGGCGAACGCGCCGCCCGAGGCGCCGGTCCGCTTCGCGAGAACGGTGCGCAGCGTGCTCGTCTGGGGCGCGATCTGGCTGGCTCCCGTGGCGCTGGTCTTTGTGCTGCTCGGGCCGGAGTCGCCCGTGGCCCGGATGGGGGTGTTCTTCTCGCAGGCGGCGCTGGTCACCTTCGGCGGAGCGTATGCGGTGCTGGCCTATGTGGCCCAGGCGGCGGTCGAAGGCTTCGGCTGGCTCACCCCCGGCCAGATGCTGGACGGCCTCGGTCTCGCGGAGACAACGCCGGGTCCGCTGATCCTGGTGCTGGTGTTCGTGGGCTTCGTCGGGGCCTTCCAGACCGCGCCGGAAGGATGGGCGTGGGCCAGCGCCTTCGGCGCCGCGTTGCTCACCGCGTGGGCCACCTTCGCGCCCTCCTTCCTCTGGATTTTCGCGGGCGCGCCGTACGTGGAGCGGCTTCGCCACGCCCGGCGGCTGGCGGGGGCGCTGGCCTTGGTCGGCGCCGCGGTCACCGGCGTCATCGCTCATCTGGCGCTGTGGTTCGCGTTGCACCTGATGTTCGCGAGGACCGAAGTGCTCGCCGCGGGGCCGCTGCGGATCGAGGCGCCGGTGCTGGCCAGCCTCGTTTGGCCGGCCGCGTTGCTGGTCTCCCTGGGCTGCGTCCTGGTGTTCGTCCTGCACCGCGGCGTGTTCACGACGCTGGGCGTGTGCATCGCGGCCGCGTTGGGCCTGCAGCTGCTCCGGTGGCTCTAAACCCGCGCGCCGTGCGTTATGATGCCGATGCACACGAGGAAGCCGCCATGGCCTCGAACTTCTTCTCGCCCGACCATCGCCCGGACCCGGCGCACTGGACCCGCACCAACGTGGGCCTGACCTCGCCCCTCTGGTGGCCGTTCCTGATGGCGGCCGGCGCCGGCGCGGCCTGGTGGACCTACACCAACTGGGGCCGCATCGCCGCCACGTCATGGACCGGCGACCTGCAGCAGCGGCTGGGGGATGGGAACGGCGGCGGAAGCGCCGGCCAGTCGTTCGCGCCGGCCGCCGCTTCTCTCGAGCAGAGCCTCGCGGTGCAGGGCGACGCCGAGGGCGGCGCATCCGACGATGATGATGACGGCCTGGTGGACGACGGCTCCGACGCCATCGACGCGGCCTATGCGGCGAACCTCGGCCCCGTCCCCGCGCCGAAGAAACGCGCTGCGAAGAGCGGCGGCGCCGCCGCGAAGCGCCCCGCCGCCAAGGCCGCGGCCCGGAAGACTTCGGCGGCGAAGACCCCCGCGAAGAAGACGGCCGCGAGAAAGACGCCTGCGAAGACCGGCGGCAGGAGGCGCTAGAGCCGGACCGCGGTCCCCGACGCCGACACCATGAGCATGGACCCGGTGTCGCCGATCGTCTCGTAGTCCAGGTCGACGCCGATCACGGCGTTTGCCCCGCGCCGCGTCGCCTCGTCCGTCATCTCCGCCAGCGCGGCGTCACGCGCCTCGCGCAACACCCGCTCGTAGGCGCCGGAGCGGCCGCCCACGATGTCACGGATGCCGGCGAACACGTCGCGGAAGATGTTCGCGCCGAGGATCGCCTCGCCGGTCACGACGCCGAGGTACTCGCGGACGGGGCTGCCTTCGACCGAGTGCGTTGTCGTCACGATCACGCCGCCCTGACGGCTCTCGCTGGAGCCCCAGGGGCCGGATGAACGTTGGTCCGTCATGCGCGCACGCTCCAAAGCTGACGTCGAGAAGATCCGCGGCACTGTAGACCAGTGGCGGAAGGTTTCCGACCGCCTGTTCTCCGTCGGCAAGTTCGGCGTGGGCCTCGACGGAATCCTGACCCTGATCCCCGCCGTCGGCGGCATCTACGGCGCGGGCGCCGGCGGCTTCCTGCTGCTCCAGGCCCACCGCGCGCACGCCTCCAAAGGCGCCATGACGAAGATGGCGGCGATGGTCGGCGGCGACTTCCTGGTGGGCGAGATCTGGATCGTCGGCGACGTGTTCGACTTCTTCTTCCGCGCCCATGCTCGCGCCGCGCGCACGCTCACAAACGAGATGGACCGCACCCACTACGTCGAGGAGAGCGAAGCCGCTGCCCGCGCCGGCGGCCGGCTCGAAGGACATCGCGCGGAGATGCGCGCCAGCGGCCGCAAGCGGCTGGTCTTCCTGCACGACCGCCCGGCTACTCCGCCGCCTGTTGCGGCTGCGCGTATCCCAGCCGCTCGTTGAGTTTCTCGATGAGAGCGATCGCCGCCTCCGCGATCACCGTGCCCGGCTGGAACACCGCCGCCGCGCCCGCGTCTAGCAGCGGCTGCACGTCCTCCGGCGGGATGACGCCGCCGACGACGATCATCACGTCGCCGCGGCCGCGCGCCTCCAGCTCCGCCTTGAGCTCGGGCATCAGCGTCATGTGACCGGCCGCCAGCGACGAGGCGCCCACCACGTGCACGTTGTTCTCGATCGCCTCCGCCGCCGCCTCCGCCGGTGTCTGGAACAGCTCGCCCACGTCGACGTCGAAGCCGAGGTCAGCGAACGCGGTCGCGACCACCTTCTGCCCGCGGTCGTGGCCGTCCTGGCCCATCTTCGCCAGCATCACTTTCGGCGGCCGTCCGTCCGCTTGGCGGAATTCGCGCACCATCTCCTTGGCCCGCGCGATCAGCCGGTCCGGGCCCGCCTCGCGCGCATAGACGTCGCGCACCACCGCCGG
>DASVVG010000123.1:0-2454 GCA_036386655.1 Caulobacteraceae bacterium | reverse complement strand
GGCGGTGCGGCTCCGGCGGTGCGCGCTCCGGGCTGGATAGCCCCCGCGGCCGCGCTGGCGGGCCCGCTGCTCGCGATGGCGCTCTACCTCGGGATCGGCCGACCGGACGCCCCCGACCAGCCGTTCCGCGATCGTCTGGCGCAGTGGCGCGCCCAGCCGGAGCGGCTCGGCCCCGCCGAGGCGGCGGCGGTGCTGGAGACGGTGGCGCGCGAACGGCCGCGGGACGCTGAGGCGCACGGGCTGCTCGGGCGGGCTCGCCTGGCGGCGGGCGACCGGTTCGGCGCAGTCCGCGCCCTGGAAACCGCGGCGCGGCTCGAGCCGCGACGCGCGAGCCGGTGGACGGACCTGGCGCAGGGGCTTCTCAATCTCGAAACGCCGGACGTGGCGGGGGCGCGGCGGGCGCTCTCGCGCGCGCTGGCGATCGCGCCGCGCGACGTGAACGCCCGCTACTGGCTGGCTCGGGCGGACCTCGCCCAGGGACGCCCGGGCGAGGCTCTGACGCGGTGGCGAGCGTTGGCTGTGGACCTGCCTGCGGATGATCCCGCACGCGCTGCGCTGCAGGCCGAGATCGGGGCGCTCGAGCGCGGCCCAGAGGCGGGAGATCCTGCCATCGGCGCCATGGTTGAGGGGCTGGCGCGGAGGCTGCGGGAGCAGCCGGAGGACGCCGCGGGCTGGGCGCGGCTGGCCCGGGCCTATGCCGTGCTCGGGCGTGAGCGCGAACTGCAGGGGGCTCTGGCGGAGGTGCGGCGGCGGTTCACGGACCAGCCGGACGTGGTTGCGCGCGCGGAGGCGGAGGCGGAAGCCGGGCGCAGGGTTCAGCGGGCGCGCTGAAGCGCCTATGTTCGCGCGCGTTCGAGAGCCTCTCCCATGTCCCTGTTGCCCAGATCGAGAAAAGCGCGCCGCCGGCTGCTGGCCGTGGCGGTGATCGCGCCGGTGCTCGCCGCGTCGACGGGGCTGACGCTGTACGCCCTGCGTGACGGGGTATCGTTCTTCTACACGCCGGCGCAGGCCAAGGCGGCCGAGCTCGCGCCGGGGCGCACCGTGCGGCTCGGCGGGCTCGTGCGGCCCGGCAGCGTGGTGAAGGGCCCAGACGGCGGGGTCGTCTTCGTCGTCATGGACGAGGCGGAGAGCCTGGTGGTGCATTACCGTGGCGACCTGCCGGACCTGTTCCGGGAAGGACAGGGCGTGGTCTGCCAGGGCACGCTGAGGCCGGACGGCGGCTTCGAAGCGCGCGAGGTGCTGGCCAAGCACGACGAGAACTACATGCCTCGCGAGCTGGTCGACGGGCTCAAGGAGTCCGGTGAGTGGCGCGGCGGCGGGGCCGCCCGGACACCTGCGTGATCGTCGAACTCGGTGCCTTCGCGCTGGTCCTGGCGCTCGCCCTGTCGGTGGTGCAGGCGAGCGCGTCGGCGTTGGGCTGGAGAGGCGCGGCCGCGGTGCGCGGGGCGGGCGAGGGCGCGGCGGTCGCCGCGTTCGCTGCGGTGCTGCTGGCCTTTGCGGCGCTGACGACCGCCTTTGTGCGCTCGGACTTCTCGCTCGCGGTCGTGGCGGCGAACTCGCACACGGCGAAGCCGCTGCTCTACCGCGTGGCCGGCGTGTGGGGGAACCACGAGGGCTCCATGCTGCTCTGGTGCCTGGCGCTCACGGGCTACGGCGCGGCGGTGGCCGTGTTCGGGCGGGAACTACCCGCCGGGCTGCGCACGCTCGTGCTGGCGGTGCAGGGGGCGCTCGGGGCTCTGTTTCTCGCCTTCACCGCGCTGGCGTCGAACCCGTTTGCGCGTCTGCTCCCCGCGCCCGTGCAGGGACGCTCGCTCAATCCGGTGCTGCAGGACCCTGCGCTCGCGGCCCATCCCCCGTTCCTTTATGCCGGGTACGTCGGCTTTTCGGTCGTATTCGCCTTCGCCGTGGCGGCCCTGATCGAGGGGCGGGTGGACGCCGCCTGGGCGCGCTGGGTACGGCCGTGGACGCTGGCCGCCTTCAGCCTGCTCACCGTCGGGATCACGCTGGGCGCTTTCTGGGCCTACTACGAGCTCGGCTGGGGCGGGTGGTGGTTCTGGGACCCGGTCGAAAACGCCAGCCTGATGCCGTGGCTCGTGGGCGCGGCGCTGCTCCATTCGGCGGTGGTCACGGAAAAGCGTGGCGCGCTCTCGGGGTGGACGGTGTTCCTGGCGCTCTGCGCCTTCACCTTCTCCATGCTGGGTGCCTTCCTGGTGCGGTCAGGCGTGCTGACGTCGGTGCACGCCTTCGCCGTCGACCCGGCGCGCGGCGTGATGCTGCTGAGCATCCTCGGGATCACCGCCGGCGCAGGGTTCACGCTGTTCGCCTGGCGCTCCGGCCGTCTCGCGCCGGGCGGCGTGTTCGCTCCGGTCAGCCGCGAAGGCGCGATCGTGCTCAACAATCTCTTCACGGCCACCGCCACCGCGACGGTCCTGCTCGGGACCCTCTATCCGCTGA
>DASVVG010000122.1:0-4253 GCA_036386655.1 Caulobacteraceae bacterium | reverse complement strand
TGGTTCCACAAGCCGACGGCCAACGCCGCCGCCAACAAGGCCTTCATCGTCAACCGGGTGGGCGACTTCGGCTTCGCGCTCGGGATCATGACCGTCTTCTGGATGTTCGGCTCGATCGAGTTCGCCGAAATCTTCCCGCGGGTGGCCGAGTTCGCGGGCCGGGACTGGGAGTTCGCGGGCGCGAGCTGGCGGGCCATGGATCTCGCCTGCGTGCTGCTGTTCATCGGGGCCATGGGCAAGTCGGCCCAGTTCTTCCTGCACACCTGGCTGCCGGACGCCATGGAAGGCCCGACCCCCGTCTCGGCGCTGATCCACGCCGCCACCATGGTGACCGCCGGCGTCTACATGGTCTGCCTGCTGAGCCCGATGTTCGAGTACGCGCCCTACGCCAAGGACGTGGTCACCATCGTGGGGGCGGTGACAGCGCTGTTCGCCGCCACGGTCGGGCTCGCGCAGAACGACATCAAGCGGGTGATCGCGTATTCGACCTGCTCACAGCTCGGCTACATGTTCTTCGCCGCGGGCGTGGGCGCCTATCAGGCGGCCATGTTCCACCTGTTCACGCACGCCTTCTTCAAGGCCCTGCTGTTCCTGGGCGCCGGGTCGGTGATCCACGGCATGCACCATGAGCAGGACATGCGGCGCATGGGCGGGCTGATGCGGTACCTGCCGATCACCTTCGCCATGATGACGATCGGCAACGTCGCCATCAGCGGCATCGGCATTCCCGAGGTGTTCGGCTTCGCCGGCTTCTACTCGAAGGACACCATCCTCGAGGCCGCGTGGGCGGCCGGGCACGAGGATCCGGCGGGCTCCTTCGCGTTCGTGATCGGCATCCTGGTGGCCGGCCTGACCGCTTTCTACTCGTGGCGGCTGGCCTTCATGACCTTCAACGGCACGGCCAAGTGGGCCACCGCCCACGGTGACGGGCACGGGCACGCCACGGCGCACGACCTCAAGGCGACCGCGCATCATCCGGACGACCACGCGACGACGGCTCAGGCCGAAACCCACTCCGAACCCGACCTCGCCTCGCATCACGACGACGCCCACGGCCACGCTCACAAGCCGCACGAGAGCCCGTGGACCATGCTCGTTCCGTTGCTCGTCCTGGCGGTGGGCGCGGTGTTCGCCGGCTTCGTCTTCGTCGAGATGTTCGTGGGCGAGGAGCAGGGCGAGTTCTGGCGCGGCTCCATCTTCACGGCCGCCGCCAACCACGTGCTGGAA
Organism: Caulobacteraceae bacterium; assembly: GCA_036386655.1. Taxonomy (GTDB): domain Bacteria; phylum Pseudomonadota; class Alphaproteobacteria; order Caulobacterales; family Caulobacteraceae; genus JAHWJX01. The sequence continues at coordinate 3,026 of DASVVG010000122.1, read as the reverse complement.
GAGGCGCACCACGCCCCGCAGTGGGTGCTGTGGACGCCGGTCGTCGCCTCGGTGATCGGGCTGCTGGGCGCGGCTTACGTCTACCTGCTGCGCGAAGGGCTCGGCGCGCGGATCGCGGCCGCCGGCGGCCCGCTGCACACTCTGTTCTACAACAAGTGGTTCTTCGACGAGATCTACGAGGTCGTGTTCGTGAAGAGCGCGCGCTTCCTCGGCGACCTGTTCTGGAAGGGCGGCGACCAGCGGGTCATCGACGGGCTCGGGCCCAACGGCTTCGCGCGAACCGCCTACGCCACCGGGCGCAACCTGGTGAAGACGCAGACCGGCTACGTCTACCACTACGCCTTCGTGATGCTGCTGGGCGTCGCGGGCCTGCTCAGCTACGCGCTCTTCGCCTTCGGGGCGGGCGGATGACCGGCCTGCTCAGCCTCACCACCTTCTCGCCGCTGATCGGCGTGGCGGCCATCCTGCTGCTGCGAACCTTCTCGCGCGACGAGGCGCGGGCGGGCGGCGCGGCGCGCTGGATCGCACTGGCCACGACCCTAGCCACGCTGGCGCTGTCGGTCCTGCTGGTGGCGCAGTTCGACCCCACCGACACCGGCTTCCAGTTCCGCGAGCGGTTCCCGCTGTTCGCCGGCGCGAACTACGACATGGGCGTGGACGGGATCAGCATCCTGTTCGTGCTGCTCACCGCCTTCCTGATGCCGCTGTGCATCGTGGCCAGCTGGGGCATCACCAACCGCACGACCGAGTACATGGTCGCCTTCCTGGTGCTTGAGACGCTCGTCATCGGCGTCTTCACGGCCCTCGACCTGCTGCTGTTCTACCTGTTCTTCGAGGGCGGGCTGATCCCGATGTTCCTGATCATCGGGATCTGGGGCGGCAAGAACCGGATCTACGCGGCCTACAAGTTCTTCCTCTACACGCTGCTGGGCTCGATCCTGATGCTCGGCGCCATGCTGTTCATGATCGGGACGCTGGGCACCAGCTCGATCCCGGAGCTGACGGCCCGCGCCGGCGACGTCTATTCGCCCTACGTGCAGAGCTGGCTCTGGCTGGCCTTCTTCGCCTCGTTCGCCGTGAAGATGCCGATGTGGCCGGTGCACACCTGGCTGCCCGACGCGCACGTGGAGGCGCCGACCGCAGGCTCCGTGATCCTGGCGGGCATCCTGCTGAAGCTCGGCGGCTACGGCTTCATCCGCTTCTGCCTGCCGATGTTCCCCGACGCCTCGGAGATGTTCCAGCCGCTGGTGTTCGCGCTGTCGGTGATCGCCATCGTCTACACCTCGCTGGTCGCCTTCCGGCAGACGGACATCAAGAAGCTGATCGCGTACTCGTCCGTCGGTCACATGGGCCTGGTGACGCTCGGCATCTTCGCCGGCAACGCGCAGGGCCTGCAGGGCGCCATCTTCCAGATGCTGAGCCACGGCCTGATCTCGGGCGCGCTCTTCCTCTGCGTGGGCGTGATCTACGACCGGATGCACACGCGCGAAATCGCCTTCTACGGCGGTCTGGCGGCCCGGATGCCGCTGTTCGCCACCATCTTCATGCTGTTCACGATGGGCAACGTCGGCCTGCCGGGGACGGCCGGGTTCGTCGGCGAGATCCTGACCATGACGGGGGCCTACCAGGCCTCCACCTGGGCGGCGATCGTCGCGGCCACCGGCGTGATCCTCTCGGCGGTCTACATGCTGACGCTGTACCGGCGGGTGATCTTCGGGACCGTGACCAACCCGCAGCTGGCGACCATCACCGACATGGATCGGCGCGAGCTTCTGGTCTTCCTGCCGCTGATCATCGGGACCCTGCTCCTGGGCTTCGCGCCTGGGCTGGTGACGGACGTCACCGCGGCGTCGGCGGACCGCGTCGTGGCTGAATTCGCGGCGGCCACGCGATGAACCTCGAACGGGATCTCGGGCTGGCGCTGCCGGAGCTGATCCTCGCGTGCTCCGCGATGGTTGTGATCGTGCTGGGCGCGTTCGCGGGGCGGCGCTCCAGCGGGCTGGTCAGCATCGCCACCGTGCTGGCGCTCATCGGGGCGGCGGTCGCGGCCGCCTGGGGCGAGCAGGGCCTGGGCTTCGGCGGCGGGTTCGTCGCCGACAGCTTCGCCGCCTTCGCCAAGGTGGCGATCTACGCCATGAGCGCGCTCGCCGTGGTGGTCGGCGACCGCTGGCTGAAGCGGGTCGGCAACCAGCAGTTCGAGTACGCCGTGCTCATCCTGCTGGCGGCGCTCGGGATGGGCGTCCTGTGCTCGGCCAACGACCTGATCTCGCTCTACATCGGTGTCGAGCTGCACTCGCTGGCGCTCTACGTGCTGGCCGCCTTCCAGCGCGACGACGCCCGCTCGTCCGAGGCCGGGCTGAAGTACTTCGTACTGGGCGCGCTCTCGTCGGGGCTGCTCCTGTACGGCGCGAGCCTGATCTACGGCTACGCCGGCTCCGTGCAGTTCAACCAGATCGCGCTGGCCGTCGGCGACGAGGCCACGGGCGGGGTGCTGTTCGGGCTCGTGTTCGTGATCTGCGGGCTGGCGTTCAAGGTCTCGGCCGCGCCGTTCCACATGTGGACGCCGGACGTCTACGAGGGCGCTCCGACGCCGGTCGTCGCCTTCTTCACCACCGCGCCCAAGCTGGCGGCGCTGGCGGCGTTCGCGCGCATCCTGTTCGAGGCTTTTCCCGGCGCGATCGAGGAGTGGCGCCAGGTCATCCTGATCGTCTCGCTGGCCTCGATGGCGGTGGGCGCCTTCGGTGGCCTCATGCAGCGCAACCTGAAGCGCCTGCTGGCCTACTCGTCGATCTCGAACATGGGCTACGCCCTGCTGGCGATCTCTGCCGGGACGGAGGCCGGGGTGCAGGGCCTGCTGATCTTCATGGTCCTGTACATGATCGACAGCTTCGGCCTGTTCGCCTGCCTGATGGCGCTGAACCGCGGCGGCCGGGCGGTCGAGCAGATGGGCGACTTCGCGGGCCTGTCCCGCGTGAACATGCCGCTGGCGATCGCCGTCAGCGTGCTGGCGCTGTCGATCGCCGGCA
>DASVVG010000121.1:0-26827 GCA_036386655.1 Caulobacteraceae bacterium | reverse complement strand
ACCGGCCGCGCGAAGAGCACGCGCGCCGCCTCCAGCGCCTCGGGGTCGAAGGTCACCCTCGAGGCGGCACGGGCCGGCCGCGCACCCTGGCGATGATGTCGTCGATGGGATTGTCGACCTTGTAGCGGCGCATGATCACGTACTGCTGGATGATCGAGAGCACGTTGCTCCAGGTCCAGTAGATCACCAGGCCCACGGCGAAGGGGGCCATGACGAATGTGAAAATGACCGGGAAGAACTGGAAGATCTTCCGCTGGACGGGGTCGGGCGCGGGCGGGTTCATCGACTGCGTCAGCCACATCGTGAAGCCGTAGAGCAGCGGCCACACGCCGATGTGCAGCGGACCGCCCAGGAAGCCGCCGACGAGCGGCAGGGTCGCTGGATCCCAGGGGATCGCGCCGAACAGGTTCCAGAAGGTGGTCGGGTCCCGGGCGGAGAGGTCGCGGATCCAGCCGAAGAAGGGCGTGTGGCGCATCTCCAGCGTCACGAACAGCACCTTGTAGAGGGCGTAGAACACCGGAATCTGGAGCAGGATGGGCAGGCAGCCGGCGATCGGGTTGGCGCCCTCCTTCTGGTACAGAGCCAGCAGCTCCTGCTGCTGCTTCTGCGGGTCCTTGCCGTACTTCTTCTTCAGCTCCTCCATCTTCGGCTGCAGCTTCCGCAGCTTGGCGAAGGAGGCGTAGCTCTTGTTGGCGAGCGGGAAGAACAGCGCGCGCACCACGACGGTGAGCAGCAGGATGGCGATGCCGAAGTTGCCGACCAGCCCCTGGAACCAGTGCAGCAGGTAGAAGATCGGCTTGGTCAGGAACCAGAAGTTCCCCCAGTCCACGGCGTCGTGGAAGCGCGGGATCTCGAAGCGGTCGGCGTAGGAGTCGAGGACCTCCACCGACTTCGCCCCGGCGAACAGGCGCGTGGTGGTGCTGAGCTGGGTGTTCGGCGCGACATTGTGAGTGCCGCCGACGTAGCGAGCCTCGTAGATGTTCATCGGGCCGGTGTCCGTGACCCGGAAGACGCCGCGGCCGCGAGCCTGCTGGTCCGGCACCAGGCTCGACAGCCAGTACTTGTCGGTGATGCCGACCCAGCCGCCTTCGCTGTTCTTGATGAGCGGCTCGTCGCGCTTGCGCCAGGCGCCGTACTTGGTCTGGACGAGCTCGGCCTTGTCCGTGCCCAGCGCGCCGATGCCGCCTTCGTGCAGGATCTGCGTACGGCCGAGGCCGGCGGGGAGGCCGTGCCGCTGGATCGAGCCGTAGGGGACGAGCGTCACCGCGCCGGTCCCGCGGTTCACCACCTGGTCGGTGACGGTGAACATGTAGCGCTCGTCCACCGCGATGGTGCGGCGGAAGGTCAGCCCCGCGCCGTTGTCGTAGGCCAGCACGATCGGCGTGGCGGGGGTGAGGACGCGGCCCTGCGCCAGGGTCCAGCGGGTGCTGGCGGTCGGCAGGTTGGGGAGGTTCTGCCCGGACCAGCCGAACTCGGCGAAGTAGGCGTGGCGCGCGCCCTCCGGCCGGAACAGCTCGACGTTGGGCGAGGAGCGGTCGAGCGTCTCGCGGTAGCGCTTCAGCCAGAGGTCGTCGAGGCGGGCGCCGGTGAGGTTGATGGTGCCGCGCAGCCAAGGCGTGTCGACCGGGACCCGGACGTCGTCCGCCGCCGCCTGCGCGCGCGGCACGAAGACCGTGCCGGGAGCGGCGGCCGGGGAGGCGGCGCCGGGGATCGCTGCGTCCTGCTGGGCGGCGCGGGCGCGCTGAGCCTCGGCCTGCCGGCGCTCCATGTTCGGGCGCAGCACGAACAGGTCGTACAGGATGAAGATCGCCACCGCGCAGACGATGAAGATGATCGTGTTGCGCGCGTTGTCTTGCTGCATGGGGTGCTCAGGCGGTCGGGGCGGGCGGAGGCTCGCTCCGGTCGGGGCCTGGGGAGGCCCCCGGGCGCGCGGCGGCGAGGCTTATCAGCGCGCTTTTCACATCGTCAAGCAAACGCGCCCACGGGCGGGCCGTCGTACCCTTGCGCGCGATGAACACGTAGTCCCGGCCGGGGAGGCCGTGCTCGGGCAGGAGCAGGCGGGCGGCCTCGCGCAGGCGGCGCTTGGCCCGGTTGCGCACCACCGCGCCGCCGATCTTGCGGGTGGCGGTGAAGCCGGCGCGGACCAGCGGCCGGCCGTCGGCGCGGTCCCGGGCCTGCACGACGACCGCGCCGCGCGCGCATGAGGGGGCTTTGGCGGCGGCCAGGAAGTCCGGCCGCCGCTTCAGGCGCTCAATGGTGATGGGAGAGGCTTCGTCCAGCCTCGGGACGAGCTCTTAGGCCGTCAGCCGCTTGCGGCCCTTGGCGCGGCGGCGCTGCACGACCTTGCGGCCGTTCTTGGTGGCCATACGCGAGCGCCAGCCGTGACGGCGCTTGCGCACGAGTCGGCTCGGCTGATAGGTCCGCTTCACGGTCCAACTCCAGTCAAAAAGGCAATCGCGCCGAGACGCGCGGGCGCTGGCGGAAGGCCGGGTGAGATACTGGAGGGCCGTCCCCGTGTCAACGCGCCCGACCCTGCTGAGGCGCTTCGCCCCACTGGCGATCGTGCTCGCGGGGCTGGTCGCGGCGGTGGCCCTCGGGTGGACGGATTACCTGTCCCTGAGCCAGCTCCGGGACCGGCGGGAGGACCTGCTGGCCTGGGTGGAGGCCAATCCGGCGCTCAGCGTCGCCGCCTTCGCGGGGCTGTACTGCCTGGTGGTGGCCTTCTCCATCCCCGGAGCGCTGATCATGACGCTCGCCGGAGGGTTCCTGTTCGGGACGCTGGTGGGGACCGCCGCCACGGTGGTGGGGGCGACGGCGGGGGCCGTGGTGATCTTCCTGGCCGCGCGCTCGGCCTTCGGGGACGTGCTGCGCCGGCGGGCGGGATCGGCCGTCGCGCGCTTCGAGCAGGGGGGTGCGGGAGCACGCCTTCTCCTACATCGTGACCCTGCGGCTGCTGCCGATCTTCCCCTTCTGGCTCGTCAACATCGGGCTGGCGCTGGTGGACGTGCCGCTGAGAACGTTCGTGCTGGCGACCCTGCTGGGGGTGATCCCCGGCACGTTCGTCTACTCGGCGCTGGGATCCGGGCTCGGCACCATCTTCGACCGGAACGAGGCTCCCAACCTGTCGATCATCTTCGAGCCGCAAATCCTGCTGCCGCTGCTGGGGCTGGCCGTGCTGTCGCTGGCCCCGGTGGTCTTCCGCCGCTTCCGGAAAGCCCGGTGAAGCGCGAGATCCGCGCCGACTTCGCGGTCGTGGGAGCGGGGTCCGGCGGCCTGTCCGTCGCCGCGGGCGCCGCGCAGCTCGGGCAGCGGGTCGTCCTGTTCGAGAAGGGCGAGATGGGCGGCGACTGCCTGAACGTCGGCTGCGTGCCGTCCAAGGCGCTGATCGCGGCGGCGCATCACGCGCACTCCGTTCGGGAAGGGCGTCGGTTCGGGATCGGGGCCGGGGAGCCGGAGGTCGATTTCGCCGCCGTCATGGCCCACGTCCGGGGCGCGATCGCCGCCATCGAGCCGCACGACAGTCAGCAGCGCTTCGAGAGCCTCGGGGTGACGGTGGTGCGCGAGGCCGCCGCCTTCGTGGACGAGCGCACGCTGGAGAGCGCCAGCGTCCGCGTCACGGCCGACCGCGTCGTGCTGGCCACCGGCTCGCGGCCACAGGCGCCGCCGGTGCCCGGACTGGAGGCGATGCCGTACCTCGACAACGAGAGCGTCTGGGGGCTGCAGGTGCTCCCGCGGCGGCTGATCGTGCTGGGCGGCGGGCCCATCGGGCTCGAACTCGGGCAGGCGTTCGCGCGGCTGGGCTCCGACGTGGTGGTGGTCGAGGCGGACAGCCCGCTCGGCAAGGAGGACCCGGACCTGGTCCGGCCGGTGACCGACGCGCTCGCGGCCGAGGGCGTGCGGCTGGTCGTCGGGGCGCGGGCGCAGGCGGTGGAGGCGACGTCCGGCGGCGTGGCGGTCGTGCTGGAGGGGGAGCGGCTCGAGGGCTCGCACCTGCTGGTGGCGGCTGGGCGCGCGCCAAACGTGGAGGGGCTGAACCTCGAGGCGGCGGGCGTGGCCTACACCGACGCCGGTGTCACCACCGACCGGCGCCTGCGCACCAGCAACCGGCGCGTCTACGCCGTGGGGGACGTGACCGGTCGGCCGGCGTTCACCCACGCAGCGGGGGCTCACGCGGCGCTGGTGATCCGCAAGACGCTCTTCGCGCAGCGGGTGGACGCCGAGGCCATGGTGATCCCCCGCGTCACCTACACCGACCCTCCGCTCGCCGCCGTCGGGCTCACCGAGGCGGAAGCGCGCGAGCGGCACGGAGAGGGCGTCCGGGTGCTCACCGTCCCCTTCGAGAAGATCGACCGCGCGCAGGCGGAAGGGGACGTCCGCGGCTTCGCCAAGCTCGTAGCCGACCGGCGAGGGCGGGTGCTGGGCGTCGGCATCGTCGGCCGCGGGGCCGACGAGCTGATCCAGCCGTGGGTGCTGGCGCTGAGCCACGGGCTGGGGCTTCGCAAGCTCGCTTCGGGATGGATCCCGCCCTACCCCACGCGCGGCGACATCAACCGGCAGCTGGCGTCGCAGTGGTACCAGCCGGTGCTGTTCTCCGACCGGACCCGCCGGCTCGTTTCGTTGCTCAAGCGGTTCGGATGACGTAACCCGCGGTCATGTCCCGCAAATGGAAGAGGTTTTCGTGGCCGGGAGGGCTTTCGGCCCGCCTGCTGCTGCTGACCGTCCTCTTCGTCGTCGTAGCGCAGGTCTTCCTGCTCGTTCCCTCGCTGGCGGACTATCAGGAGAACTGGCTGAACGACCGCCTGCGCGCCGCGGAGGTCGCCTCCGTCGCCGTCGAGGCGATCCCGGAGCAGACGCTGACCGACCAGACCGCCTCGCAGTTGCTCGAAGGCGCGGGCGTGGTCTCGGTGGCGATCCGCAGCGAGGGCGTCCGGCGACTGCTTCTGGTCGCGCCCCGCATGCGTGAAACGCCACGCTTCATCGACCTCCGCCGACGGAATCCGCAGCAGCGGCTGCTGTCGCCCTTCCGGACCCTGCTGCGCGGGGACGGGCACATGCTGCGCGTCATCGACCGCCCTCGGTTCCGGAGCGGCGACTTCGTCGAGATCGTCGTGCCGGAGACGCCGCTGCGGCGGGAGCTGAAGACCTACCTGCTCAGCATCCTCGGCGTGACGGCGTTCATTTCGGTGGTGACGGGCGGCCTCGTCTACCTGTCGCTGACCCTGTTCCTGGTGCGGCCCATGCGCCGCATCACGGCCTCCATGGAGCGCTTCCGGGCCGACCCCGACGATCCGGCGGCGCGCGTGGCGCTCTCCGGCCGCCATGACGAGGTGGGACGGGCGGAGACCGAGCTCAGCCGGATGCAGAACGACCTGCGCGCGGCGCTGCACTCGAAGGCGCGGCTGGCGGCGCTGGGCGAGGCGGTGGCCAAGATCAACCATGACCTGCGCAACATGCTGACCTCGGCCCAGATCGCGTCCGAGCGCATGGCGAAGAGCGGCGACCCGCAGGTGGCGCAGGCCTTGCCCCGCCTGGAGCGGGCGCTCGACCGGGCGATCGGCCTCGCCCAGAACGTGCTCACCTACGGCAAGAGCCAGGAGCCGCCGCCGAGCCCGCAGACGCTGCCGCTGGCCGCCGCCGTGGAGGCCGCGGCCGAGGACGCGGGGCTCGCGCCTGAGGGCGTGGCCCTGCTCGACCAGATCCCGCCGCGGCTCGCCGTGCGGGTCGATCCCGAGCACCTGCACCGGGTGCTGGTGAACCTGCTGCGCAATGCTCGCGAGGCGATCGAGACCACCGGGCGCTCGCAGGGCCGGGTGACGGTCACCGCCGAGCGCGACGAGGGCGTCGCCGTGATCCACCTCGCCGACGACGGGCCGGGCGTGCCCGAGAAGGCGCAGCCCAGGCTGTTCCAGCCGTTCGCGGTCTCCGGGCGGCAGGGCGGCGCGGGGCTCGGGCTCGCGATCGCGCGCGAGCTGGCCCAGTCCAACGGCGGAGACGTGCGGCTGGCCGACTCCGGACCGCAGGGCGCGACGTTCGAACTGCGGTTGCCTGCAGCCTAGGGAGCGCGCGCCACGCCTTCACGCCGGGGATCGGCTCCTCCTTCGAGACGTCCGCCAGCGCGCCGGATCACGCCGTGGAGGCCCGAGTTCTCGGTGCGACCGGGAACGAGGTCCACACCGCGGGCGGCCAGCCCCTCCACCACGCCGGGCGCGAACTTCTCGCGCTCCGAGCTGTAGACCGACCCCCGCGCCACCAGGTTGGGCAGCGCGATCGCCTCCTGCATCGGCAGCTTCCAGTCGAACACGCCGACCATGGCCTTGGCGTTGTAGGCCGGGATGGAGTTGCCGCCGGGGGAACCCACCGCGGCCACGAACCGTCCCTGCCGGTCGAGCACGATGACGGGGCTCATCGAGGAGCGCGGGCGCTTGCGCGGGGCCACGGCGTTCGCGGCCGGACGGCCCTGTTCGTCGGTCGGGCGGAAGGAGAAGTCGGTCATCTGGTTGTTGAGGAAGAAGCCGCCGACCATCCGTCCGGAGCCGAAGATGCTCTCCACCGTCGTCGTCATCGACGCGACGTTCCCCCAGCGGTCGACGACGACGAAGTGCGTCGTGCCCGCCGGCTCGAGCGTGCGATCGACGCCTGCGAGCCCGGCGCCGGGCGGATCGCCTGCCATCGGGGGAGGGCCGGCGCGCGGGCCGATCAGCGCGGCCCGGCTGCGGACGTAGGCGGGGTCGAGCAGGCCCTCCACGGGCACGCGCACGAAGGCGGGATCCCCCACGTAGCGGTCGCGGTCGGCGTACATCAGCCGGCTCGCTTCGGCGAACAGGTACCAGCCCTGCGGGTCGGTCGGGCCGCGAGCGTCGATGTCGGTGTGCTCGAGCATGAGCAGCAGCTGCAGCAGCCCGACGCCGCTCGACGGGGGAGGGGGCACGCAGGCGACTTGCACCCGCCAGGGGCGGCAGAGCGGTTCCGAGCGGACCGGCTGGTAGGCGGCGAGGTCGGCGGTCGTGAGGCTGCCGGGGAGCGGTCCCTGCCGGACGCGGGCGACGATGGCCTCTGCGATCGGGCCCTCCAGCAGCGCGCGCGGCCCGTCGGCGGCGATCCGGCGCAGCGTGGCCGCGTAGGCGGGGTTGCGCAGCACGTCTCCCGCCTTCAGCCGCGTCCCGTCGGGCTTGCTGAAGTAGGCGACGGCGTCGGGGCTCTTCGCCTGCACCGACGTGCCGTGGATCATGCTTTCGAGCCGCGGGCTGACGACGAACCCCTGCTCGGCCAGCCGGGCGGTCCCGGTGAACAGCGAGGCCCACGGCCGGCGTCCGTGCTCGCGGTGCACCATGCCCAGCATGGCGACGGCGCCGGGCGCGCCTACGGCGCGGCCGCTCACGACCGCCTCCTGGAAGGGCAGGGGCTCACCCGCGGCGTTCAGGAACATGCGGGGCGTAGCGCCGGCCGGCGCGTGCTCGCGGCCGTTGTAGGCGGTCACCTTCCCGGTCGCCGCGTCGAAGTACATCAGGAAGCCGCCCCCCCCGAGGCCGGAGCTCTGCGGCTCGACCAGGCCCAGCGCCGCCTGCACGGCCACCGCGGCGTCGGCCGCGTTCCCCCCGGCCCGCAGCACCTCCAGCCCGGCTTCGACCGCCAGCGGATTGGCCGCCGCGACCATCGCACTCGGCGCCTCAGCGGCGGCGGGAGGGGGCTCGACCTGGGGCCGCGCGCAGGCGGACAGCACGGCCAGGGCGGCGAACAGGACGAGACGCATACGAACCTCCGGGCCGCGCACCATAAAAGGCGGAAGCGCCTCGCGAGAAGCGCCGTTCCGCGGCCGCGGCCGCGGGTTGCGTGGCGCGCGGCGAGTGATTAGGTTCCGCGCCCTCGCCGCCCGGCCCGCCGGACGGCTGCGCGCCCGTAGCTCAGCTGGATAGAGCACCAGACTACGAATCTGGGGGTCGGACGTTCGAATCGTTCCGGGCGCGCCACTTTCTCTTCCCTGCGGAGCCTGAGCTGTCGGTCCCGCCGGTCCTCGCGCGTCATTCCTTCACAAGCCGGGGCTGGTTCCGGCTAAGCTGTCGAGCGACATGACGCCGATCATCTCCGTCACCGGACTCTCGAAGACCTACGCGACCGGCCACCAGGCCCTGAAGAACGTCGACCTGGAGATCAGGCCCGGCGAGATCTTCGCGCTGCTAGGTCCGAACGGGGCGGGAAAGACGACCCTGATCAGCATCATCTGCGGGATCGTGAACCCGAGCACGGGGACGATCCTGGCCGACGGCCACGACGTGGTGCGCGACTACCGCGCCGCCCGGACCAAGATCGGGCTGGTGCCGCAGGAGCTGACCACCGACGCCTTCGAGACGGTGTGGGCGACGGTCACCTTCAGCCGCGGGCTGTTCGGCAAGCCGTCCAGCCCCGCCTACGTTGAGAAGGTGCTGCGGCAGCTGTCCCTCTGGGACAAGAAGGACAGCAAGATCATGACGCTCTCGGGCGGCATGAAGCGGCGGGTGATGATCGCCAAGGCGCTCAGCCACGAGCCGCAGATCCTGTTCCTCGACGAACCCTCCGCGGGCGTGGACGTCGAGCTGCGACGCGACATGTGGGAGATGGTCCGCGGCCTGCGCGAGACCGGCGTCACCATCATCCTGACCACCCACTACATCGAGGAGGCCGAGGAGATGGCCGACCGGGTGGGGGTGATCAGCAAGGGCGAGATCATCCTCGTCGAGGAGAAGACGGTCCTGATGCGCAAGCTCGGGCGCAAGGAGCTGACCCTCGTGCTGCAGGAGCCCCTCGCCGCCGTCCCGCCCGAGCTCTCCGAATGGGACCTGCAGCTCAAGGCCGACGGGAACGAGCTGGTCTACGGTTTCGACGCCAACGCCGAGCGCACCGGCGTGCCGTCGCTGCTGCGCCGGATGACCGACGCCGGCATCGCCTTCAAGGACCTGAACACGAAGCAGAGCTCGCTGGAGGACATCTTCGTGGACCTGGTGCACGGCCGATGAACTACCGGGCCATAGGCGCGATCTACCGCTTCGAGATGGCGCGCACCTTCCGCACGGTGCTGCAGAGCATCCTGGCGCCGGTGATCACCACCTCGCTCTATTTCGTCGTCTTCGGGTCGGCGATCGGGAGCCGCATGCCCGCGCTCGACGGCGTCAGCTACGGGGCCTTCATCGTGCCCGGGCTGATCATGCTGTCGCTGCTCACAGAGAGCATCTCGAACGCGTCGTTCGGCATCTACTTCCCGAAGTTCACGGGCACGATCTACGAGATCCTCTCCGCGCCGGTCTCGGCGCTGGAGATCGTCGCCGGCTACGTCGGGGCGGCGGCGACCAAGTCGGTGATGATCGGGAGCATCATCCTGGCCACGGCGTCGGTGTTCGTGCCCTTGGACATCCAGCATCCGCTCCTGATGCTGCTGTTCCTGGTGCTGACGTCCGTCACCTTCAGCCTGTTCGGCTTCATCATCGGCATCTGGGCGGACGGCTTCGAGAAGCTGATGCTGGTGCCGCTGCTGGTGGTGACGCCGCTCACCTTCCTGGGCGGCAGCTTCTATTCGATCGACGTGCTGCCGGAGCCCTGGCGCACCGTCACGCTGTTCAATCCGGTGGTCTACCTGGTGAGCGGCTTCCGCTGGAGCTTCTACGGCGTGAGCGACGTCAACGTGGCGGTGAGCCTCGCGATGACGCTGCTGTTCCTGCTGCTCTGTCTGACGGCGGTGTGGTGGATATTCAGGACCGGCTGGCGGATCAAGACCTGATCTGCTCGTAGCCACACTGCTCCGGCGCCTTGTCGGGCCGCCAGCGCAACAGCTTGGTCCCATGGCGGAAGCGGCCGCCGGTCACGTGGTCGTAGCGCACCTCCACCACCAGCTCGTGCCGCAGCGGCTCCCAGTCGCCTGATCGCTCGGTGGACCAGCGGCTCGGCCCGCCGGGCGCGTTTCCGGTGAAGCCGGGCGGGCCTCTCAACGCTTCCAGCCGCTTCGTCAGCTCCGGGCGCTCGGCATTGCTGATGGTCGAGGTGAAGCCGACGTGGTCGAGCAGGCCCTGCTCGTTGAACAGGCCGAGCAGCAGCGAGCCGACCTGGCGGCTGTTGCTGGCGTAGCGGAAGCCGCCGACCACGCAGTCGGCGGAGCGGAGCCGCTTCACCTTCAGCATCGCCCGTTCGCCCGGGACGTACGGCCCGTCCGCCTGTTTCGCGATGACACCGTCGAGAGCGCCCGCGCCCGCGCTTTCCAGCCACTCGCAGGCTTCGGCATGGTCACGGGTGTAGAAGGTGAGCTTCAGGTCGGGCCCGGCCGGGACGGCCTCGTGGAAGCGCTCCAGCGCGGCGCGGCGCCGGGTCAGGGGCTGCTCCACCAGCGGCTCGCCGTCCGGCCTCAGCAGGCAGTCGAAGAGGGTGAGGACCGCCGGCGTCTCGCGCGACAGCTTGGTGATGCGGCTCTCGGCGGGATGCAGCCGCATCTGCAGCGCGTCGAAGGAGAAGGCGCCGCCCTGCGGGATCAGGAGTTCGCCGTCGACGACGAACTGCTCGTGCGGGAGCGCGCGCAGGCGCTCGGCGACCTCGGGGAAGTAGCGTCCCAGCGGCTTGCCGGACTTGGACTTCAGCTCGACCTCGTCGCCGGAGCGGAAGGCGAGGCAGCGGAAGCCGTCCCACTTGGGCTCGTACCACCAGCCCGGCTCGCGCGGCAGCAGGTCCACCGACTTCGCCTCCATGGTGGCGGTGTCGATCGGGACGGCGAGGTCGGCGAGGCCGGGCATCGGCGGCTCAATCCGCCGATACGGCTCAGGTTCCCGCGGGGAAGCGACGGCTGACGAAGGGGGAGCCGGCCAGCCCGAAGCGCCAGGGCTGGTCCACCGCCTTGGTGATGCCGATGCGCGGCCCGACGGCCAGCTCGGGCGGCGCGCCGTTGCGGGGGAGCACCTGGAAGGGGGGCGCGTCCAGCGGCAGGGCGTCGTGTTCGCGGCTGATGGCCAGGGCCTGGCACAGCTTGCCCGGCCCGGAGCAGAGGGCGCGCGGATCGGCGAGGCCACGCCGCTCGACCATCCGGTCGAGGCCCGCGGTGGGCTCCAAGGCGCGCAGCAGCACGGCGCTGCCGTGGTGGCCGACCACGTTCATGCACCAGTGGATGCCGTACGAGCGGTAGACGTAGGCGCGGCCCGCGGGACCGAACATGGCGGCGTTCCGCGCCGTCGGGCCGCTGAAGCTGTGGGAGGCGGGATCGTCGGGGCTGTAGGCCTCGGTCTCGACGATCACGCCGCCGACGCCGTCCACCAGCAGGGCGCAGCCGATCAGCTCGCGCGCGAGCTCGAGGGAAGGCCGGTCGAAGAAGTCGGCGCGGAGCATGGGCTCCTCTACAATCCGGAGCCGTGACTCGCGATCCCGCCGCCCCCACCGAGATCTTCGTCGACGCCGACGCCTGCCCGGTGAAGGAGGAGGTCTACCGCGTCGCCCGGCGGTACGGGCTGAAGACGTGGGTGGTTTCGAACGGCTGGATGAACGTGCCGCGCGAGCCGCTGATCGAGCAAGTGGTGGTGGACGCCGGCCCGGACGTCGCCGACGACTGGATCGCGGAGCGCGCGGGCCCGGCCGACGTGGTGGTGACCAACGACATCCCGCTGGCGGATCGGTGCCTCAAGGCCGGTGCGGCGGCGATCCGGCCGAACGGTCAGCCGTTCAGCGTCGATTCCATCGCCTCGGCGCTGGCCGGCCGCATGATCGGCGAGCACCTGCGGTCGATGGGCGAGATCACGGGCGGGCCGAAGCCGTTCGCGCCGGCCGACCGGTCACGCTTCTTGCAGGCGCTCGACGAGGCGGTGGTGCGCGCGAGGCGGCGGCGATGATCCCGGTGAACGACCGCATCACGCTCGAGGACGCCGAGATCGAGGAGCGGTTCGTCCGCGCCGAGGGCCCTGGGGGCCAGAACGTCAACAAGGTCTCCACGGCGGTGGAGCTACGCTTCGACGTGCGCGGGTCGCCGTCGCTGCCGGACGGCGTGAAGGCGCGGCTGGAGCGGCTGGGCGGCAGCCGGGTGACCAAGGAGGGCGTGCTGGTGCTGGTGGCGCAGCGCTTCCGGGAGCAGGGTCGCAACCGGCAGGACGCGCTGGACCGCCTGCTGGAGCTGATCCGCAAAGCCGCCGAGCCGCCGCCGCCGCCGCGCAAGCGCACGCGGCCCACGAAGGCGTCGAAGATGCGCCGGCTGGAGGGCAAGAGCCGCCGCGGCGAGGTGAAGAGCCTGCGCGGGAAGCCCCGGCTCGACTAGGCGGGGCTGAGCGGCCAGACGAGCGCGATCATCGGCACGCCGACCACCAGCACGATCAGCGACAGCGGCGCGCCCAGCCGGAAGTAGTCGGTGAACTTGTAGCCGCCGGGGCCCATCACCAGCGTGTTGCACTGGTGCCCGATGGGCGTGAGGAAGTCGCACGCCGCCCCCACGGCCACGGCCATCAGGAACGGGTCCGGGTTCATGCCGAGCCGCTGGGCGAGGCTGCCCACGATCGGCCCCAGCACCAGCACCGTCGCCGCGTTGTTCAGGAAGGGGGTGATCGCCATCCCAGCCAGCATCACGAGCGCCAGCGCGCCCACGGGCGGAACCGCGGACACCATCCCCGACAGCGCCGCGGCGATCAGCTCGGTGCCGCCCGTGTTCTGGATCGTCTCGCTGACCGGGATGAGGGCGGCGACCAGCACCAGCACCGGCCCGTCCAGGCTGTCGTAGGCGTCGCGCAGGGGCAGCGAACTGGTCAGCACCATCGCCACCGCCGCCCCGAAGAAGGCGATCGCCACCGGCAGCACCTCCAACGCCACCAGTCCCATCGCCACGAGCAAGATGAGCAGCGGCAGCACGGATCGGCGGCGGGCCCCCAGCCGGATGTCGCGCTCGGCCAGGGGAAGCACGCCCAGGTCGCCCATGATGTCGGGCATCTGCCCGCCCGGTCCCTGCAGCACGACCACGTCGCCGGGCCGCAGCTTCAGCGTCTTCATCCGCTCCGCCACGCGCTCGCCCTCGCGGCTCACCGCCAGCAGGTTCACGCCGTAACGCTCGTAGAGCTCCACCTCGCCGGCCGAGCGGCCGTTCAGGACCGAGTCCCGGGTGACCACCGCCTCGTGGGCGCGAACCTCGTCCGTGGGCTCGCCGGATTCCACCGAAGCGTCGGCGCGGTAGTGCTTCAGCCTGGCGCGGCCGAGGAAGGTGTCGAGATCCTGCTGCTCGCCTTCCAGCAGGAGGCGGTCGCCGGGCCGAATCTCGGCGTCCGGCAGCGGCATCGACTTCTGGCCGTGCCGCACGACGCCGACGACGTGCACCTCGCCGTTGGAGAGGGCGTGCAGGTCGGACGGCGTCGATGTTTCCTTGCTCCAGTCCTCCGGCACCTGGACCTCGGCCACGTAGCTGCTCGACTGCAGCGCGGCGTCCATGCCCGCGGTCCCGCGGCGGCTGGAGGGCAGGACGCGGTAGCCGAAGCTCAGGAACAGGAAGCCGACGACGCAGATCGCCAGGCCGACGGGCGCGTAGTCGAACATGCCGAACGGCTCGCCGGTCAGGTTCTCGCGCACCTCGGCGACGAGGATGTTGGGCGAGGTGCCGACCAGCGTCACCAGCCCGCCCATCAGCGAGGCGAACGCCATCGGCATCAGCAGGCAGGCCGGTGAGGTGCCGTTCTTGCGCGCCAGCTGCAGCGCGATGGGCATGAAGATGGCCAGCGCGCCTACGTTCTTCGTGATCATCGACAGCAGCCCGACCGAGGCGACCATGGCGGGCACCTGCGTCGAACCGGTCGTGAGACGCGAGAGCACCGGCCGCAACAGGGCCTCCATGACCCCGGAGCGCGCGATGGCGGCGCTGACCACCAGGGCGGCGGCGATGATCACCACCACGTCGTTGCTGAATCCGGTGAAGGCGTCGTCGAACTCGATCACCCCGATCAGCACCCCGACGAGCAGCGCGCCCAGGGCGACCACGTCGTACCGGATGCGTCCCCACACGAAGAGGACGACCGCGCCTCCCAGCAGGGCGAAGGCGCTGATTTGTTCGATCGTCATGACGGCCTTACTGGCGAGCGCCCGTCACGCTCGCGTGGTCCGGAACGCGCCGGGCGCGCTCCGAGTGCCGCGGCTTAGCTTTTGAGCGACGGAAGGTCGCGGATCACGCCGCGGCGGCGGCCGAGATCATGTCCCAAGAGAGGGCTTCGCCGCGCTTCAGGTCACGGGCGGCGCGGCGGCCCATCACCTCGGGCAGGTGCTTGGGGGCCAGGCCGAGGCCCGGCCGGATCGAGCGCACGTTGGCGGAGGTCAGGGGCTCGCCGGCGCGCACGTCCGCGACGACGTACAGGGAGCGCCGGAACTGCACGTTGCCCTGCTCGGAGCCCTGCAGGTCGTAGCGGGCGGAGCCCAGCGCCCGCCACGCGTCCTTGCAGTCGCGCACCAGGGCGGTGAACTCGTCCGGCTCCAGGCTGAAGGCGGCGTCGGGGCCTCCGTCGGAGCGGGCGAGGGTGAAGTGCTTCTCGATCACGCTGGCGCCGCAGGCGACCGCGGCCACCGCGGCGGCCGTGCCCGGCGTGTGGTCGGACAGGCCGGAGACACAGCCGAAGCGCGCCGCCAGGTCGGCGACGGTGCGGACGTTGGCGTCCGCCATCGGCGCGGGATAGCTGCTGACGCAGTGGAGCAGGACCACGCCCGGTGCGCCGGCCTTGACTGCGGTCTCATGCGCGGCTGCGATCTCGCCGAGGTTGGCCATGCCCGTGGAGATGATCAGCGGCCGGCCCTTCGCCGCTGTGTAGGCTATCAGCGGCAGGTCCACGGCCTCGAACGACGCGATCTTGTAGGCAGGGGCGTCCAGGCCCGCGAGCAGGTCCGCTGCCGTCTCGTCGAACGGCGTCGAGAACAGGATCACGCCCCGCTGGCGCGCGCGCTCGAAGAGCGCCGCGTGCCATTCGAACGGCGTCTGCGCCTCGCTGTAGAGGTCGTAGAGCGTGCGGCCGTCCCACAGGCCGCCCTTCAGGCGGAACTCGGGGCGGTCGCTGTCGATGGTGATGGTGTCGGCGGTGTAGGTCTGGATCTTGATGGCGTCGCAGCCGGTGGCGGCGGCCGCGTCGATCATCTCGAGCGCGCGCTCCAGGCTGCCGTTGTGGTTGCCGGACAGCTCGCAGATCACGAACGGCTCGTGCGCGGGGCCGATCTTTCGGCCGGCGATCTCGATCTCGGTCGGCATGGAGGGCTCCGCTGCGCCCCCTGATTTCCGCCCGTTCCGGTTAACAGGGGTTATCCTCCGGCGATGATTCTGGCGGTGCTCCAGGCGCGCATGTCGTCCACCCGGCTGCCCGGGAAGGTCCTGCGCGACCTCGTGGGGGCGCCGATGCTCGCGCGGCAGGTGGAACGGCTGCGACGCGCGGAGCGCATCGACCGGCTGGTGATCGCCACCAGCGACCAGCCGGAGGACGAGCCGGTGGCGCGGCTGGGGGCGGACCTCGGACTGGGCGTGCATCGCGGCTCCCTGGACGACGTGCTGTCGCGGTTCATAGGCGCGCTGGACGCGTTCGGACCGGCCGAGCACGTGGTGCGGCTGACCGGGGACTGTCCGCTCGCGGACCCGGAGCTGATCGACCGGCTGATCGCGCTGCACGTCGAGCAGGGCACGGACTACGCGCACAACACCGGCGACCACCGCACCTTCGCCCACGGCCTCGACGCCGAGGTGATGCGGGCCGACGCGCTCCGCACCGCTCACGCCGAAGCCGACGAGTCGTACGAGCGGGAGCACGTAACGCCCTTCATCTACCGTCGCCCGGACCGGTTCCGGCTGATCGTGCTGAAGAACGGGGCGGAGGAGGGAGAGGCCCGCTGGACGGTGGACACGCCCGAGGATTTCGCCTTCGTGGAGGCGGTGTACGAGGGACTCTACCCAGCGAATCCGGCGTTCGGCTCGGCCGACGTGCGCCGACTGGTCGCCTCGCGTCCGGACCTCGCCGCGCTCGGCGGCTTCCCGCGGTTGTAGCGATGACCGCCGTCACTTTCCGCGACGTGGAGGAGGCCGACAAGGCGCGGCTGCTGGCTTGGCGCAACGCGCCGGAGGTGGCGCGCTGGATGTACGGCGCGCACGTGATCACGCCGGAAGAGCACGAGCGTTGGTGGGCGACGGCGCTGCGGGACCCGCGTCGCCGCTACTGGGTGATCGAGGTGGGCGGCGCGCCCGCCGGGCTGGTGAACCTGTACGACATCGACACGACGCACGGCCGCTGCACTTGGGCCTTCTACCTCGGCGATCCGGGGCTGCGTGGGCGGGGCGTCGGCGCGTACGTCGAGTACTGGGTGCTCGAGCACGTGTTCGAGACGATGGGGCTGCACAAGCTCTGGTGCGAGGTGCTCGTCGGCAACGAGGCGGTCTGGAAGATGCACCAGCGCTACGGGTTCCAGGTCGAGGCGCGCCTGCGCGACCACGTGCTGAAGGACGGCGCGTATCAGGAGGTGCTGGGGCTGGGGCTGCTGCAGGAGGAGTGGCGGGCGGCCCGCGCGGGCTGCCGCGCGCGCCTGGAGCGCGCCGGGTTCAGCCTGCCCGGCTAGCCAGGCGGGCGAGCAGGCGTTCCGCCACGCGCGCCGCGCCGCAGCCGTCGCACAACGCCGCCGTCTTACCGGAGAGTTCGCGGCGGAATTCGGCGTCGGCGGCGAGCCGGCGGAAGCCGTCGCGCAGGCGCGGCTCGTACCCGGGCTCCCGCACGTCGACGCTCAGGGTCAGCCCCGCGTCGGCGAGCCGGGCGGCGAGCGGCGCCTGGTTGTCGGCCAGCACCAGAGTCAGGGTCGGCAGCCCGAGGCAGGCCCGCTCCCAGGTGCTGGAGCCCCCCGCGCCGACGGCGAAGTCCGCCCGGGCCATCCGTTCGGCGATCGCGGGGGTGTCCACGTGTAGGGTCAGGCGCGGGTCACGCGCGGCGCGCTCCCGCAACTGCGGCAGGCTGGGAGCCTGGGCTCCGGTGACGACGTCCAGCCGCATGTCGCCGAGGATGGAATCGAGCTGCTCGAGCACTCGCTCCGTGACCCCGCCCACGTCGGTGAGACCCAGCGAGATCAGCGCCCGGCGGGCCGCCCCCTCGGCGAGCGCGCGCCCACGTGCCCGCGCAGCCGCGAACTCCGGGCGCACTAGCGCGTACTCGGGTCCGAGCAGCAGCTCGGCCTCGGGAGGCGTCAGGCCGGCGTACTCCGCGGGGCCGCGGCCGAAGCTCACGTCCAGCAGCAGGTCCGGGGCGAGCGGCCGGTCGGCGAGGTCGTCGATGACCAGCAGGGTGTCGGCGTGGGCACGGAAGAGCGCGTGCTCCGCGGCCCCGAGGCCGAAGTGGTCCGACACCGCCGCGTCGAAGCCGCCGCCCTCCAGCGTGCGCCGGGCGGCGCGGGCGAGGTCCTGGGGCGTCTCCGGCTCCTCCACGGGAACGCGGCCGCAGCCCAACGTGTCGAAAGCGTCCAGCACGCGCGCGGCCGCCGGAGGGGCCATGAACGAGGCGCGGACACCCTCCGTCGCCAACGCGCCGGCGAGGGTGAGCGAACGCATCACGTGACCGCCGCCGACCTCGGCGCCGGAATCGCAGACGAACAGAACGTGGGTCACGGCCGAGCCATACATCGGGCAGGCCCCAGCGCCGAGCCGGCGTTTCGCGCCTCCCCAGGAGCGCGAGGTTGGGCTAACCACCCGCGCGACCGTCATGCCTGCGAACCCGCTTCCGGCCGATCCGTTCGGCGCCGCCTTCGAGATCCACCCGGACCCGGCGCTGCTGGTGTCGGCGGGGGACATCGACGACACCGCCTCGCGGCGCGTGCTCGCGGCGAACCGCGCCGCGCGCGACCTGCTGCGCATCCCGGCCGAAGGGGCGCCGCTGGTGCATGCGATGCGCGATCCCGAGGTGCTCGAAGTCGTGGACGAGAGCCTGTTCGGGGGGGTGGCGGGCTCGGCGAGATGGGCCTCCGGCGGCGTCGACGAACGGCTCTGGCGGGCGCTCAGCACGCCGGTCGGGGGCGACGACGGGCGGCTGGCGCTGCTGGTCCTGCACGACGAGACGGACGCGCGGCTGGCCGAGCGCACGCGCGCCGACTTCATGGCCAACGCCAGCCACGAGCTGCGCACGCCGCTGGCTTCGCTCGCCGGGTTCATCGAGACGCTGCGGGGCCACGCCCGCGAGGATCCCGAGGCGCGGGAGCGCTTCCTGATGATCATGGCCGACCAGACCAACCGCATGTCGCGCCTGGTCGACGACCTCCTGTCCCTCAGCCGGATCGAGCTGAACGAGCACGTGCCCCCCTCGGGCGTCGTCGACCTCGCCGCCACCATAGTCGACGTGGCGGATGCGCTGGGGCCGCTGGCGAAGGAAGGCGGCGTGGCGCTCCGCACCAAGCTGCCGCCCCCCCGCTCCGCCTGGGTCTCCGGCGACCGCGACCAGATCGTGCAGGTGGTGCAGAACCTGATCGACAACGCGCTGAAGTATTCGCCCCGCGGAGGCGCGGTGGTCGTCGAGGTGACGCCCGGCTTCACGCCGGACGCCCTCGCGGCCGAGCGGATGGAGGGCGCCGCCCGCATTCCCCTGCTGACCCCCGCACGGACCGCCGAGCACCGCTACGTCGCCATCCGGGTCACGGACCAGGGGCCCGGCATGGATCGCGAGCACCTGCCGCGGCTGGCCGAGCGGTTCTACCGCGTCGGCGGCCAGAAGAGCGGCGCACGGCCCGGCACCGGCCTGGGCCTCGCCATCGTCAAGCACGTGGTGAACCGCCATCGCGGCGGGCTGGCGGTCGAAAGCGCCCCGGGCGTGGGCTCCGCCTTCACCGTTTACTTCCCCGTTTCAGGAGACGCGCGCCGCCGGGAGCCCTGAGGCCTCGGGCGTCGCAGAAGTGTCACCGTTCCGTCATTCGGGAACAGCAATGCTGAGGCATTGAGGGCATACGGAGGGGCCCCGCAGGCCGTGCGCCTTCGCTGGAACCCGTGATGACAGCCCGAGCCGGCCTCAGCGCCTCCGGAGAGGAACTCGACCAGTTGTCCGCCGACGTCGCCCGCATGGGCGGGCTGGCGGAAGCGCAGGTCGTGCAGGCGGTCGACTGCGTGGCCCGGCGCGACGTGGCGCTCGCTCGCGCCGTGATCGCTCGCGACGAGAAGCTCGACATCCTGCAGCGCGAGCTCGAGCGTAAGGCGATGCGCATCATCCTCGCGCGGCCGCTGGAGCCAGCCGAACTCGGCCATGCGCTCGCCGCCATGAAGTTCGCGCACACGCTGGAGCGCACCGGCGACTACGCCCGCAATATCGCGAGGCGCGGCATCATCATCGCGGAAGCCGACCCTTTGACCCCGCTGACGCGTTCCACCGAGCGCATGGGCAAGCTGGTGGTCGAGCGGCTGAAGACGGTGCTCGACGCCTACACGGCCTCGGATCTCGACCTCGCCCTGCAGGTCTGGCGCGAGGACCAGGAAGTGGACGAGCACTTCAACAGCCTCTTCCGCGAGCTGGTCGCGCACATGACGCGCGATCCCGGCATGGTCACGCCGTGCGCCCACCTGCTGTTCGTGGGCAAGAACCTCGAGCGGATCGGCGACCACGCCACCAACCTCGCCGAGATCATCCACCACGAGCTGACCGGCGAGGAGATGATGACCGAACGGCCGAGGGGCGAGTCGGTCGTGCGCTGACCGGGAACCGCAGGAGAGCATGCCCGTGATCCCCACTATCCTGGTCGTCGAGGACGAAGACGCCCTCGCCACCCTGCTGCAGTACAACCTCGAGAAGGAGGGCTATCGCGTCACCGTCACCGCCGACGGCGAAGTGGCGCTGATGATGGTCGAGGAGAAGCAACCGGACCTGGTGCTGCTCGACTGGATGCTGCCGAAGGTCTCCGGGATCGAGATCTGCCGCCGCATCCGCCAGCGGCCGGAAAGCCGCAACCTGCCGATCATCATGCTGACGGCGCGCGGGGAAGAGAGCGACCGCATCCGCGGCCTCGACACCGGCGCCGACGACTACATCACCAAGCCGTTCTCGACGACGGAGCTGACCGCGCGCATCCGGGCGGTGCTGCGGCGCATCCGGCCGGGCCTCGCCGACGACCGCGTCAAGCACGGCGACATCGTGATGGACCGCGTGGCGCACCGGGTGAAGCGCAACGGCAAGGAGATCCACCTCGGCCCGACGGAGTTCCGGCTGCTCGACTACCTGATGCAGCACCCGGGGCGGGTGTTCAGCCGCGAGCAGCTGCTCGACGCGGTGTGGGGCTCGGACGTGTACGTGGAGGCGCGCACGGTCGACGTGCATATCGGCCGACTGCGGAAGGCGCTGAACCGCGACATCGGCGACGATCCCATCCGCACCGTGCGATCGGCCGGATACGCGCTCGATCTCGAGGGGTAGTTCCGCGGTAGCGCGCGTTCGACAAAACGTCGCACGAGGGAAGTAGTGCGGCTGCGGCGGCCCGGTCGCCCCGCGGTATGCCCGCACGAAAGAGGGGCCCGAAGGCCCCTCTCCACAACGCCACGCTAATCGGGGGTACTCGGGGGGTACTACATGTAGCGGCGGAGGCTGCGGACCAGCTCGTTTGCGCCGGACCGCTTCTTGTTCTGCTGCGGCTGGTACGCGACCGTGCTGTGCTCCGAGCAGTAGGTGCCGGCCGTGCCGCGGCCGCAGAAGGTGAACTCCGTCGAGGACGGGTCGCCGATCGGCCACTTGCACATGTGGGCGCCCAGGGTGAGTACGGTCGCCATGCCCGGCTCTTCGGGGATGCGCACCCGCACCGGCTCCGCCCGCAGGCTGGGCTCGCGCCGCACCGTCGGGGTGGAGATCGGCCGCGGCGGACGCGGCGCCTTGTACACCGCGCGTTGCGGCTGCGAGGGAGCGGCCCGGCCGGAGAGGCCCAGGCGGTGCACCTTGCCGATGACGGCGTTGCGGGT
Organism: Caulobacteraceae bacterium; assembly: GCA_036386655.1. Classification (GTDB taxonomy): domain Bacteria; phylum Pseudomonadota; class Alphaproteobacteria; order Caulobacterales; family Caulobacteraceae; genus JAHWJX01. The sequence continues at coordinate 5,934 of DASVVG010000121.1, read as the reverse complement.
GACCCCGCCCAGCTGCTTAGCGATCTGGCTCGCGGACAGTCCGTCCAGCCAGAGCTTCTTGAGAACCGCGACCCGTTCGTCCGTCCAGCTCATGTCCGCCTCCACGCCGGCCCCTCCGGCATCAGGACTAGATGTTGAGAGGAGGACCTCGACCGCCCCGCCTCACTGCTAGATATCGTTAACCAAGCAGGGGCGACACACAATAGGTAGAGCCGGGTCTGTCCACAGGAACTACATCTGGTGACTCTCCCATCCACAGGGTCGTGCTTGACGTAGAGCCGAGTCATCCCGCCGACAGACCCCGGTCAGACCGGTTGCGCGCGCCCTGTAAGCCGCGCACATGAGCGCCATGGCTGTTCAGGACATCGCAGGCGCGCAGGCGGTCACACCGCCCGAGCCGCGCCGGTATCACGGGGTCAACTGGCTGGGGCTGTGGACCCTGTACCTGCGCGAGGTGCGGCGGTTCTGGAAGGTGGGGATGCAGACCGTGGCCGCGCCGGTCATCACCACGCTGCTCTACATGCTGGTGTTCGTCGTCGCGGTGCAGGGCGCCAGCCCGCCGGTGCACGGCGTGCCGTTCAGCCAGTTCATCGCGCCCGGCCTGATCATGATGGCCATCCTCAACAACGCGTTCGCCAATGCGTCGTCGTCGCTGATCCAGGCGAAGATCATGGGCACCGCGCCCGACTTCATGACGCCGCCGCTGTCGCCGTTCGAACAGACCGCCGGCTTCTCGCTGGGCGCCGCAACGCGCGGGATCGTCGTGGGCCTGGTGACCGCCGTCGTCATCATGGCGATCTTCACGTTCACCGGCGGCGAGGCGCTGCAGGTCCGCCACCTATGGGCGGTGCTCTACTACGGGGCGGCGGCGTCGTTCCTGCTCGGCTTCCTCGGCGTGATCGCCGGGCTCTGGTCGGAGAAGTTCGACCACCTGGCGGCGGTGACCAACTTCGTGATCGTGCCGATGACGTTTCTCTCCGGCACCTTCTACCTGATCGACCGGCTGCCGGAGCCGTTCCGGACGCTCAGCCACTACAACCCGTTCTTCTATCTGATCGACGGCTTCCGCTACGGGTTCATCGGGGAGGCGGACGGCTCCCTGAGCGTGGGCGTGGCGACCACCGCGGTGCTCACCGTGGCCCTGGGCGTCACCTGCTGGCTGCTGTTCCGCCGGGGGTGGCGCCTCAAGACCTGAGGTCCTAGACAGGCCGCTTCAGCAGCAGGAGCCCGCCGTGACCGGCCATCTGATGGGTGTGTACAACCGCGCGCCGCTCGCCTTCGAGCGCGGCGAGGGGGCCCGTCTCTACACGGCCGACGGCACGGCCTACCTGGACTGCGTGGGCGGCATCGCCACCACCGGGCTCGGCCACGCCCATCCGAAGCTGGTGCAGGCGCTGAAGGACCAGGCCGAGAAGCTCTGGCACGTCTCCAACATCTTCACGATCCCGCAGCAGGAGGCGCTCGCCGACCGGCTGACCGCCAACTCCTTCGCCGACGTGGTGTTCTTCACCAACTCGGGGACCGAGGCGATCGAGGCGGCGCTGAAGATCGCGCGCCGCTATCACCACCACCGCGGCGCGCTTGAGCGCATCGACGTGATCGGCTTCACCGGCGCCTTCCATGGCCGCACGTATGCGGCGATCAACGCAGCGGCCAACCCGACTTACGTGGAAGGTTTCGGCCCGCCGCTGCCGGGCTACGTCAGCGTGCCGTTCGGCGATCACGAGGCGCTGAAGGCGGCGGTGGGTCCGACCACGGCGGCGATCGTGGTCGAGCCGGTCCAGGGGGAGGGCGGCGCGCGCGCGCTGCCCGACGTCTGCCTGCGCGGCCTGCGCACCCTCTGCGACGAAGAGGGGATCCTGCTGATCTACGACGAGGTGCAGTCCGGCATGGGCCGCACGGGCCGACTGTGGGCGCACGAGTGGTCGGGCGCGGAGCCGGACGTGATGGCGGTGGCCAAGGCGCTCGGCGGCGGCTTCCCCGTGGGCGCCTGCCTCGCGACCGCGAAGGCGGCGGAGGGCATGAACGTCGGCGCGCACGGCTCGACGTTCGGCGGCAATCCGCTGGCCATGGCGGTGGGCTGCGCCGCCTTCGACGAGATCGCGAAACCCGAGACGCTGCAGAACGTGCTCGATGTCGCCGGCTACCTGGGTCAGCAGCTGCAGGGGCTGAAGGACCGCTATCCCGACGTGATCGAGGAGATCCGCGGCAAGGGGCTGCTGATCGGTGTGAAGGTGAAGCCGAACAACCGCGAGCTCATGGCCATGGCGCGCGACCAGGGCCTGCTGATCGCCGGCGGCGGCGAGAACTGCGTGCGCCTGCTGCCGCCGCTGAACCTCACCGTTGACGAGGCGCGCGAGGCGATCGAGCGCTTCGAGCGCACCTGCGAAGCCGCGCGCGCGCAGGCGAAGGCGGCGTGACGGCGCCGCGCCACTTCCTCGACCTGTTCAAGGTTCCGCCGGGAGACCTGCGGGCCATCCTAGACGAGGCCAAACGCCGGAAGACGGCGCGCGCCGACCGCCCCAAAGGCGCGCCCGACGACGACGCCCCGCTGGCCGGACGCAGCCTGGCGATGATCTTCGAGAAGCCGTCGACGCGCACTCGGTTCTCCTTCGACGCCGCGATGCGCCAACTCGGGGGCTCCGCCGTCGTAACCAGCTCGGGAGAACTGCAGCTCGGCCGCGGCGAGACCGTGGAGGACACCGCGCGCGTGCTGTCACGCATGGTGGATGCGGTGATGATCCGCGCGAACCGCCACGAGGAGGTGAAGCGGCTCGCCTACGCGGCGTCGGTGCCCGTCATCAACGGCCTCACCGAGCGCAGCCACCCCTGCCAGATCATGGCCGACCTGATGACCTTCGAGGAGCACAAGGGCTCCGTCAGCGGCCGCACGTTCGCCTGGGTGGGCGACGCCAACAACGTCTGCGCCAGCTTCATCCACGCGGCGGCGCTGTTCGACTTCACGCTCCGGATCGCGTGTCCGCCGCAGTATCATCCCGACCTGATGGACCTCGCGAAGGCGGCGGAGCGCGGCGGCCGCATCGAGCTCGGGGACGATCCGCACGCGGCGGTGAAGGGCGCCGACTGCGTCGTCACCGACACTTGGGTCTCGATGGGCGACCGCGACGTGGACGCCCGCTTCGATGCGCTGGAGCCTTACGCCGTGGACGCGAAGCTGATGGCGCACGCGGCCGAGGGCGCGTTGTTCATGCACTGCCTGCCGGCCCACCGGGGCGAGGAGGTGAGCGACGCGGTGATCGACGGCCCGCAATCGGTGGTCTGGGACGAGGCCGAGAACCGGCTGCACGCGCAGAAGGCGATCCTGATGTGGTGCCTGGGCGCGATATAGCCGCGCTCGCAGCCGCCGCGGCGGCTCACTATCTTTCCGCCTGATCCCGCCTCACCATGGGCTTGCATGAGTCGGGCGCGCCCGCCGCGCGTCCGCAGGAACGCGCCGCCGTGACCGACATCGCAGTACCTTCCGACGACCTCGTCGCCGCCTTCCAGATCGAAGGTTGGCCCGTGCGCGGCCGCATCGTGCGCCTCGCTGAAGTCGTCGACGACATCCTGAGCCGCCACGACTACCCCGAGCCCGTGGCCAACCTGCTGGGCGAGGCCTGCGCCCTCGCCGCGCTGGTCGGCTCCGCGCTCAAGTTCGAGGGCAAGCTGATCGTGCAGGCGCAGGGGGACGGACCCGTCGCCTACGTCGTCGCCGACTACGACACGGCGGGATCGCTGCGCGGCTACTGCCGCTTCGACGCCGATCGCGTGGCCGAGGTCAGCCAAGGCTTCTCCCGCCCGGGCGCCCAGACGCTGCTGGGCAAGGGCGTGTTCGTGATGACCATCGACCAAGGCCCGAAGATGGAGCGCCACCAGGGCATCACCGCGATCGAGGGGGAGACGCTGGCGCTCTGCGCCGAGGCCTACTTCGCCCAGTCGGAGCAGGTGCCCACGCGCGTGCGGCTGGCCGTGGGCGAGCTGCAGGTCGGCGACGTGCGCACCTGGCGCGCCGGCGGCGCGATGATCCAGAACATCGCGGAGGACGAGGCGCGCGGCGCCACGCGCGACGCCTGGGAGCGGGCCGAGGCCCTGTTCTCCACGACCGGCGACGACGAGCTGCTCGACCCCGACGTCTCCACCGACCGCCTGCTCTTCCGCCTGTTCCACGAGGACGGCGTGCGGGTGTTCTCGCCCAAGCCGCTGAAGGCTTTCTGCCGGTGCACGGAGGAGCGCATCCTGAACATGCTGCGCTCCTTCCCGCCGGAGGACCGCGTCGACATGGTCGAGGACCACACCGGCAAGATCCGCGTGACCTGCGAGTACTGCTCTCGCGTCTACGAGATCACGCCGGAGCGCGTCTGAGGCTCAGTTGACCGCCCGGTCCGCGCCGGGGAGGTGCAGCGAGAAGGCGGGGATCGCCGCCTCGAAGCGCTCGCCCGCCTCGGTGATCATCCCGTAGCTGCCGACCATCACGCCGGAGTCCGTGCCGAGCGGGCAGCCGGAGGTGTACTGATAGCGGCCCCCCGGCGGGATCACCGGCTGTTCGCCCACGACGCCCGGACCCTGCACCTCCTCCACCTGTCCGTGGCCGTCGGTGATGGTCCAGTGCCGGTCCACGAGCTGCACCGTCTCGTCGCCCTCGTTCTCGATCTCGATGACGTACGCCCACACCCATCGGCCGTCGTCCGGATCGGACTGCTGCGGCAGGTAGCTGGCGACCACCCGCACGCGTACGCCCCTGGTCTCGGCTTCGTAGACGTGGCTGGTCACGGGGTGAGGCTCTCCTGCGGAGCGAACAACGGTCGAGCGGGGCCCGCGTTCACCCCCGGGAGGCGCTCCGCGCTTGCTCGATTCAGCGGCCTCGTCCTAGGTGCGGCCCATGAACAGCGAGACAGCAGCCGGCATCCTGCCGTGCCAGGGCATCGAGGCGCTCGTAGAGCAGGGCGCCATCGCCGCCGCGACCCCCTTCGACCACGACCAGGTGCAGCCGGCGAGCCTGGACCTCCGCCTGGGCGGGCGGGCGTGGCGCGTGCGGGCCTCCTTCCTTCCCGGCCTCGGCCGCACGGTCGGCGAACGCGTTTCCGACGTCGCGATGCACGAGATCGACCTCACGCGCGGCGCCGTGCTCGAGCGCGGCTGCGTCTACATCGCTGAGCTCCAGGAGCGCCTACGGTTGCCGCCCGGCGTCTCCGGACGCGCGAACCCGAAGAGCTCCACCGGGCGCGTGGACGTGTTCGTCCGGCTGCTGACCGACCGCGGGCCCGTCTTCGACGACGTGGCGGAAGGCTACGATGGGCCGATGTACCTGGAGATCGCGCCGCAGACCTTCTCGGTCCTCGTGCGCGCGGGGACGAGGCTGAACCAGCTCCGCCTGAAGCGAGGGGTGCCGCCGCTGCTGTCCACGCGCAGCGTCGGCGTGGATCTGACCGGGCAGGTCGCGGGCTTCCGGGGCCGGCGCCACGCCGGCGTCGTCGACCTCGACAAGGAGGACGGCCACGATCCGCGGGATTTCTGGGAGCCGCTGGAGACGCGCGGCGGCGCACTGCTGCTGGATCCGGGCGAGTTCTACATCCTCGCCTCGAACGAGGCGGTGGAGATCCCGGTGCTGGAGGCGGCGGAGATGACGCCGATCGACCCCTCCGTGGGCGAGTTCCGGGTGCACTACGCCGGCTTCTTCGACCCCGGCTTCGGAACGGACGAGGCTCACGGGAAAGGGTCGAAGGGCGTGCTCGAGGTGCGCAGCCACGAGACGCCGTTCCTGCTCGAGCACGGGCAGACGGTGGCGCGCCTAATCTACGAGCCGCTCACGGAGCGCCCGACGCGCCTCTATGGGGAGGACGGCTCCCACTACCAGCGCCAAGGGCTCAAGCTGTCCAAGCACTTCCGCGCCTGGACCTGACGAGCCGCGCTGCGTGTGAGGCGTCCTTGTCTCGT
>DASVVG010000120.1:0-4862 GCA_036386655.1 Caulobacteraceae bacterium | reverse complement strand
TCCGTTCAGCCTGCCCGCGCGCGCCCGGAGCTTCCGGTACGCCTTCGCCGGCATCGGCTTCATGCTTAGGACCCAGCACAACGCATGGCTCCATCTGGCCGCCACGTTCGGGGTGTGCGCCGCCGGCGTCCTGCTGCGGGTCAGCGCCGACGACTGGCGATGGCTCCTGGTGGCGATCGCGATCGTGTGGGTCGCGGAAGCGATGAACACGGCCTTCGAGCACCTCTGCGACGTCGTCTCGCCGGGCTTCCACCTGTCGGTCCAGCGGTCGAAGGACGTGGCCGCGGGCGCGGTCCTGATCTGCGCCGCCGGCGCCGCCGGGCTCGGCCTGCTCACCCTGCTCCCGTACCTCTGAGGTCGCCTGCACCCGATCTGCACGCAGCCGCCCTCGAACCTCCTCGCGACGCACCATCCAGGCTTCACACGGCGGCCTCAAGGATCGTCCTAGACGCTGGGAGATCCGCCTTGTCAGCCACCTACCTTCCGCACTCACGCTTCACCTTCTGGGGGAAGCTCGCCGCCGCCGCCGCTCTCGTGGCGCTCGCCGACGTCCTGTTCGACATCCACGATCACCCGGGCGCCACGGTCGGCGCTCTGGCGCTGGCCTGGACCGCCGCGCTCGTCGTAATGAACCCAGCCGTGCGGCGTGATCGACGCGCGCTACTCGCAGCCGGCGCGGCCGCCGCGCTCGCCTTCGTGTTGATCGAGGACCCGGGCGCGATCGCGGTGGTGCTGTTCGGCGTCGCCCTCACCCTCGCGGCGCTGCTGCCGCGTTCAGGACCCTTCGGTGACGCCCGGAAGTGGGCGGGCAGGCTCCTCTTTCACGGCGTCACGGCGCCGCTCCGCCCGCTGCGTGACCTCTCTCGCCTGAGGCAGCGGGTCCCGAAGGAGATGCGTGGCCGCATCTGGACCTTCGCGCCGGCCTTCATCCTCCCGGTGGCGGGCGGAGCGGTCTTCCTCCTGCTCTTCTCTCAGGCCAACCCCGTGATCTCCGAGGCGCTACGTAGCATGCGCGGTCCCCGGCTGGACTTCGAACTGATCGCGCGGCTGGTTTTCTGGACTGTGGTTTTCGTGGCGGTCTGGGCCACCCTCCGCCCCCGCTTGCCGCGCCGGCGCAAGCGCCCGCAGACTCGGCGCGCCACTGCTCTGCCGGGCGTCAGCGTCGCCTCCGTCACCATGTCGCTCGTCGTCTTCAACGCCCTCTTCCTCCTGCAGAACGGACTGGACCTCGCGTACCTCTGGTCCGGTGCCGGGCTACCTGAGGGCATCACGCTCGCCGAGTATGCGCACCGCGGCGCCTACCCCCTCATCGCCACCGCCCTGCTGGCCGGACTGTTCGTGCTCGTAGCGCTGCGGCCCGGTACGCCGACCGCCGAGCGCCCCATGATCCGGCGGCTGGTGGTCCTCTGGATCGCCCAGAACGTCTTCCTCGTCGCATCCACCGCCCATCGCACCCTCGACTATGTCGCGGCGTACTCCCTCACCGGAATGCGCATCGCGGCGCTCGCCTGGATGGGCCTCGTGGCGGTCGGGCTGGTTCTCATCTGCTGGCGTCTCGTGCGGGGCAGAAGCGGCGCCTGGTTGATCAACGCCAACGCCCTCGCGGCGCTCTCCGTCCTGGCGCTCTCCACGGTCCTCGACTTCGAGGCGGTCGCAGCGGCTTGGAACATCCGCAACGCTCGGGATACGGGCGGTAGCGGGGCCGAGCTGGACATCTGCTACCTCAACACGCTGGAGGGTTCGGGCCTGGTGGCGCTGGCGGAGTTGGAGCAGCGCCCCCTCAGCGCCGACCTGCACGAGCGGGTGACCGCAATCCGCAAACGAAATCAGGCGAGGCTCGAGGCGGCGCAGGCCGATTGGCGCAGCTGGACGTGGCGCGGCGCTCGGCGGCTCGCGCGTGTCCAAGCGCTCACGTCCGAGGTCGACGAGCCGACCCCCATCGAGGCGCGCGACTGCAACGGGGGCCTCGTCCGTCATGACACGATCGGGTTTTCCGCGCCGCCTGCTCTGATCGTGCCGCCGGTGACGCGGGGTGGCTCCGCCGATCATAGTGCTCCTACCGAGGCAGACGTGTTGACCCATCCGGTGCAACCCTGAACATGACCGGGATGCCGCCCACCATTCTCGTCGTCGACGACGACCCGCACATCCGCCAGCTGCTGACGTTCGCGCTCACGAAGGCGGGACTAGACGCCGCCGAAGCGGCCGACGGCGAGGCGGCGCTGGCGGCCATCGAGGCGAAAGCACCGGACCTGGTGATCCTCGACATCAACATGCCCCGCATGAACGGCATCGAGGTGTGCCGGCGGCTGCGGGCGCAGGGGGATCTGCCCATCCTCTTCCTTTCGTCTCGCGACGACGAGATCGACAAGGTGCTCGGGATCGAGCTCGGCGCCGACGATTACGTCACGAAGCCCTTCAGCCCGCGCGAGGTGGTCGCCCGGGTGCAGGCGATCCTGCGGAGAACGGCGGGGCGAACTCCCGTCGCCGAACCGGCCGACGCCGATCTCACTCGCGGACGCCTCAGCCTGGACGTGGAGGGATGGCGCGCGCGGTGGGGCGAGGTGGACGTACCGCTGACGGTCACCGAGTTCGGCATTCTGCGCGCGCTGGCGTCGGCTCCCAATCGGGTGCTCAGTCGCGACGCGTTGATCGACCGTCTGCACGGGCCGGGCTTCGCGATCACCGACCGCACCATCGACAGCCACGTCCGCAACCTGCGCGGCAAGTTCGCCCAGGCTGGAGGGCACGACGTGGTCGAGACCCGCGCGGGAGTGGGCTATCAGCTCGGACCGTGCCTGGGCGGCACGCGCGGGTGATCGCAGGCCTCAAGGCGTTCGCCAAACGACACTGGCCGGCGCTGCGGCTCCGGACCATCCTCTTCGCGGTGCTGCTGTTCGCGGCCGCGATGCCCGGCATCAGCGCGATATCCCTGCGCGTCTACGAGAACTCCCTGGTCCGGCAGACTGAAGCGGAACTCATCGCCCAGGGCGCGGCGTTGGCCGCGGTCGCACAAGCCTTCTGGCCGGGCGCGGGGCCGCTCCCCCCCTCCCCGCCCCACGGCTCAAGCGTCCGCTACCGGCCTGAGGCGACCAGCGTCGACCTCAACGCATCGATCCTGCCGGAGCGCCCGGCGCCCGTCGCATCTCGCGCGCCCGCCGACCCTGCGGCCCTCGCGGTCGCCCGAGTCGTCGACCCCATCTTGCACCAGACCAGCCTGACCACCCTGGCGTCGGTCATCCTTCTCGATCGCAACGGCGTCGTCGTGCGCGGCCGACCCGCAGGCGCCAGCTACGCGCATGTACCGGAGGTACGCGCGGCGATGGGCGGCGCAACGCGCACGACGATGCGCCGCAACGGCGACTACCGACCGAGATACTCCATGGAGTGGCTGAGCCGGGCGTCAGGGCTCCGCATCCATCACGCCAGGCCCGTCGTCGTGGACGGGCGCGTGCAGGCCGTCCTGCTGCTCTCTCGATCCCCCCGCGCGCTGTTCAAAGGCGTCTATCAGGACCGGGGTAAGATACTACTCGGGATCGGCGTGATCTTCGGCCTGTTGCTGCTGCTCGCGGGTCTGGTGTCGCGCGGTGTCGCGCGACCTATCGAAGCTCTGAGCGCGGCGTCGCGGGAAGTGGCCGCGGGGCGGGGCGTTGTTCCGGAAACGCCGGCGACCGCGGCCGTCGAGATCCGCGCGCTGTACGAAGACTTCAGGCTCATGGCGGAGGCTATCGAGCGGCGGTCACGGTACCTGCGGGACTTCGCGGCGGCCGTGAGCCACGAGTTCAAGACTCCGCTGGCGGGCATGACGGGAGCCGTCGAGCTGCTCGAGGATCACTACGCCGCGATGAGCGACGAGGAGCGTCGCAAGTTCCTAGCCAACATCTCCGCCGACGCCGCGCGGCTTTCGCAGCTGGTGACGCGGCTGCTCGATCTCGCCCGGGCAGACATGGCGCGGCCGGAGGCGCATGCGGGCGCAGATCTCGCCATGCCGGTCCGGCGGGTCGCGGACGCGCTGGGCGGGCCGGCGCTAGACATCAACCTTGACCTCCCCGATCCCCTCCCCTTGGTGGCGGTACCGGAGGCGACGATCGAAAGTGTTCTGACCACCCTGGTGGAGAACAGTCGCCAGGCGGGCGCTCGGCTCGTGACCATCACCGCTCGCCCTGGCAGGAACGTCGTCCGGCTGCTCGTCGAGGATGATGGGCCCGGTATACCCGCGGCCGATCGCCACCGCGCGTTCGAGCCTTTCTTCACCAGCCGCCGTGCCGAAGGCGGTACCGGGCTCGGCCTCGCCATCGCACGTTCCCTCCTCGCCGCCAGCCACGCGACCTTGGACCTCCTCGAGGTCCATCAGGGCTGCCGGTTTGTGCTGGCGCTGCCGGCAGCGCCTACATCAAGTGGCGTTCGCTAAGGGTCAGGAGCGGACCCCTGTTGAACATGCTGGACCTCCACAAGGGAGGGCCTGATCATGGCTGCCAAGCGCGCGAACACGCCGTGGAACAAGGGCAAGCTGGTAGGGCAGAAGCCGCCCCTCCGACCGAAGGACGTCTGGGCGATCCGCGTCCGGCTCCAAATTGCTCCTCGCCCGCGTGACCTTGCCCTCTTCAACCTTGCCATCGACAGCAAGCTGCGAGGCTGTGACCTCGTCGCTCTTCGAGTGGATGACGTGGCACTCGGGGGCCGCATCCGTGGCCGAGCACTGGTCCTGCAGCGCAAGACAAATCGACCGGTGCAGTTCGAGCTGACCGACCAGACGCGTGAGGCGCTGGAGAGCTGGATCGAGGTCGGGCAGCTCCGCCCGGCTGGGTCCCCTCTTCCCCTCGCGGCGGAGCCCCGCGATACCCATCACGGTCCGGCACTAC
>DASVVG010000119.1:0-9990 GCA_036386655.1 Caulobacteraceae bacterium | reverse complement strand
TCCGGTCGATGCTTTGTGAGAAGCTCCTCGGCGCGACGCGCGTCGGCGACCTTCGGTTTGCCGAGTAGCGGGGCGTAGAGGGGCCGCGGGTACTCGGTTGAAGGTTCACCCCCCGTCCACGCGTCGCCGAACAGGGCCCGGCCGATCCGGTGCACTGCGCGGAATAGGAAAACGTATCCGTACGGGTCCGCCGGCCACTGCCATTGATTCAGCCAGTAGGATTCACGCTCACCCACGGGTCGAGCTTGCTTCAGCCTCCGCGGCGAGAGCAACCCCGCGGGCGGCCCGAGGATCGGCGTGGCGCGTCAAGGCGACGTGCCGAAAGAGTCTCGGAAGACGTCGCGAGTGTGTCGCACAGAGGGGCTCAGCCGTCGCGTGCAGTCACGCGACTCGCCACACGCTCGGACAGGGCGCGCAGCGGGTCATCGCTGAGGTGCAGATATCGGTTGGTCGAGCGCGGGTCCTTGTGCCCGAGAGCCTTGCCGATGAGCACTAGGCTCGCCCCGTCCGCCAAAGCGAAGGAGGCGAAGCTGTGCCGCAGGTCGTGGATTCGGATTCCGGCCAGCTCCGCCGCCGGGCGGACCTTCGTTCGCCAGACCTTGGAAGCGGAACGCGTGAAACCGTCGCCTCGCTTGGCGGGGAAGACAAAGGGAGAGGTGTTCGACCGCGGCATCTCACCGAGGATCTCGGCGGCCATGCTGTTGAGGGTGATGTATCGGCTTCCCCCCTGCTCTCCTGCCTTTGTTCGGTCCGGCGGCAGGACGAGGCGCCCGCGCTCAAGGTCCAACTCCGACCAGCGCAGGCCCGCGATCTCATTCCGCCGGGCACCGGTGAGCAACAACAGCCGGTAGATTGCCGCGTGCTCCCGACTGATCTCTTCTTCCGCCTCGAGGCGTGCGAGGGTCTCGAAGAGCTTCGCCGCTTGAGCGTTGGAGAGGAACCGCTCCACCACAGGGCGCTTCGGCAGCTTCAGCCCTCGTGCTGGGTTCTCGGGAAGAACCACGTGTTCATGCTCGGCCGCCCAAGTGAGCATTGCGCGGAAGGTCTGCAGCACGCGAAGGGCAATGCCCTCCCCGCCCCTGACGATTGCACGACCGCGCGTGCCGGTTTTGACGTCCACAGCGGTCCTTCCCTCCCGCACGTCGCGGACAAGGCGACCGACGTCCGCCCGCGTTAGGTCTCGGACGAGCCTGCCGCCAACCAGCGGCCGCACGTGTCGGTTCAGGCACGAGGCGTCCACGCTCCAGGAGGACGCCCGCTTCTCCGGCTTCGTGGCCGGTCCCTCCGCAAGGTAGAGCTCGATCAGCCGGGCCACGGTGAACGCCTCAGTGCTCCTCGACTGCTTCTCAGTGGCGGGATCGTCGCCCATCGCCACGCGGCCGATGAGCCTCTGCGCTTCCCTGCGAGCCGCTTCAGGCGTCCAAGGGTCTCCATGCTCCCCGATCGTGTACCAGCGGATGCGGCCGCCCAGCCGGTACTTCAGGGCATAGACCCGGCGCCCAGACGGATGGGCGCGAACACAGAAGCCAGTGAGCTGGGTGTCCCAAATCCGCGCCTCGCCGGTGGACGGTACCGCGACAGAATCGACCGCCGCCTTCGTGATCTTGGTCCGCCGGTTTGCGGACGCCAGGGCCTTCCCGCTACTCACCGCTACCATCCCGCTACCACCAGTCGCGAAACTTGCGGCAACGTCAGCCAACCCAGTGCGACGCGCCTAGCAGAGAAAGTCGCATGGAATCAGCGGCTTTGGCAAACGCTGGCAGGAGACGGAGACTCAGGGAATAAGGCATCCACCACGTTCGGGACGTGGGGGTCGTTGGTTCGAATCCAGCTACTCCGACCATCTTCGCTGTCAGCATCGTAATTTGAGCCCGCACCCGCCGGGGCGTACGGTCGCGCGCGAATCCCCGCCGGAGCCCCTCGCCCGCCCATGAAGCAGTTCCTGACCACCCTCGCCGGCGTGTTCGTCGGTCTGCTGCTGTTCTTCATCGGGCTGCCGCTGCTCCTGGTCATCATCATCGGGGCGACGGCCCAGCCGGACGCGCTGCCGAAGCAGACGGTGCTGGCGCTCGACCTCCGCGACGGGCTCAGCGACCAGACCGCGTCGGACCCCCTCGCCATCTTCGCCGGCTCGAGCCTGTCGGTGATGAAGGTCGTCACCGCGCTGAAGCAGGCGGAGGACGACGATCGCATCAAGGGCCTGCTGATCCGCCTGCCGGAGGGCGGCATGGCGCCCGCGGCCGCCGAAGAGCTGCGCCTCGCGGTCAAGTCCTTCCAGCGCGCCGGCAAGCGCGTCGTGGCGCACAGCCAGGGGCTCTATCCCTCCGGCGTCGTCACCTCGACCTACATGCTGGGCGCGGCCGCCGACGAGTTCTGGCTGCAGGACACCGCCTCGTTCCAGGCCACCGGAATCTCGACCGAGGAGCTCTTCCTCAGGGGCTTCTTCGACAAGTACGGGATCGTCCCCGACTACCAGCAGCGCGGCGTCTACAAGAACGCCGCCAATCCCTACCTCTACAGCGACTACACGCCCCAGCACCGTGAGGCGACGCTGTCGTGGATGACCTCGATCTACGAGAGCTCGATCGCCCAGGCCGCGGTCGATCGCAAGCAGACGCCCCAGGCGATCCGCGCCGCGCTGGAGTCCGGGCCGCTGTCGGCCGCGCAGGCACGGGCCGCGCGCCTGGTGGACCGCCTCGGCCACTTCGAGGCCGCCGAGCAGCAGCTCCAGCGACGGTTCGGCAAGCGGGCGAAGGTGGTGGAGTTCGACGAGTACGCGGACACGGTCGGCTACGACGACGTCGACAGCGGCCCGACCATCGCGGTGATCGAGGCCGAGGGCGCCATCGTCACCGGCACCGGCGACGCCACGCCCTTCGGCGGCGGCAGCTCGATCCATTCCGACGACATCGCCGAGGCGATCTACGACGCTGCGGACGACGACGACGTGAAGGCCATCGTGTTCCGGGTCTCCTCGCCGGGCGGCTCCGACACCGCCTCGGACCAGATCCTTGCCGCCGTCATGGCCGCCAAGGCCGCGGGCAAGCCGGTGGTGGTCAGCATGGGGACCTACGCGGCGTCCGGCGGATACTGGATCTCCTCGAAGGCCTCCTCCATCGTCGCGCACCCGTCGACGCTGACCGGTTCAATCGGCGTGCTGGGCGGCAAGCTCGCGGTCGGCCCCGCGCTCGAGCGCTTCGGGTTGAACCTCGAGGACGCTTCCGTGGGCGGCGCCTACGCCGGCGCCTTCAACGGCGGCGAACCCTTCGACGAGATGCAGCGCGCGGAGTTCTCGGAGTGGATGGACCGGATCTACGCCGGCTTCGTGGTGCGCGTGGCGGAGGGCCGCAACCTGCCGCCCGCCCGCGTGCAGGAGATCGCGCAGGGCCGCGTCTGGACCGGCGCCCAGGCCCGCGGCCTCGGCCTGGTCGACGAGTTCGGCGGCTTCTACCAGGCCGTCGCCCGCGCCAAGGCCCTGGCGAAGATCGACGCCGACACCGAAGTGCAGCTGAAGCGCATGCCGCTGCCGGACTCCCCGTTCGAGGCCTTCTCGGAGATGTTCGGCGCCAGCGCCTCGGCGGTGCGCACGCTCGCCGCCGCCGCCTGGCTGATGAGCGACCCGCGCGCCGAAGCCGTCATGGACCGCCTCGTCGACACCCGGCTGCGCGAGCGCGGCGCGACCGTGCTGGAAGGCGCCCGCGTCGACTGACCTCAGCCGGGCTGGAGGAGCCCGGCCTCCTCGAGCACCGCCAGCGCGGGCGCCAGGCGGTCGCCATACTGCTTCCAGCGGCCCACCGACGTCGCGTAGACCGGGCTGCGCACCTGCACCGCGCTGGCGGTGGAGACGGGCGCCGCGTTCTCATGGAAGTCGAGCACCTGATCCGTCCAGGGCAGGCCCAGGAACTCGAGCACGCGCCGGCTCTGCCCTTCCTGATCGGCGACCACGTCCTCGTAGCGCACCTCGGTGAACCGTCCCGGCGGCAGCACGGCGCGCCAATGCGCAACCAGGCGGTCGAACATCACGTAGTAGCGGGCCGTCTCCGCGAGATCGAAGCTGTAGTGGTACGGGTCGAAGTCCGGCCCGAACATGTTGCGGTAGTTGCTCAGCACCGTGTCCATGGGATCGCGCCGCAGGCACACGATCCGTGCTTCCGGCATCGCACGCCCGATCAGCCCGGCGAACAGGAAGTTCAGCGGCAGCTTGTCGATGAACCTCGCCGCGCCCGCGGGCCGCGCGCTCTCCACGTAGTCTCGTCCGAGCCGCCCGAGGTCCCCCTCGGCGGCGCGACGCATCGTGTCGGCGTCCAGGAAGCGACGCGTCGCCGGCCCGCCGCTCATGCGCCTCGCCAGCAGCGGCAGGTTCCTGAGCTCCCCCGCCGACGCCACCTCGGGGTGACTGGAGACGATCCGCTCCACCAGGGTCGTGCCGGTGCGCGGCATCCCCACGATGAAGATCGGATCGGGGCTCCTGCAGGCGTCGGCGGCGACTGCGCCTGCGGTGCTCGCGGCCGCTTCGAACATCGCCTCCGTCGCCGAGCGCGAATAGCCGATCTGCTCCCGCACCGCCGCCTTGCCGCGCGCCAGCCAGTCGAATGCGGCGGCCGGCTCGCCGAGGTCCTCGTACGACTTGGCCAGCGCGTGCCCGAGGTGAAGCCGCGCGCCAGCATCGCGGCTGCGCCCGAACAAGGCCTGGAGCTCACGGACGGAGTTGCTCCCCGCCGTCTGCTTGCGCAGCTCCACGAGCGCCAGCCATGCCTTGTGGTTCGACGGGTCCAGCTGCAACGCCCGGCGATACGCGCGTTCGGCGGCGTCGAAGTCGCCCAGGAACTGCTCCGACCAGCCGAGGTTGTGCTGCAGCTGCGCGTCCTTCGGCTCCAGCGCGGCGGCCCGCCGGAAAGCCTCCGCGGCGCGCTCGTGGACGTTCAGCTGGCTGTAGATCACCCCGACGGTGTCGAGCGTCACCGCGTCCGTCGCCCCCGAGCTCCACGCGCCGTCCACGGCTTCCCGCGCCTGCTCCAGGCGACCCATTCCCAGCAGCGCCTTGCCTAGGGCGGCGGAGTACCGCGCGTCCGCGGGCTGTAAGCCGCGCGCCCGGGAGAGCAGCTCCGCGGCGGGCCGCAGCCTCCCGTTCTCCAAGGCGACGAGCCCCAGCAGGTAGTAGGGCTCTGCGCTCTCCGGCTGCGCGCGCAGCGCCTCCATGCAGGCCGCGTGCGCGGCGTGCCAGTTCTTCGCGCGCACCGCGTCGCGTGCGCGGCGCACATGTTGGTCGACCTGGATCACCGGCGTCGCTCCTCGGGGGCGGGCTCTAGCATCATCCCCGCCCCCGGGGGAACGGCGGTCGTCCGGCCAGCTAGGCCGCGGAAGCACCGGCCACGAAAAAGCGGCGGGGTTTCCCCCGCCGCTTCTCCAGCTCGACTTGTCAGCCGCCGATTAGAACCGGCGCCCGATGTTGAAGAACACGCTCCGACCCAGCAGCAGGTCGTTGTAGTTGGTGATCGCCGCCGTGCCGATCCGGAACTGGCCCGTCGACTGGGAGGGAGCGCGTTCGTCGAACACGTTCCGGACACCGGCCTGGAGGGTCCAGTCGTCACGCTGCCAACGCACCGAGGCGCGGTGGATCGTCGTGAACTCGATGAACTGCTTGTAGTAGACGCAGTAGTTTATCGCTGGGTCGGTCGCGCAGCTCGCCGAGTTGCGGCCGGCCGGCAGGTCCGCGTAGCGGGCCGTGACGAACTGGTCCCCGCCGAAGTACTCGGTGTCCGAGCCCTTGCCGGAGAAGTCGACGCCCCAGGCGAACGTCCAGTCGCCGCGGTCCAGCCGGAAGTTCGTGCCGCCCACGAAGTCGGGGCCGCGATATCCGAACGTGGTGCCGAGGTAGTCGTCCGCCTGGCCGGTCGTCAGCAGCTGCGTGATGTCCTCGATGATCCAGGTGAAGTTGCCGTCCCAGGTGAAGTCGCCGAACGGGAACTCGCGCCGGTAGCGGAAGGTCAGGTCGATGCCGCGGTTGGACTGCCCCGCGACGTTCCGATACTCGTTGCTGACCGTCAGGATCTGCGGGGGGTTACCCGTGGCGCGGGTGAACAGGGTGCAGAACGGATCGTTCGGGAACGTCGGCGAACTGTAGCACTTCTCGAGGATGTTCGCCGAGCCGAAGGTCTGGATCTGGTCTTCGACTTCGATGTCGAAGTAGTCCAGCGCCACGTTCAGGTCCACGAACGTGGGCGTCCAGATCAGGCCGAGCGAGCGGGCCGTCGACGTTTCCGGGTTGAGGTTGTCCTTCCCGCCGGCGGTGAAGACCAGCGCGCTGCTGGCGCCCGCCCCGGTGTACCCTTGCGGGATGCCCGCCGCGGCGCAGTTCTGCTGGATGATCGGATTCGGATCCTGCTCGTAGAGGATGCAGGGGTCGATGGCTTGGCCGGCGAAGGCCGTCTGGTTGTTCAGGAACTGCTCGTACAGCGACGGAGCGCGGAACGACGTGCCCTGGGTGGCGCGGATGCGGAACGCCGGGCTGAGCTGCCAGTTCAGGCCCGCCTTGTACGTGGTGTTGTCGCCGTAGCTCTCGTAATCCGAATACCGGCCGGAGAGCTGCAGCGTGACGCTCTGGAACATCGGCATGTCGCGGAGCAGCGGAATCTCCGTCTCGCCGAACAGCTCCCGCACCGAGTCCGACCCTTTGGTGATTCCGGCCGTGGTGGAGCCCCAGTAGTTGTTGAGCTGCGCCTGCTGGCCCGGCACGTCCTCGATCTCCTCCTTGCGGAGCTGGAAGCCGAGGGCTAGGCCGATTGGGCCGGCCGGGAGCTGGAACGCGTCGCCGGAGATGAAGCCTTCGACGTAGCGGTGGTCGTACCGCGTCTCGCCCTCCTCGTAGCCGAAGAGGAAGGACCGCTCCGCCTCGTTGAGGTCGCCGCGCAGGACGCGCGGGTCGAGGAAGTTGATCCCGTTCGGCACCGTCGAGCAGTTGAAGCCCGAGACGTTGCCCGGATAGAGCAGGTTGGTCGTCTGCGGGGTGGTGGTGCAGGCGGCGAAGCGCTGCGGGGCGGTGGCGAACTGCACCGGGGTCAGCCCCCCGGTCTCGCCCACGGCGTTCGAGCGGTCCTGGTAGATGAACTCGCCGCCGTACGTGCCCTGCGACCGCGAGAGCTGCGTGTAGAGTTCCCAGTCCCAGCCGCCCACGACCGGCAACGTCGCCGGCAGAGCCCCGCGCAGGCCGGCCACGACGCGGCCGTAGTCGACTTCCTGCTGGAAGTCGAAGGTCTCCGGGATCAGGGCCAGGAAGGTGGCGCCGACGGCTGTGGACCCGACCGGGGGTGCGACGCCGCCTCCGGGTGTGGCTGTGGTGACGGCCGGCACCGGGAGGCCGTTCGGGAACCGTTGCCCGGGGTTCTCCCGCGAAATGGCCGGGAAGTACTGGCGGACCCCGAGCTGTTCGGAGGTGCGCCGGTTCAGCAGCACTTCGCCGAACAGCTCGATCCCTGGCGTGATGTCGAAGCCCATGGTCGAGTAGATGGTCGACCGGGTCGACGGGCTGATGACCGTGGCGCGGCCGTACAGCGGCTCCTGGTAGTTCCCCGTGCGGATCGTCTCCGGGTAGCCGTTGCGGCCCTGACGGATGAGGCCGGTGCCGGGGAACGGGTTGGTGAAGCCTTGAGCCGGAGAACCGGGCGGGGTTTCGCCCGGTTCGGCGTAGCGGAAGTCGCCGATGGCCCCGCCGGCGGCGTTCGAGAACCGGATCACGTTGGAGAACAGCCCGTAGCACTTGTACTGGCCGGTCTCGGGGTCGATGTAGTCGGCCCGCGCGCCGGGGCCGTCCTGCGTCTCGTTCTGGAAGAACAGGTAGTCCGCGGCGCAGGCGGTGTCCTCGCGCTGGTTGCGCAGCAGCTCTCCCTGGCGGAAGATTTCGCCGCTGATGTTGAAGAAGCCGCGGTTGAAGGTGCGGCCCCAGGACGCCGAGAACCGGGTCTGTTCGCCGCCGCTCTCCGTCGGGATCGCCGCGAAGGCCGCGACTTCCAGCCCGTCCAGGTTCGTGCGGGTGATGAAGTTGACCACGCCGGCCACGGCGTCCGAGCCGTAGATCGACGAGGCGCCGTCCTTCAGGATTTCGGTCCGCTCGACCGCCGTCGACGGAATGACGTTCAGGTCGAAGGGACCCACCTGGCCGCGGACGCCCGCGGGACCGGCACGCTTGCCGTTCACGATGACCAGCGTGCGCTGGGCGCCGAGGCCGCGCAGCGAGATGGTGTTCACGCCCGGGCCGCCCGTGGCGACGAAGCCGGTCAGCTGGTTGTTGACCTGGAAGGCGCCGCCGGTCACCGACGACTCCTGCAGCATCTCGGCCGCGCTCGCGATGCCTTCCAGCTCCGCCTGCTCGTTGGTGATGACGGTGATCGGCGCCGCGCTGGTGAACTCGTTGCGGCGGATCCGCGACCCGGTGACCACCACGCCCTCGACGGCCGCAGGATCTTCCTCGGTGCCGGCCTCTTCCTCAGCCGCCTGGTCCGCCTGCTCTTCAGGCCGGGTGCCGTCGTCCTGGTTCTCGGAGTCCGTGACCGGCGCCGCCGCCTGTCCGGGCTGCGCCGGCTGCTGCAGCTGCTGCTGGGTCGGGTTCTGCGTCTGCGCGACCGCGGGGGCCGCGACCAGGCCGAGAGCCGCGGCGCCGCAGATGATCGTGGAGGTGAGCAGGCGCTCACGAATGGTGGCCATCTTGGACATATCCTTCCTACAGGGGCAGTGCGCGTTGCTTTCTGGAGGGTGCTTCCAGCGCACGCGTAGAATTTTGTTGCGGTTGGGCGAAGCTCCGCCGGGCGTAAGCACCGTATTCGTGGGCGGCTCGGACGGTCAATGCAGTTACCGGGCTGTAATGTTGTCGCAGACGAAGTGTCTCATTCTCGCCACAGAGAGGCCGCGTTTCACTGCGGACAAGCGGCCGCGCCGACGCCCTCCCGAGGCCGTTGCGGCTCCCCTCTGCGTCCATCGGACGCGTCGGGCCACCGGGCTACGGCGATGCGACGGCGGCGAGAAGCGGGCCCCGGCGACCGGGGCCCGCGAGAGGTGATCAGGGCTGCAGGCGCCAGACCACCGAAACCGTGAACATGTTGGCGTCACGAGACGGCGCGCTCGAGTTCGACGACTCTTGGTTGTCGAGACGGGTGTAATCCGCACGGATGCCGATCCGCCGCGCCGACGACGCGAAGACTTGAAAGCCGGCGCCGTAGTTGACGGTGTCGAACCCGTCGCCGTTGCCGCCCTGGATCGGGGTGTCGATGTCGACGCGGCCGAGACCCACCCGAAGGAAGATATCGCCGTTGTCGCTGATGGGAGCGAGGCCGACCAGGTAGGCCGCGTACTGCCGCTCGAGCTCTTCGTCGATGCCTTGGGTGTACTCCGCCTCGAGAGCGACGTTGCGGCCCATACGGACCCCGGCGCGCCCGGTGAAGCCGAAGACTTCGAGGTCTTCAGTCGACTCGAGCTCCGCGCCGCTGATGCCGAGGTTGAAGTAAGGCGTCGCCGGCAGCAGCACCCCCGGCAGGTTCTGGGCGGAGGCCGCGCCGGCCGCAGTCAGCATGGCCGCGCCCGCGGCGGCGGCGAGAAGCAGTTTCATGTCGTTCCTCGAAAAGCGGCCGGGGGCAGTCCAGCCGATCGGACCAACCCTAGAAACCATATCGGCCGGGGGGAAGAGCCTCGGGCCCACGGGCATCACTCGGCGGCGGAGTGCGCTTTTCAGGCAACAATAGGGCGATCCGGCCACGGAGAGCCGGGCCACGACGGACCCTCGCTTTTTGCATCGGCGCGCGGCACATTCGGCGAGCCCCGCCAACGTCCAGAGCCCGTGACTTGAAGCTCGACCACCCGTTCATCCAGCTCCCTCTCGCGTTCGACGCCGCCGCCCTCGCAGCCGAGCTCGCGCAGTTCGGCGACGAGCACTGGCGCCCGCACCCGCAGGGGTACGAGGGCAACGACTTCCTGCCGCTGATCAGCGCGGGCGGCGATCCC
>DASVVG010000118.1:0-8222 GCA_036386655.1 Caulobacteraceae bacterium | reverse complement strand
GTGAGGACGAGCGCGTCCGCCAGGGCCTCGGGCCCGCCGCCGGCCAGCTCCTCGTGCAGCCCCCTCGCGAGGTCCTCCACGAACGGCCGGTGCGCCGGGATCGTGTACCAGCGCGGCCCCGGCCGGGTGAAAAGCGTCAAGCGGCCGCCTCGAGCAGCCGCGCCTCCGCCGCGTCGCGCGAGCCGGGGTCGCCCACGTGCATCCAGAACCCGTCCATCACCGCGCCGTGGAGGCGGCCCTCCTCGGCGAGCTTTCGCCAGATGGGCGTGAGCGAGAACGGCCCGTCCGGCGCGGCGTCGACCACCTGCGGCTTGGTGATGTGCACGCCCATGTAGGCGTAGGGCGCGCTGGCCGCCTCGCCGCGGAAGCGGAGCCGCCCGTCCGGCTCGAGGAAGAAGTCGCCCGACCCGTCGAAGCCCAGGCTGCGCTCCAGCGGCGACAGCAGCAGGGCGGCGTCCATCCGGGCCGGGTCCCACGCCGCGGCGAGCGCCGCCATGGCCGAGCTGCGCTCCGACCAGACGCTGTCGATGTTGGCCACCCAGACTGGATCGTCGCCCAGCAGCGGCCGCGCCTTCTTCAGGCCGCCGCCCGTCTCCAGCAGTTCCACCCGCTCGTCGGAGATCACGATCCGCGGCCGTTCGCGCCCGGCGAGGTGCTGCTCCAGCCGGTCGGCGAAGTAGTGGACGTTGACCACCGCCCGCTCCACGCCGGCGTCGGCCAGCCGATCGAGCATGTGGTCGATCAGCGCGCGGCCGCCGACCTCCACCAGCGCCTTCGAGCGGTCGTCGGTGAGGGGGCGCATGCGGGTGCCGAGCCCGGCGGCCAGCACCATCGCCGTCTTCGGCGCGCTCATGCCGCGGCCCTCAGGTCGCGCGGCGCGTGCCGGTCGAACCAGCTGCGCAGGCCCTCCATGCCGGGCGCCTGCAGGTTGCGCTCGAGGTGGCGCCACATGCGCGGCATGAACTGGCGATAGCGCGGCTTGCCGTCGCGCACGATCAGCCGCGCGAACACGCCCAGGATGCGGGCCTCGTTCAGCGTGGCGAGGGCCGCGTAATCGGCCATGAACGCCTCCCGCTCCACGCCCGGGCGCAACGCGAAGTAGTGGTCGAGCGAAGCCCGCTCGAGCTCCGGCGACACGTCGCGGCGGGCGTCCTGCAGCAGGCTGTGCAGGTCCCAGCTCGGGTGCGCCCGCACCGCGTCCTGGAAATCGATCAGGCCGACGCGGGCGGCGCCTTCCCGGTCCGGCAGCCAGAGCAGGTTTTCCGCGTGATAGTCCCGGTGCGCGAAGACAGACGCGCCTTCCGCCCCGCGCCGGCAGAGCGGCGCCCACAGCGCGTCCCACTCCTGGCGCGCCGCGGCGTCGACCGGCATGCGGCCCTCGAACTGCGGGTACCACTCGACGAACAGGTCCGCCCCGGCCCGGAGCGCCACCTCGTCGTAGTCCAGCAGCGGCCACGAGACGCCGTAGCCTTCCAGCACCTTCGGCGGCTCGGCCTCGTGCAGCCGCGCCTGTGCCTCGATGGCGGCGAAGTAGAGCTCCCGCTCGTCGCCGCTCTGCTCCAGCCGGCGGGCGAACAGGTCGTCGCCGAGGTCCTCGAGCACCGCGAGACCGGCGGCGGGGTCGAGCGCGATGATGTCGGGCGCGGACAGGCCCTGCGCCCGCAGGAAGGCGGCGGTCGAGGCGAAGGCCTCGATCCGGCCGGCGGAGAGCCGCGCCAGCGCGTTCCACCCGGCCGCCGTACGCGCGTTCGCGTCCCAGTCGGGGCCGCAGGGCGGCGTCTCGGCCGCCGGCGGCTGGTTCATCAGCATCAGCGTGCCGCCCGAGGGCAGGTGCAGCCGCTCGTAACTGCGCGTGGAGGCGTCGCCCGGCAGCGGCGCGCGCCGCGCGTCGGCGAGGCCCGCCTGCTCCAGAAACGCCCGCTTCACCGCCTCGCGGTCAGAACTCGAGGTCACGGTCCGTCCAACTCCCATGCCGGGCGAGGCGGGCGCGCCGGCCCTCGCCTTCGACGGCGAGCACTACATCGAGTCGGTCGCGCGGCCGGGCGGACCCGAGCCTCTCCGGCCATTCGATCAGCGCCGCTCCCGCCTCGAGCGCCTCGTCGAGGCCGAGCTCCTCGACCTCCCGCGCCGAGTCTAGCCGGTACAGGTCGAAGTGAGCGAGCGGGAATTCTCGCCCGTCGTAGGCCTGCACCAGCGTGAAGGTGGGGCTCGGGACCTCCTCGTCAGGCGTCGTCAGGGCGCGGATCACTGCGCGGGCGAGCGTGGTCTTCCCGGCGCCGAGCCCGCCCTGCAGGCACACCGCGTCACCGGGCCGCAGGGCCAGCGCCACGGCCGTCCCCAGCCGGACGGTGTCCGCCTCGGTTTCCAGCTGGACCTCCATCGCGCGCGGCTGTCCCACGGAGCCTGCGGGCGGGCAAGCTTGCGGCGCCTGAGTTGCATGCTAAGTGGCGCCCCTCCCCGGAAGCCGCCCGCCGCATGCCCAAGATCACGTACATCGAGTTCGACGGAACGGAGCACGCTGTCGAGGTGAAGCCGGGCCTGTCGGTGATGGAAGGCGCGATCCGCAACAACATCCCGGGCATCGACGCGGACTGCGGCGGCGCCTGCGCCTGCGCCACCTGCCACGTCTACGTGGACGAAGCCTGGCGGGAAAAGACCGGCGACGCCTCCGCGATGGAGGAGAGCATGCTCGACTTCGCCGAAGAGGTGCAGCCCAATTCGCGCCTCTCCTGCCAGATCCGCGTCACCGACGCGCTGGACGGCCTGGTCGTCCGCCTGCCGCAGGACCAGCACTAGCCGTCCGGACCGCTTCGGGCGCTGTCCGGACAGGTCTTCGCTGGCGCGCCGCCGCCCGGGCGCTTCCCCTGAAGTCCTCGCAAACCGGAGGACGCGATGACCGCCGCCCCTGCCCTGCCCCGCGCTTCGACCTCTGACGAGGAGACCCGGGGCGGGCTCGCGACCGCTCGCGCCGTGGCCCTCTGGCTGGCGATCATCGTCGCCTTCCGGGTGATCGCCTTCCAGCCTTTCACCATCCCCTCGTCGTCCATGGAGCCCGGGCTGGTGACCGGCGACTACATCATCGTGTCGAAGTTCAGCTACGGCTGGAGCCGGTCCTCGCTCCCGTTCGGGCCTCAGGTCGGGCACGGGCGTCTCTTCGGGCGATCGCCGGCGCGCGGCGACGTGGTCGTGTTCCGGGCCACGGACGACCCCGGCAACGTCCTGGTGAAGCGCGTCGTGGGGCTGCCCGGCGACCGTGTGCAGATGAGAAACGGGTCGGTGCTCCTGAACGGCCGCCCCCTCGCAACCTCTCCCCTGGGAGAAGCGAACGACCGTGACGCGCCCGGCGTCCGCGTGGCCGTCGCCGAGGAGCGGACTCCGGCCGGCCGCGCCTACCGGACCTTCGACCGCGGGCCGGGCGCGGAGGGCGACGACACGGGCGTGTTCCGCGTCCCGGACGGCAGCTACTTCATGCTGGGGGACAACCGCGACAACTCGCTGGACAGCCGCTGGCCGGCGGGGTTCGGCGTCGGGCCGATCCCGGCGGAGAACCTGATCGGCGAGGCCGAGCTGGTGCTGATGTCGTGGCGGCCGGGCGCGTCGCTGTTCAAGCCGTGGACCTGGCTGTCGCTCTCGGCCGACCGCTTCCTGCTGCCGGTGCGATAGCGCCTAGCGCCGGCGGAACTCGGCGAAGCTGACGGAGCCGTCGCCGTCCCGGTCGAGCCGCGCGAACTCGGCGGCTGCGATCGTACCGTCGCCGTCCCGGTCGAACTGCTCGAAGCCGGCGCGCTCCAGCGGACGGGCGAGCGACGGAAGCGCCGTCGCGCCGACCGCCAGCGCCGCGGCCGCAGCCGCAGCGGCCCGCAGGCCTAGCCGCCGCCGGGCAGGCGACACCGTTCGCCCCGAAGCGAGCTTGTCCTCGATGAAGGTGCGCAACGTCTCGCTGGCGCTTGCGCCCTCGACCCGGCAGCGGGCCATGAAGGCCGTCTTGGTCGCGTACGGGAGGCGGATCTCGAGGCTCTCGCTCTTCTTCGGCGGTCTGGCCATGGCTCGGTCCTGACTGATCTCGGAGGCTACTGAAACGCGTTCAGGTCGGCCGCGCCAGTGAACTGTTGGTCAGGCGGCGCCCAGCTGCAGCTCCGGCTCGGCGGCGGCCGTGCCGACCGCCCGCTCCGGCAGGTGGCAGATGAACGTGGCGCCCAGCCCCGGCTCGCTCTCCAGCGCGACCCAGCCGCCGTGCAGCTCGACCAGCGCCTTGACCAGCGCGAGGCCGAGGCCCGGCCCGCCACGGTCGCGGCTGACGAAGCGGTCCCAGATGTTGGCCTGGATGTGGAACGGGATGCCGCGCCCTGTGTCCTGCACCTCCAGCTGCACGTGGCTGAAGGCGCGGCGGGCGCGCAGGTGCACGACGCCGCCCGGCGGCGTGGAGCGCAGCGCGTTCTCCATCAGGTGGTCGAGCACCTGGCCGAGGCGGCGCGGGTCGGCGCGGATGGCGCCGACGCTCGGGTCGGCGGTGATCTCGATCTCGACCTCGGTGGCGCCGACTTCGCGGAGCGCGCGCTCCTTGGCGGACTCGAGCAGCTCGACCACCTTTACGTCGGAGACGTTCAACGCCAGCTCGTCGGCGTCGATAGCGGCCATGTCGAGCACGTCGTCGATCGAGCGGGCGAGCTGCGCTGCGGCGGTACGGACGGCCGCGATGTGGCCTTTGGCCCGGTCCGGCAGCGCCGCGCCCTGGCGGTCGAGCAGCTCCGAGTAGCCGATGATGGTCGTCAGCGGGGTGCGCAACTCGTAGCTGACGTTGCCGACGAAATCGCGCTTCAGCCGCTCGGCGTCGGCCAGCGCCTCCTCGCGGTCGGCCAGCGCCTTTTCCACGCCGCGGATGGCGGTGACGTCGGTGAAGGCGATCAGCGTCGCGCCGTCGGGCAGCGGCCGGGTCTGGAAGGACAGGTTGCGGTTGTCCGACATGCGGGCTTCGCCGGAGATCGAGGCGCGCGCCTGCGGGTCCGGATCGGCGACGCGGGCCTTGAGGTCGCGCCAGAACTGCATGTCGTGCAGCAGCGGCACGCAGAGGTCGGCCACGGCGTCGAAGTCGTTACCGTTTTCCAGCGCCTCGGTCGGGATGTTCCAGAACCGCTCGAAAGCGTCGTTGTGCAACCGCAGCCGCCCGTCCGAGCCGAACACCGCGACGGCGTCGTTCAGCTTGTCCAGCGTGGCCTGCTGGACCTTGATCAGCGCGTTGTACTGCGCCTTCAGCCGGACCTCGCCCGTGATGTCGGAAAACAGCAGCAGCAGGCCGCCGAGCGGGTGCGGCTGGCGCACGACGCGAAGGGTGCGGCCGTCGGGGAGGCTCCACAGTTCGTCGGGCGGTGCGTCGAGGGTTTCGTAGAACTCCAGCTCGCGGGCCTTCCAGCGGCCGTAGTCGACCTGCTCGGGCAGGCGGCGGCGCTGGCGCAGGCGGTCGAGCACCTCGCCGTGGGTCGGGTGCTCCTCGAGCCAGGCGGGTTCGACGTTCCAGAGCTCGGCGAAGGCGGTGTTGTGGAAGCTGAGGCGTTTGGTGCTGTCGAAGATGGCGACGGCGTCGGCCAGGTGGTTCAGCGTCTCGTCGTGCGCCTCCACGTGGCGCTTGAGCTTCTCGCGGCTCTCCTCCGCTTCGGTCACGTCGAAGGCCCAGCCCGCCGCGCCGCCGCCTTCGAGCGGCTCGGCCACAATGCGGAAGGCGCGACGCTGGCCTTCGACGGCCAGCCAGCGGACGGTCTCGCGGCGCTCGCGGCTGGAGGCCGCCTCCGTCGTGGCCGCTTCCGCCCCTTCGTCCAGCGTGAGGCGGCGCTCGAGCGCGTCCTGCAGCGTGGTGGCGCCGACCGCCTTCAGCCAGGCGGTGTTGGCCCAGCGCAGCTCGCCGCCGCTCCCGGCGATCCAGGCCGGGACCTCCTGCCCGCCGAGGACGTCGGCGAAGCGGGTGGCCGACGCGAGGTCGGTGTCGATCGCAGGGGAGAGGCGAAGCCAGGCGAACACGCCGGCGGTGCGGCCCTCGACATGGAGCGTGCCCTTCGGGCCGCGGGCCTCGAAGGTGAGCGGCTCGCCCCATTCCGTCAGGGCGGCGAGGCGCTGGGCGTGCTCCGGGCTGAGCGCGGCCAGCGCGGCCACGGCGTCGGCGGGATCGTGGGAGTCGAGGCCGAGCGCTTCCGCGCAGGCCTGCAGGCTGTCCTCGCCGGACGCGAGACGGGCGTCTCCGTCCTCGAGGATGATCACGGCGCTGTCGAACGCTTCGGCGCCCGCCTGCGCGGCTTCGGCGCGGGACTCGAGCACCGCCAGCTGCGCGGTGAGCGCGCGGACGCGGTCGTCCGCGCGGCGGCGCGCCATCAGGGCCCACAGCGTGGCCGCGACGGCCAGGAATATCGCGCCCGCTGCGGCGACGAAGGCGGCGTCCGATCCGGCCATGAGCTCCCCGACGATTCGGAGAGCTTAAGCCGTCAGGCGACTCGCGTCAGTAGCGGTAGTGCTCGGGCTTGAACGGTCCTTCGACCGGCACGCCGATGTAGGCGGCCTGCTCCGGCTTGATCGGCGTCAGCTTCACTCCGAGCTTGTCGAGGTGGAGCGCGGCGACCTTCTCGTCGAGCTTCTTCGGCAGCGTGTAGACCTGGTTCTCGTAGGCCTGCCGGTTGGTCCAGAGCTCGATCTGCGCCAGCGTCTGGTTCGTGAATGACGCCGACATCACGAAGCTCGGGTGCCCGGTCGCGTTGCCGAGGTTCACCAGCCGCCCTTCGGACAGCACGATGATCTTCTTGCCGTCCGGGAACTCCACGTGGTGGACCTGCGGCTTGATCTCGTCCCACTTGAAGTTGCGCAGGCCGCCGATCTGAATCTCGGAATCGAAGTGGCCGATGTTGCACACGATGGCGTTGTTCTTCATCGCCCGCATGTGGTCGACGGTGATGACGTCCTTGTTGCCGGTCGCGGTGACGAAGATGTCGGCGTAGTCGACGGCGTCCTCGACGGTCTTGACCTCGTAGCCTTCCATCGCCGCCTGCAGGGCGCAGATCGGGTCGATCTCGGTGACGATGACGCGCGCGCCGCCCTGGCGGAGCGACGCGGCCGAGCCCTTGCCCACGTCGCCGTAGCCGCAGACCACCGCGACCTTGCCCGACAGCATGACGTCGGTGCCGCGGCGGATGGCGTCCACCAGGCTCTCGCGGCAGCCGTAGAGGTTGTCGAACTTCGACTTGGTGACGCTGTCGTTGACGTTGATGGCGGGGAACGGCAGGTCGCCGCGCTGCGCCATCTGGTACAGGCGGTGGACGCCCGTGGTGGTCTCTTCGGAGACGCCCGTGACACTGTCGCGGATGGCGGAATAGAAGCCCGGCTTCTCGGCCAGGTAGCGCTTCATCACGCGGTAGAGGGACTCCTCCTCCTCGTTCTGCGGATCGTTCAGCAGCGAGGCGTCCTTCTCCGCCTTGGGGCCGAGCACGCAGAGCAGCGTCGCGTCGCCGCCGTCGTCGAGGATCAGGTTCGGATAGCCGCCGTCGGCCCACTCGAAGATGCGGTGGGCGTATTCCCAGTACTCGTCGAGCGTCTCGCCCTTGGTGGCGAACACGGGCGTGCCGGTCGCGGCGATCGCGGCGGCGGCGTGGTCCTGCGTCGAGAAGATGTTGCACGAGGCCCAGCGGACGTCGGCGCCGAGGGCCTGCAGCGTCTCGATCAGCACCGCCGTCTGGATGGTCATGTGCAGCGAGCCGGCGATGCGGGCGCCCTTCAGCGGCTTGTCGCGGCCGAACTCCTGGCGCAGGGCCATCAGCCCCGGCATCTCGGTTTCGGCGATCTCGATCTCCTTGCGGCCCCAGGGCGCGAGGGAGAGATCTCTGACGACGTAGTCGGCCATGGCGGGCTCCGGCTTCTCGGGAAGGCGGCGATATAGCGAGCGGAACCGCGCCCGGCAATGAGGATATAAAGATATCTTTATGTCCGTGAGCGACGGCGAGCACGCGCCGTGCGTCTCCGGCGCCGGGGCGGGCGTGGGAGGGCTGCGGAGCGCTTCGTGTCGCCCTCCTCCGGGTGCGAAGCCGGAGGCGAGCGGGTTGGGTTGAGTGAGCGACAGGAGGCGCTCCGCACGGTTCGTTGGACGTCCGCCCCCGGTCGGCGCCCTTCTTAGGGGCTAGCCGGTGCTGTGCGGCGGGCGGCGGGCGGGCTCCGAACCAGAGGAGTCCCCGGACCCGGCGGGTTGACCT
>DASVVG010000117.1:0-1610 GCA_036386655.1 Caulobacteraceae bacterium | reverse complement strand
CGGAGATGCAAGCGCTTCCGAAGACTGTTGGATCCAAGGTGTCACGCAGCTCGGGCGCGCTCCGCCTTGCCAGGAATTAAGCGCCGGTTAACCCCAATGCTGTTCACTTTGGCCGGCAAGGGTCATAACCTGCCGGCTTGGTGACGCGGGATCGGCAGCGATGGCCGGTGTTCCTGCCGGCCTACCGTCCGGCGTCCGTCTGAGCGACAACATCAGTCTCGGCGTGATCGCCCGGGCGGTGCCGCCCGAGCGGGTGCGCCGGATCCTGGCCGAGACCGGCAAGGCGAGCGAGCGCGAGCGGAACCTGCCGGCGCAGGTGATGGTCTACTACGCCATCGCCCTGGCGCTCTACATGGGCTCCGGCACCCGCGAGGTCTTGCGCTGCCTGCTGGAGGGGCTGCGCTGGCTCTGGGGCGCCGAGGCGGTCAAGGTGGCGGGCCGGAGCGGCATCTCGCAGGCCCGCACCCGCCTGGGCGAGGCGCCGCTGCGCCGGTTGTACGAAGAAGTGGTCGGGCCGATCGCGACGCGCGCCAGCAGGGGGGCGTGGTATCGGGACTGGCGCCTGGTCAGCCTGGACGGCTCCTGCCTGGACGTGGCCGACACCGAGGCGAACCGCGCCGCTTTCGGCTGTCCGGGAGCCAGCCGCGGCGAGAGCGCCTTCCCGCAGCTGCGCTTCGTGGCCCTGGTCGAGAACGGCACGCACGTGTTGTTCGGCGCCCGCCTGGGCCGCTTCGCCGAGGGCGAGACGACGCTGGCCCATGCGGCGCTGGCGGCGCTGCGGCCGGGCATGCTGTGCCTGGCCGACCGGCAGTTCTTCGGCCACGCGCTCTGGCAGGCGGCGTCGGCCACCGGCGCCGACCTACTCTGGCGGGGGAAGCACAACCTGCGGCTGCCGCGCGAGGCGGCGCTGCCCGACGGGTCCTACCTGACGACCGTCTTTCCCAGCGACAAGGACCGCCGCCATGGGACCAACGGCACCCGGGTGCGCGTGGTGGAGTACCGGCTGGAGGGCGTCGCCGGGGCCGAGCCGTTGTATCGGCTGCTGACCACCATCCTGGACCCGGCGCGGGCGCCCGCCGCCGAACTGGCCACGCTCTACCACGAGCGTTGGGAGATCGAAGGCGCCCTGGCCGAGCTGAAGACGCAACTGCGCGGGGCGCGGGCGGTGCTGCGCAGCAAGACCCCCGAGTTGGCCCGGCAGGAGGTCTGGGGCCTGCTGCTGGCGCATTTCGCGGTGCGTGGCCTGATGCACGAAGCGGCGTTGAAGGCCGACGAGGACCCGGACCGGCTCTCCTTCTCGCACGCGGTGCGCGTGGTCCGCCGCAAGGTGCCGCTGTTCGCCGCGCTTTCCCCCTCGGGCCAGGCGCGCCCTGCATGACGCGGTGTTGGGCGAAATCCTCGAAGAGCGCGCGGTGAGCGGCCGTGGCCGGCAGGTGCCGCGCGGGGTCAAACGCAAGATGAGCAGCTACCCGCTGCGCCCCCGCGCACCACAGCCGACCATTCGGCTGGATTTCAACGCCGCAATCCAGCTCGCAAAGTGAACAGCATTGGGGCTAAGCTCGACTTTGGCCCTTCCGAACTCGGCGGCGAATGGCGCGGTAGCGACCGGG
>DASVVG010000116.1:0-17670 GCA_036386655.1 Caulobacteraceae bacterium | reverse complement strand
CCGTCAGCGGCGCCGTCAGCGTATAGCCGCGGTGGTCGTCGCCGTCGGCGAACTCGGTGCCCGGGTTGCGCGCCAGGCGCATGACGATGCGGGACAGGGACATGGGAACTGCCTTCTCCGATCTGCGGCCGTTGAACTCGGCTCCCCGATGGGCCAACGGTCTGTCTTTCTTCTAAGCAGGAAACGGTCGGGTGGCGAAAGGGCTGCGCCAGAGTCGCGAGAAGAGCGAGCCGGTCCGGGCTTGGCAGCGGATGCTCTCCGGCCGCCGCCTGGACCTCCTCGACCCCTCCCCGTTCGACATCGAGATCGAGGACATCGCCCACGGCCTCGCCCGGGTGGCCCGCTGGAACGGGCAGACGGTCGGCGACCACGCCTTCTCCGTCGCCCAGCACAGCCTGGTGGTGGAGGACCTCGCAGCGCATTTCGAGCCGGGCCTGGAGCCCCGCTGGCGCATGGCCGCCCTCCTCCACGACGCGGCCGAGTACGT
The DNA here is from genome assembly GCA_036386655.1 of Caulobacteraceae bacterium. Classification (GTDB taxonomy): domain Bacteria; phylum Pseudomonadota; class Alphaproteobacteria; order Caulobacterales; family Caulobacteraceae; genus JAHWJX01. Next base: position 17,183 of record DASVVG010000116.1, on the reverse strand, counting down.
GATCGGCGACATGATCTCGCCGTTTAAGGCGGCGCTCGGCCTCGACTACAAGGTGTTCGAGGACCGACTGGGGCGGGCCATCCACATCCGCTTCGGCCTGCCGCCGAAGACGCCGGCCGAGATCAAGGCCCTGATCAAGCGCGCGGATCGCGCCTGCGCCTACTACGAGGCGGTGCGGCTCGCCGGCTTCACGCCCGAAGAGTCGGAGCGCTTCTTCGGCCGCCCGCCGGAGGGCTACGCCCCCCACGTGGAGCCCTTGGCCCCCGCCGCCGCGCAGGAGCGTTATCTCGCCCGGTTCCATGTGCTGGCGGGCGCCACGGGCCTGGAGTCCGGCGCCGCCGCCTTCTCGACGGAGTGAGCGTGACGCTGATCGTCTGCCCCCTGAGCCACGTGGAGGCCGTGGTCGCCGAGCGCAGGCCCAGCCACGTCATCACCCTGCTCGACCCGACCAGCCTGATCGGCTGCCTCGAGGGCTACCAACCCGAGCGGCACCTGCGCCTGGGCGTCCACGACATCCCGGAGCCCGCCGAGGGCATGATCCCGCCGGACGCCGACACCGTCCGCGCCATCCTCGACTTCGGCGCGACCTGGGACCAGGCGCAACCGCTCCTGGTCCACTGCTGGGCCGGCGTCAGCCGCTCCACCGCCACCGCCTTCGTGCTCGCCTGCGAGCGCAACCCGGAGGTCCGCGAGCGCGACATCGCCTTCGCGCTCCGTCAGGCGTCCCGCACCGCCTGTCCCAACCGCCGCATCGTCGCGCTGGCGGACGACATGCTCGGCCGCGGCGGGCGCATGGTCGACGCCGCCGCCTGGATCGGGCGCGGGGAGGCCTGCTGGGAGGGACGCCCCTTCGACCTTCCCGCCCGCTGGCCGACCGAGGCCGCGTGACCGTCGTCATCGGCCTCTCCGCGGTGGTGGTGGCCGTTCGCGACGGCGAGCTGCTGGCGCTCACGGTCCAGCCCCAGGGAGCGCCCCACGCGGGCCTGCCCTTCGGCCCCTTCGACCCCCAGGGTCACCGCACCTTCGAGCTGGCCATGCGCGAGTTCGTGACCGAGCAGACCCGATTCCGGCTGGGCTACGTCGAGCAGCTCTACACTTTCGGCGATCAGGGCCGGGACGCGCCGCTAGCCGACATGGGGGCGGCGCCCGACGGCGGCCGCCGCCCGCGCGTGATCTCCGTCGGCTACCTCGCGGTCACGCCGGAGGCCGAGGACACCCGCGCCCCGGACACCGTCTGGGCCTCCTACGCCCGCTTCTTCCCATGGGAGGACTGGCGCGCCGGCCGCCCCGCGCTGGTCGACGAGTGCATCGCGCCGCCGCTACGCGCGTGGATCGCGGAGGCGCGGGGCGACGTCCGCGACAGCCGCCTCTCCCGCGCCCGCCTGCTGTTCGCGCTCGACGGCGCGCCCTGGAACGAGGAGCGCGTGCTGGAGCGCTACGAGCTGCTCTACGAGGCCGGCCTCGCCGCGGAAGCCGCGCGCGACCGCGGAGCCGCCGCTCCGCCCCTCGCTGGCCTGGGCGAGCCGATGCTGTCCGACCACCGCCGCATCCTGGCCACCGCGCTGAGCCGCCTCCGGGGCAAGCTGAAGTACCGTCCGGTGGTCTTCGAGATGCTGCCGGAGGCCTTCACCCTCTCTGCGCTGCAGCGGGTCGTGGAGGCCATCTCCGGCGTGCCCCTGCACAAGCAGAACTTCCGCCGCGCGGTCGAACGCACCGGCCTGGTCGAGGGGCTGAACCGCTTCGACATCGGCACCGGCGGCCGGCCCGCGGAGCTCTTCCGCTTCCGGCGCGAACTGCTCGGGGCACGCCCGGTCGGCGGGCTGTCCCTGCCTCTTCTGCCCGACGCGGTCGGCTGAAACGCGAACGGCGCGCCCCTCGCGGAGCGCGCCGTCCTCAGTTCGGGCTTCCGAAGCTTAGAAGCGACGGACGTAGCTGATCGCCACCGAGTCGATGTCGCCGCCGTCCTGGAAATCGAAGCGGGTGTACTCGGCGCGGACGCCGTTCACGCCGTCGAAGAAGAACTGGCCGCCGGCGCCGAGCGCCAGGGTGCCTTCGCTCTCCGACTCGCTGCCCGAGAAGCCGGGGCCGGTGATCTCGGCTTCGATGTCGGTCACGCCGTAGCCGATGCGGGCGAACAGCTCGGCCGCCGGGGACACCGGCAGGAAGCCGACCGCGTAGCCGATCACCTGGTGGTTCAGGCCGACCGAGAGGGTAAGGCCGCCGGCGGACTCCTCGTGGTCGCGCACGCCGAAGGAGCCCTCGCCTTCCACCGCGAAGTTCGGGTGGAAGCGGGTGCCGATGCGGCCGGTGATCGCGCCGAGGTCGAGTTCTTCGCCGTCGACTTCCGCGCCGTAGTGCGTGTAGCCGATGGAGCCGTACAGCGGCGCGACTTGCGCCGAAGCGGCGCCGGCGGCGAACAGGGCGGCGGCCGCGGCCGCGGCGGAAAGCATGATCTTCATGGGGAGGTCCTTTGCTCGGCCGCAACTGAGCGGCCGGGTCGGTTTCGCTCCGGATTCGGGGCGAAAAGGTGGTGCGGCAGCAAGGTCACGCCGACGCTGTGGAAGCGCGACTTTTATGCCACTCGGAGCTTACCCGCCGGTTAACCGCCCGAGCTTGGCTAAGCCGCCGTTAACCGTGCGGCTTCAGCCGCCCCTGCAGCGGCACCACCGCGAGCGTCATCCGCGAGATGCAGACCAGCCGGTCCTGCTCGTCCGTGATGCGGATGGACCACACCTGCGTCGTGCGCCCCGCCGCCTCCTGGCGGGCCACGCCATAGACCCAGCCCTCGCTCACCGGCCGGACGTGGTTGGCGTTGATCTCCATGCCCACGCAGATGCTGTCGGCGCCCACCGCGCAGGTGCCCGCCCACGACGCCAGCGTCTCCGCCAGCGCCACCGAGGCGCCGCCGTGCAGCACCCCGAACGGCTGGTGCGTGCGCTCGTCCACCGGCATGCGGCCCTTCAGCCAGTCGTCGCCCGCTTCCAGGAACTCGATCCCGAGCTGCTGGATCAGCGTCCCGCGCGTCACGCCCTCGCCTCCGCCGGCGGTCACGGGATGCTTCCCGTCGCGCCAGATCGCGCTCATGGCCTGTCTCCCCCGCTGCGGGTGGCCGCGTACTCCCCCAGCAGCTCGGGGAAGCGCTCCGGCGGCGGATAGACCTCGAAGCTGTGCGCGGCGCCGGTCTCCGCCCAAGGCAGCTTCTCGCTCGTGTAGGTCTCCAGGAACGGCGGCTCCGGCGGCACGGCGTCGAACATCGTCGAGCGGACGTTGACGATCTCGCCCATGCCCTGAGGTCTCGTGAACACCCAGCTCATGCAGCGGGGGCAGAAGTAGTGGTGCGTGTCGGCCCCGCGTGCGCCGCCGATGACGGGCTCGCCGGCGATCACCGCGAACGCGGCCTCGGGATAGATGGACGTCAGCGAGAAGGCGCTTCCCGTCATGCGCTGACAGCCGGTGCAATGGCAGGCCGCCGTGACGAGCGGCTCCCCATCTGCGCGGAACCTCAGCTCCCCGCACCGGCAGCCGCCCTCCCGCACCCCGCTCATGTCCGCCGCGCCTTCAGCGCCGCCTGCGCCGCCGCGAGCCGCGCGATCGGCACGCGGTACGGCGAGCAGCTGACGTAATCGAGACCGGCCCGCTCGCAGAAGTGGATCGAGGCTGGATCGCCGCCGTGCTCGCCGCAGATGCCGAGCTTCACGTCTGGCCGCGTCTGCCTGCCCCGCTCCACCGCGATCTCGACCAGCGCCCCGACGCCCTCCTGGTCGAGGCTGACGAAGGGGTCCTTCTCGAAGATGCCCTTCTCCACGTAATGCGGCAGGAACTTGCCGGAGTCGTCGCGGCTGATCCCGAAGGTCGTCTGCGTCAGGTCGTTGGTGCCGAAGGAGAAGAACTCGGCGTGCTCCGCCAGCTGGTGGGCGGTGATCGCCGCACGGGGGAGCTCGATCATGGTGCCGACGAGGTAGGCCACCTCGATGCCCTGCTCGGCCATCACCTGCTTCGCCACGCGGTCGGTCAGCTCGCGGAGGAACTTCATCTCCTCCTTCTTGGCCACCAGCGGGTGCATGATCTCCGGCAGCGGCGGCTTGCCGCGCTTGGCCAGCTCGCACACAGCCTCGAGCACCGCGCGGACCTGCATCTCGTAGATCTCGGGGAAGGCGATCCCGAGCCGACAGCCGCGCCAGCCCAGCATCGGGTTGGTCTCGTGCAGCTCCTTGGCGCGGCGCATCAGCTTGCCGGCGTCGAGGCCGGTCGCCTCCGCCACCATGCGCAGGTCTTCCTCCGTGTGCGGCAGGAACTCGTGCAGCGGGGGATCGAGCAGCCGCACCGTGACCGGCAGCCCCTCCATGATCTGGAACAGCTCGAGGAAATCGCCCTTCTGGAACGGCGCGATCTTGGCCAGCGCCGCGCGCCGTCCGGCCTCGTCGTCGGCCAGGATCATCTCGCGTACGGCGGCGATCCGGTCCTCGTCGAAGAACATGTGCTCGGTGCGGCAGAGGCCGATGCCCTCGGCGCCGAACTGCCGCGCGGTGCGCGCGTCCAGCGGCGTCTCCGCGTTGGCGCGCACCTTCAGCCGCCGCGCCCGGTCCGCCCACTCCATCAGCTGAGCGAAGTCGCCGGAGAGCTCCGGCTCGATCATCGTCACCGCGCCCGCCAGCACTTCGCCGCGCGAGCCGTCGATGGTGATCACCTCGCCGGCCCTGAACACGCGGCCGCGCGCGGTGAACGCGCCCGCCTTCGCGTCGATGGTGATCTCGCCGGCGCCCGACACGCACGGCCGCCCCATCCCGCGCGCCACCACCGCCGCGTGGCTGGTCATGCCCCCGCGCGCGGTGACGATCCCACGCGCCGCGTGCATGCCGTGGATGTCCTCCGGCGAGGTCTCCTCGCGGACCAGGATCACCGCCTCGCCGGCCGTGCCCAGCCGCTCCGCCTCGTCCGCGTCGAAGACAACCTTGCCCGTGGCCGCGCCGGGCGAGGCGGGCAGCCCTGCCGCCACCACCTCGCGCACGGCGTCCGGATCGAGCGTCGGGTGCAGCAGCTGGTCGAGCGAGGCGGGCTCGACGCGGCCCACCGCCTCCTCCTCGGAGATCAGCCCGTCCGCGGCCATCTCCACCGCCACCCGCAGCGCCGCCTTGGCGGTGCGCTTCCCCGAGCGGGTCTGCAGCATGTAGAGCCGCCCCTGCTCCACCGTGAACTCGATGTCCTGCATGTCGCGGTAGTGGCGCTCCAGCCGCTCCACCACCTCGCGGAACTGCCCGAAGACCTCGGGCATCGCCTCTTCCATCGAGGGCGCCGTCTCGCCCATCTCCTCGCGCGCGGCGCGGGTCAGCGACTGCGGCGTGCGGATGCCGGCGACCACGTCCTCGCCTTGGGCGTTGATCAGGAACTCCCCGTAGAGCTTGGCCTCGCCCGTCGACGGGTTGCGCGTGAACGCCACGCCGGTGGCGCTCGTCTCGCCCATGTTGCCGAACACCATCGACTGCACGTTCACCGCCGTGCCCCAGCTCTCGGGGATGTCGTGCATGCGGCGGTAGAACTTCGCCCGGTCGTTCATCCAGCTCGCGAACACGGCGCCGACCGCGCCCCACAGCTGGTCCTCCGGATCCTGCGGGAAGTGGGCGCCCATCCCGCGCGCCACCGCCTCCTTGTAGTCGGCGACCACCCGCTCCCAGTCCTCGGCCGTGAGGTCAGTGTCGACGGTGACGTCGAGCCGCTCCTTATGGTCGTCGAGGATCGCCTCGAACGTGTGGTGCTCCAGGCCCAGCACGACGTTCGAGTACATCTGGATGAAGCGGCGATAACTGTCGAAAGCGAAACGTCTATCGCCGGACAGCCGCGCGAGCCCTTCGACCGTCTGGTCGTTCAGCCCGAGGTTCAGGACCGTGTCCATCATTCCTGGCATCGACGCCCGCGCGCCCGAGCGCACCGAGACCAGCAGCGGGTTCGCCGGATCGCCGAACCGCTTCCCCGTCAGCTGCTCGACCCGGGCCAGCCCGGCCCGCACCTGCGCATCGAGCTCGCCCGGATAGCTGCGCCCGTTGGCGTAGTAGTGGACGCAGGCCTCGGTGGTGATGGTGAAGCCCGGCGGCACCGGCAGCCCCAGGCTGCTCATCTCGGCCAGGTTCGCGCCCTTGCCGCCCAGCAGGTTCTTCATCGAGGCGTCGCCGTCCGCGCTGCCGCCTCCGAACGCATAGACCCACCGGGTGCTCACGGCCGCCGCATCCAACGCCATCACGCCTCTGCTGAAACAGGTTGTCGGGAGAGCGAAGCTGGGCCGCTCAGCCCGCAATCAACGAGAAATCCGCCACCTTGTTCATCGCGCGGCGCACCTCGGCCAGCAACTGCAGCCGGTTCTTGCGCATCGCGGGATCGGGATCGTTCACCAGCACCTTGTCGAAGAACAGGTCCACCGGCTGCCGCAGCCGCGCCAGCTCCTGCACCGCGCCCGCGAAATCCTCCGCCGCCAGCTTCTCCTCGAACGCCTTGCGGCTGTCGGAGAGGGCGTGCATCAGCGCCCGCTCCTCGTTCGGCGCGCCGCTCATGTTGACCGCCCCGCCGTCGTAGCGCTCGCCCGTCTTCTTCGCCTCGGCCTTCAGGATGTTCACCGCCCGCCGGTAGCCGGCCAGCAGGTTCGTCCCGTCGTCGGTCCCGAGCAGTCCGTCCAGCGCCTCCACCCGCGCGACGATGCGGACTAGGTCGTCGTCCCCCAGCGCGAACACCGCGTCGACGAGGTCGTGCCGCCGCCCCTGCTCGCGCAGCAGCACCTTCAGCCGGTCGGCGAAGAAGGCCAGCAGCTCGGGCGCGTACTGGCGCGCCGCCTTCGGCTGCTCGCCGGCGGGTTGGACGGCGCGGATCTGCTCGGCCAGCCGGACGCGCTCGAGCGCCTGCGTCAGGCTCAGCCGGAGCCCGCCCTCCAGGATAATGCGGATCACGCCCAGCGCCGCGCGACGCAGCGCGAACGGGTCCTTCGAGCCCGTCGGCTTCTCCTCGATGGCGAAGAAGTTCACCAGCGTGTCGAGCTTGTCCGCCAGCGCCACGGCGACCGACACAGGCGCGCTCGGAACGGCGTCCTGCGGCCCCTGCGGCCGGTAGTGATCGCGGATCGCGTCGGCCACCTCGGGATCGAGCCCCTGCTGGCGCGCGTAGTAGCCGCCCATCAGGCCCTGCAGCTCCGGGAATTCCCCCACCATGCCAGACGCGAGGTCTGCCTTGGCGAGCCGCCCCGCCTCCGCGGCCTTCGCGGGGTCGGCGCCCACGAGCGGCGCCAGCTCCTTGGCCAGCGCGCTGATGCGCTCCACGCGCTCGGACAGCGTCCCGAGCTTCGCGTGGAAGGTGACGCCCCGCAGCTTCTCCAGCCGCTGCTCCAGCGGGACCTTGCGGTCCTCGTCCCAGAAGAAGCGCGCGTCGTTCAGCCGAGCCGACAGCACGCGCGCGTACCCCGCCGCCATCGCGCTCCCGCCGTCCTTGGCTTCGATGTTGGCCACGGCCACGAAGTGCGGCGCCAGCCCCTCCCCTTTGGGGTCCCGGACGGCGAAGTACTTCTGGTGCGCGCGCATGGAGGTGCGGATCACCTCCGGCGGCAGGTCCAGGAAGCCCGCGTCCATCTCGCCCAGGATCGGCACGGGCCATTCAGCCAGGCCGGTCACCTCGTCCAGCAGCCCGTCGTCCTCGACCAGCCCCAGCCCCCGCTCCGCGCACACCGCGCGTGCGCCCTCCAGGATGCGCCGCCGGCGCTCCTCGGGATCGAGCACGACGCGTTCGCCCTCCAGACCCGCGGCGTAGTCGGCGAAGGTACGTGCGGCGAACGGCGCGCCCGAACCCATGAACCGGTGCCCCTCGGTGAGGTCGCCCGAGGCGATCCCCTCGACCTCCAACGCCACGACCTCGCCGCCGAACGTGCAGAGGAAGCGCTTGATCGGGCGCACCCACCGCAGGCTCCCGCCGCCCCACCGCATGGACTTTGGCCAGGGAAAGCCGCGGACGATCGCCTGGACTGCCTCCGCGACGATCTCAGGCGTCGGGCGTCCCTTCTTGTCGACCGTTGCGAACAGCACGCCGTCTCGCTCGACCAGCTGCTCGCGCGTGAGCCCCGTCTTGCGCAGAAATCCGGCCAGCGCCTGCTCCGGCGCGTTCGCCTTCGGCCCCTTGATCTCCTCGGCGACGTCCGCGGTCCCCGCCGGCAGCTCGGCGACAAGCGTCAGCCGCCGCGGCCCCGCGAACGCGCGCAGATCCCGCACCTCCAGCCCGGCGGACGACAGCCGCTCCCCGGCCATGCGTTCCAGGTCGCGCGCGGCCTGCGCCTGCATGCGCGCGGGGATTTCCTCCGAGAAGATTTCCAGCAGCAGTTCGGGCATGTCGTTAGGCCGCCGCCCGCTCGTGCTCGACCCAGGCGCTCGCGCACGCCTTCGTCAGATCGCGGATGCGGCCGATATAGCTCTGGCGCTCGGCCACCGCGATCGCTCCGCGGGCGTCCATCAGGTTGAACAGGTGGCTGGCCTTCAGCACGTGGTCGTAGGCCGGCAGCACCAGCGCCTGCCCCTGCGGCCCCGTCATCCCGAGCAGCCGCGCCACCTCCCGCTCCATGTCCTCGAACCGCCGCTTCAGCCCGTCGACGTCGTAGCCCTCGAAGTTGGCCGCCGACTGCTCGCGCTCGTTCTCCAGGAACACCTCGCGGTACGTCACGCCCGCGTTGTTGAACTTCAGGTCGAAGACGTTGTCGACGCCCTGAACGTACATCGCCAGCCGCTCGAGGCCGTAGGTCAGTTCGCCGGAAACCAGCTCCACGTCGAGCCCGCCCACCTGCTGGAAGTAGGTGTACTGGGTCACCTCCATCCCGTCGCACCAGACCTCCCAGCCGAGGCCCCAGGCCCCGACGGTCGGGTTCTCCCAGTCGTCCTCGACGAACCGGATGTCGTGCAGCAGCGGGTCGATCCCGATCGCCTTTAACGAGCCCAGATACAGCGCCTGCAGGTTCTCCGGGTTCGGCTTCAGGATCACCTGGTACTGGTAGTAGTGCTGCAGCCGGTTCGGGTTTTCGCCGTAGCGCCCGTCCGCCGGCCGCCGCGAGGGCTGCACGTAGGCTGCGCGCCACTCCTTCGGCCCCAGCGCGCGCAGCACGGTCGCCGGGTGCAGCGTCCCCGCGCCCACCTCGATGTCGTAAGGCTGCAGGATCAGGCACCCCTGCTCGCTCCAGTAGCGGTGGAGCGTCAGGATCAGGTCCTGGAAGGAGAGCGGTCCCTTGGCGGCCATGGCCGCCGGGAATAGGGCCGCCCGTCCCGAAAGGGAAGCCGAGCGCCGGCCTCGGCTCGACCCATGAAGAAGCGGGCGGAAGCTCCAGCTTCCGCCCGCTCAGGCACTCAGGAAACTACGTGTGGGCCTCAGCGGCTGCGGCGCAGCTGCGAGACCGGGCCCTCGCCGAGGGTTCGCTTGCCGGCGTTGGATTCCGGCTGCCCGTAGCGGGCGCGGTTCTCGGGGGTGTCGGGGATCGGCGCGTTGGCGGTCAGCACGGCGCCGGTGGAGCTGGTCATCGCGCCGCCGGCGTTCATCGCGCCGGTGTTGCCGCCCGCGTTCATGTTGCCGCTGGCGGTCACGCCCGTCGTGCCGCCGGCGTTCGCGTTGCCGCTGGCCGTGGCGCCCATGGTGCCGCCCGCGTTCGTGGAGCCCATCGAGCTGGTGCTCTGCGACGTGGTGCTGGTCGTGGTGTCGGCGGCGTCGTCTTCGGGCGTGGTGCTGGCCGTCGTGCCGGTCTGCGTCGTGGTCTGGCTCGTCGTCTGGGCCACGACCGGCCCGGCGATCAGCGCGGCGGCGGCGGCCGCGGTCATGAAACGGGTCACGTTCATAGCGGTCCTCTCTCGAATGGGGCCGCGGCGGGAGCCGCGAGCGTCCACACTTAGCGCCTGCGGCAGAGGCAGGGTTGCTGTTGATCACGGTTTCGTGATCAGCCGGAGAGCCGTCCCGCCGCCACCCACCAGCTCGGACGCGCGCCCGACAGGCGCAGCGCCAGCGAACGCGCGCCCACGTCGTTCGCGCAGAGGACGAAGACGGTCGCCCCCGATCCGGACATGCGGGCCAGCAGGGTCTCCGGCGCCGAGCGCGCGAGCGCCAGCGCCTCCGCGACCGCGGGCGCGACGGAAATCGCGGGCGTTTCGAGGTCGTTGCGGCAAGGGCCCAGCGCGGCGACCACCGCCTCCACGCTCTCCAAGGCCTGCGGCAGCGCCGGGAGGTCCGCGCCGCCCGGCACGCCGGCACCGTCGTAGGCCCGGTAGACCGCGCCGGTCGGGGCGGGCGCGCCGGGGTTCAGCAGGACCACGGGAAGCGGCGGTGTCGAAGGCGCGGGCGAGAGCCGCTCCCCGCGGCCCTGCATGATCGTGGCGACGCCCGTCAGGCACACGGGGCCGTCGGCCCCGAGCCCGGCTGCGATCTCCTCGAGCACGGCCTCGGCGGCCCGGTCCGACAGCGCAGCGTTCACCAGCCGCAGGGCCGCGGTCGCGTCGCTGGTGCCGCCGCCGAGTCCCGCAGCGACGGGCAGGGTCTTCTCCAGCGTGAGTTTCATCGGCGGCGGCGCCGCTTCGAGCCGCTCGAACAGCGCCCGTAGCGCCCGCTCCACGAGGTTTTCGCCGGCGATCTCCTCGCCGAACCGGCCGGTCGTCTCGAACGACCAGCGCGCCGCCGGCTCCAGCGTCAGCCGGTCCCCGATGTCGGCGAACGCCGCCCAACTCGCCAGCGGGTGGTAGCCGTCCGGCTGGACGGGTCCGACGTGGAGGAACAGGTTGACCTTGGCCGGCGCGAGCCGCTCCGCGATCACGGCCGGACGGCGACCGCCCGCGACACGGCGTCGGGCCCCACGGCCGAGGCCAGCTTGGTTTCGGCCGCGGCGCGGACCTCCCGCTCGGGCTCCAGCGTCAGCACGCGCCGCCACTGGAAGTGCGCCTCCACCTTGCGGCCGGTGCGCCAGTAGGCGTCGCCCAGGTGGTCGTTGATGGTTGGGTCGCCGGGCTCCAGTTCGGCCGCTCGCTCGAGCAGCTCCACCGCCTCCTCGAACTGGCCCAGCCGGTACTTGGCCCAGCCGAGCGAATCCACGATCGCGCCGGAGCGCGGCCGCAGCTGCACCGCGCGCTCGATCATGCCGAGCGCCTCCTGGAGCCGCTCCCCGCGATCGACCCAGCTGTAGCCGAGGTAGTTCAGCACCTCGGGCTCTTCCGGCGCCAGCTTCAGCGCGTGCTGCAGGTCTCGCTGGGCGTCGTTCCAGCGGCCGGCGCGCTCGTGCGCGGTGCCGCGAAGGTACCAGGTGCGCCAGTCGTCCGCCGCGTCCTTCGCCAGCAGGCGGTCGAACAGGGTCACCGCTTCGTCGTTGCGGCCCACCTCCATCAACAATGCGCCGTAGGTCGACTGAAGCGCCAGTTCCGACGGCGCCAGCGCGGCGGCCGACTGGGCGGCCTGCAGCGCTTCCTCGGTGCGTCCCTGCTCCTGCAGCACGTACGCCAGCCGCGCGCGGGCGGCGGCGAACTGCGGGGAGCCGGGCGCCGGCTTCAGGAAGGCGCTGCGGGCGCCCTCGAGGTCGCGCTGACCGCTCAGCACCTCGCCGAGCGTCACCCACGCCTCGTCCATCTTGGGGTCCAGGTGCAGCGCCAGCCGCAGGTAGGCCAACGCCCCCTCGGTCTGCTGCGCTCCGGCCAGCACCACGGCCGGCACCAGCAGCGCCTGCGCGGCGCCCTGGCGCAGGCTCGGCGCCGCGGGCGGCGAGCCGCCCGTGCGCGCTCGGCGAAGCGCCGCCTGCAGCGTGAGGTCCGACGGCCGCGCCTTCAGCGCCTGTTCGTAGAGGGCCACCGCGCGGTCGCCCTTGCGTCGCCGCTCGAGGTACGCCCCCTGCCGCAGCACGGTCTGCACGGGGGCCTCGGCGGGCTTGAGGCCGGCGACCAACGCCTCAGCCTCGGCATGGCGCCCTGCCCGCTCCAGCAGGTCCACGCGACCGATCTCGCCCAGCGCCGCCACCAGTCGCCGCGCCTCGCTGTCCGCCCCGGCGGGATTCAGCGCCTCTTCCCAATTTCCGGCGGCCGCCGCAGTCCAGGGCCGCAGCAGCCCGCCCGTGAGCCCATGCGCGCCCGACAGCGGCTGCTCGGTCAGCAGCGCATGCGCCTGCTTGCCCTGCCCGCGAGCCAGCGCGTCCACGGCGCGCGTCAGGCGGGCCAAGCTCTGGTCGTCGCCTTCGACTTCGGCCAGCGGCGCGGCGGCGGCGCGGCCCACATCACCGGCGGCCAGTGAGGCGTGGAAGGCGCGCGCCCTGACGACGCCGTTGCCGGGCGCAGCGGCCGCGGCCCGGGCGAACAGCGCCTCGGCCTCCCGCGCGCGCCCGTCCCCGAGCGCCGCGTGGCCCGCCAGGAACAGCCCGTAGGGGCCGGTCTCGCGGACCGCCTCCTTCGCCGGCGCGACGTCGCCCCCGACGTAGGCGCCCGCGCATCCGGTCAGGGCGACGGCGCTCAGCAGGACCAGGATCACGCGCATAGTCGTCCGCCTCACATGTTCGGGTAGTTCGGGCCGCCCCCGCCTTCGGGCGTGGTCCAGACGATGTTCTGCGACGGATCCTTGATGTCGCAGGTTTTGCAGTGGACGCAGTTTTGCGCGTTGATGACGAACCGAGGGTTACCGCCGCCCTCGTCCGCGACGACCTCGTAGACCGCCGCCGGACAGTACCGCTGCGCCGGCTCCGCGTACACCGGAAGGTTAACCGCGATCGGGATGGACGGGTCCTTCAACTTGAGGTGACTGGGCTGGTCCTCCTCGTGGTTGGTGTTCGACACGAACACCGACGACAGCTTGTCGAACGACAGCACTCCGTCGGGCTTCGGGTAGACGATCGGCTTGTGTTTCTTTGCAGGTTCAGTGGCTTGCGCGTCGGTCTTCTTGTGCTTCATCGTGCCGAACGGCGAGAAGCCGCCCAGCAGCGTCGTCAGCCACATGTCCACGCCGGCGAAGGGCACCCCGGCCAGCCCCAGCTTGGTCCAGAGCGGCTTCACGTTGCGCACCGCCTTGAGCTCGCGGGCCACCCAGGAGCCGCGATAGCGCTCCTGCAGGTCGGCGAGCTCGTCGCCCGACCGCCCCGCCTGCAGCGCCGCGAACGCGCTCTCCGCCGCCAGCATCCCGGTCTTCAGCGCGTTGTGGCTGCCCTTGATGCGCGGCACGTTCACGAAGCCCGCGCTGTCGCCGATCAGAGCGCCGCCGGGGAAGCTCAGCTTCGGCACCGCCTGCCAGCCGCCCTCGCTGATAGCGCGCGCGCCGTAAGCGATGCGTTTCCCGCCCGCGAGATGCGGCGCGATGCTCGGGTGATGCTTGAAGCGCTGGAACTCGTCGAAGGGCGACAGGTACGGGTTCCTATAGTTCAGGTGCACCACCAGCCCGATCGACACGTAGTTGTCGCCGAAGTGATAGACGAAGCCGCCGCCGCCGGTCCTGAAGTCCAGCGGCCAGCCGAACGAGTGCAGCGTCAGGCCCTTCCGGAAGGTCCCGTCCGGCACCTGCCAGAGCTCCTTCAGCCCGATCCCGTACTTCTGCACGTCGCAGTCGGCGTTCAGGCCGAACCGATCGATCACCAGCTTCGACAGCGAGCCCCGCACCCCCTCCGCCAGGAAGGTGTACTTGCCGTGCAGCTCGATTCCCGGCTGGAAGTCCGGCTTCCGCTCGCCGTCCCGGCCGACCCCGAACACGCCCGCGACGACGCCCTTCACCGCCCCGTCGGGCGTGTAGACCACCTCCGATGCCGCCATGCCGGGGTAGATCTCGACCCCCAGCCCCTCGGCCTGCGTCGCCAGCCAGCGGCAGAAGTTGGCCAGCGAGCCCACGTACATCCCGTGGTTGCTCATGAACTTCGGCATCGGCAGCCAGCCGATGTCGAGCACCCCCTGCTCGCCCAGCACCAGCCACTGCTCGGCCGTCACCGCGGTGTCGAGCGGCGCGTCCAGCTCGCGCCAGTTCGGCAGCAGCTCGTTCAGCGCGATGGGGTCCATCACCGCGCCGGAGAGGATGTGCGCGCCGATCTCGGAGCCCTTCTCCAGCACCGCGACCGACACCTCGGTCCCGGCTTCGGCCGCCAGCTGCTTCAGCCGGATCGCCGCGCCGAGCCCGGCCGGACCGCCGCCCACGATGACGACGTCGTACTCCATGGACTCGCGTTCGGCGTCGAAGGCCATTCGGCTCCCCTGCGGCGCTGGGCCGGCGTTGATCAACGTACGGAGTTATCCGAAGGTGCCCTCGCGGCGGTCAAGCCGCGTCTGGAGCGCCGATGAACCCGCTTCCGATCATCGCGGCGCAGTTGAGGGTCCTCCAGAAGGACCCCTGGATGATCCTGTTCGCGCCCGTGTTCGTGCTGATCGCAGTCATCACCGCGGCCACGGTCGTGCTGGTGGGCGGCCTGCGCGCTCTCGCGACGCTGGCGCCGCGGCGCTAACAACCGGCCGTGACGCCCTCCCCCGAAAACCGCGCCGTCGAGAGCCTGCTCGCCTTCTGGCGCGACGCGGGCGTGGAGGACTGCTTCGAGGACGCGCCGCAGGACCGGCTCACCGAGGGAGCGCGCCGGCTGCGCGCGAGCGCGCCGCCTCCGGCCAGCCCGCTCAGGGCGGAAGCGCCCTCTTCCCTGGCTGCGGACTTGGCGGAAGCCGTGATGGCGGCTCGGGAGGCGGCGCTCGCCGCGTCCGACCTGGACTCCCTCAAGGCGGCCGTGGAGGCCTTCCAGGGCTCCGTCCTCCGCACCACCGGCGCTCGGCAGACCGTATTCGCCCGCGGCCGCCCGGACGCCGAGGTCGTGATCATCGGCGAGGCCCCGGGCACGGAGGAGGACTCCCGGGGGGAGCCATTCGTCGGGCGCGCCGGCCGGCTGCTCGACCGGGCGCTGGCGGCGGCGGGCCTGACCGAGCGGGTCTTCATCACCAACACCGTGTTCTGGCGGCCGCCGGGCGACCGGAACCCCTCCGCGCAGGAGCAGGGCGTCTGCGAGCCTTTCCTCGACCGCACGATCAGCCTGATCCGCCCCAAAGTCCTGCTGCTGTTGGGCGCGGCCTCCTCGAAGTCCGTCCTGAAACAGGAGGGCGGCATCCTCAGCATCCGGGGCCGCTGGTTCGAACGCGTAAGCGATGACGGAACCCTGAAAACACCCGCTCTACCGACCCTCCACCCTGCTTTTCTTTTGAGACAACCCCAAGCCAAGCGCCTGTTCTGGCAAGACCTTTTGGCGCTCGGCACGCGACTTGAAGCGCCGGAACCGCCTGAATAAACCCTCGGGCAACCACGAGAGCCGATCATGTCGGGTCGCTCGCCTCTGGGGGGCGAGGTGAAGCAGGAGGACTTGGTGCAGGTCGCGCGGCGCTACGCCATAGCACTGTGCGCCGCCGTCTCGGCGGTGGCTTCGGGCGGTCTCGACCGCGCGAACGCCGGCGTGCGCGCCCTCTCTCCGTGGGACGCCCAGATCTACGCCTCCGCCTTCGAGGCCGCCGACAAGGGCGACTTCGCCACCGCACAGGCCGAGGCCGCCAAGGTCTCGGACAAGGCCCTGCTGGGCCACCTGGAGCTGCGCCGCCTGCTCAGCCCGGCCCACCGCGCCACCTACGAAGAGCTGCACGCCTGGCTCGAGCAGTACGGCGACCTCACCGGCGCCGAGAAGATCTACGCCCTGGCGAAGAAGCGGCAGCCCGCCGGCGCGCCCGACCCCGCGGCGCCGCCGTCCATGTCGAGCGCCCGCAGCTGGGCCCTGCTCGAGACCCTGGACGACCCTGACGCCGATCGCGCCGCGGATCCGGCCCGCGGCCGCATGGCCCGCGAGCTCTACTACGGCGGCGAGGTGCAGCAGGCCTATGACGCCGCCGTCGCCTCGGGCGAGCGTTGGATCGCCGGCCTCGCCGCCTTCCGGCTGCGCAACTACCCGGAGGCGGTCCGCCGCTTCGAGTCCGTCACCCGCGACCACACCGAGAGCGACTGGCTGCGCGCCGGCGCCGCCTTCTGGGCCGCTCGCTCGGTGATCGCCGCCGGCTCGCCTGAGCTCGCGCCCGACTTCCTGCGACTGGCCGCAGCCTATCCCACCACCTTCTACGGGCTCATCGCCGAACGGCAGCTGGGCCTGGAGCCGGCGGTGCGCCCGCTCCATGCCCGCGAGGCCTCCATCGAGCGCGTCGCCTTCCGCCGCCAGGATCCTGAGGTCGACCTCTCGGGCCTGTTGCGCGACAACGTCCGCGCCCGCCGCGCCGCGGCGCTGGCGCAGGTCGGCCTCGTCGCCGAAGCCTCGGTCGAGCTCCGCACCGCGCTGGCGCTCTGCAAGACCGAAGACGAGCGGCGCCTGTGGATCGCGCTGGCCATGAGCCTCGACGCGCCGATGGCCGCGCTGCAGGACGCCCACGCCGGCCGCTTCGACCCGACCGACTACCCCACCCCGACGCTCGCCCCGCACGGCGGCTTCACGCTCGAGCCTGCGCTGGTCTACGCCATCGTGCGCCAGGAGAGCCGCTTCAACCCGGCCGCCCGCAGCCACGCCGGCGCCACCGGCCTGATGCAGGTGCTGCCGTCCACCGCCGCCTGGTTCACCGGCGAAGCCCGCTACCGCCGCGCCGGCGCGCTCCGCGACCCCGCCACCAACCTGCGCGTGGGCCAGGACTACATGAGCTACCTGCTGGCCAAGGATTACGTGGGCGCCGACCTGCTGCGCGCCTTGGCCGCCTACAACGGCGGCAGCGGCCCGCTGCTGAAGACGCTCGAGTCGCTGGGCGACGATGCCGACCCGCTGATGGTCATCGAGAGCCTGCCGTACGCGGAGACCCGGAACTACGTCGAGCGCGTGATGGCCAACTACTGGATCTACCGGCAGATGTTCGGCGCGGACACGCCGACGCTCGACGCCGTCGCCTCAGGCGCGGCGGTGATCGACGCGCGCCTCGACCGCTCGACGGCGCCAGGCCCGCAGCGCGCGGCCGTCGTCGACGTCGTGCAGGGTCTCGAGTAGCACCGCCTCCCCGCCGAGCGCCGCCAGCGCGTCCTCCAGCGCATGCGGGCTCGACCAGCGAACGTCCGCCAGCCGCACCGTCCGCGCCCGCCGCGCGCTGAGCGCCAGCAGCCAGAATCCGCCGTCGTCCGCCGGGCCGAACACCACGCCGGTGTGCCGCGTCGCCTGCAGCGCCCCCCAGATGTGCGCCCGCGTCACTTCCGGC
>DASVVG010000115.1:0-9910 GCA_036386655.1 Caulobacteraceae bacterium | reverse complement strand
ACTGATCCACGCAGCCTTGTCCGATTACGGGTACCTCGCGGCGTTCCTGCTGGTGTTCGCGGCGGGAGCGAGCCTGCCGTCGCCCGGTGCGCTGGTGATCGTGATCGCGGGCGCTCTGGTGCCTGCGGGTTACTTCCGGCTCGAGGCCCTGCTGCCGGTGCTCATCGCAGCGAACGTGCTGGGCGACATGGCCACCTACGGCATGGCGCGCCGGTTCACCGGCCGCGCCGTTTGGGAACGACGCGTGAGCCGGTTCCAGTCGCTCGGGAGGCTGGAGCGGTCGCTGAAGCGGCGGCCCACCCTGACGGTGATCGCGTCGCGCTTCGTCCCGTTCGTGAACGGCGGGATCAGCAGCCTGTCCGGCATGTGCCGTCTCTCGCCGGCGCATTTCGTCTCGGCGGACTTCGTGGGCAACACGCTCTACGTGACGGCGCACGTCCTGCTCGGCCTCGCCTTCGGCCGGGCGTGGGGGGACGCGGCGACGGTCGCTGCGGTGGGCGGCGCCGTGGCGCTGGCGGCTTCCGGGCTCGTGATCGCAGGCGTGCTGCTGGTGCGCGAGGCGGAGGCCGAGCCGGGGCACTAGCCGACCTCCAACAGCGTGCGGGTGGCGCGAGCCACGTCCGGTTGACGCATCAGGCTCTCGCCGACCAGGACCGCGCCGGCCCCGGCGGCGGAGACCCGCGCCAGATCAGCCGGCGTGAAGAGGCCGCTCTCCGCCACCAGCAGGGCGCCGCGAGGGGCCGCAGGGGCCAGCTGCTCGGTCACCGCGAGGTCCACGTCAAAGGTGCGCAGGTCGCGGCTATTGATCCCGATAAGGGAGGCGCCGAGCGCGTCGGCGCGCCTCATCTCGCCGGCGTCGTGCACCTCGACGAGCGCGTCCATGCCGAAGCGCGCCGCCTCGCTCAGGAGATCGGCGGCGAGACCGTCGTCGACCATGGCCAGGATGACGAGGACGGCGTCGGCGCCCAGGGCGCGGGATTCGGCCACCTGCCACGGGTCCACGAGGAAGTCCTTGCGGAGGCAGGGGCGGGGCGCGGCGGCGCGGGCCGCGGCGAGGTAGCTGTCGTGGCCCTGGAAGCTGGGACCGTCGGTGAGCACGGACAGGCAGGCGGCGCCGCCGGCCGCGTACGCGGAAGCCAGAGCGGGCGGATCGAAGTCCGGGCGGATAAGACCTTTGGAGGGGCTCGCCTTCTTGATCTCGGCGATCAGCGCCGGGCGGCCCGGGCGCGCGGCGGCTTCGAGGGCGGCGCGGAAGCCGCGGGGCGGCTCGACGGCCGCGGCTTCAGCTTCCAGGGCGGCGAGGGTGCGCTCCGCCTTCCGGGCGGCGACCTCGTCGCGCTTGTAGGCGGCGATGCGCGCGAGGACGTCAGCCATGCGTGGCGGCCACCAGCCGGTCGAGGGCGTCGCGGGCGCGGCCGTCGTCGATGGCGGCGGCGGCGCGCTCGACGCCTTCGCGGAGCGTCTCGACGACGTCGGCGACGAGGAAGGCGGCGCCGGCGTTCAGCAGAACCACGTCGCGATAGGCGCTGCGGCGGCCGCCCAGCAGCTCCACGATCGCGCGGGCGTTCTGGGCCGGATCGCCGCCCCGGAGATCGTCCAGGCTGGCCGTCGGCAGGCCGACGGCTTCGGCGGTGACGGTGAACTGGCGCACGCCGCCCTCGCGCCACTCCACCACCTGGGTAGGGGCTGTCGTGGTGATCTCGTCCAGGCCGCCGCCGTGGACGACCCAGGCACGGTCGGCGCCGAGGGCGCCCAGCACTCTGGCGAGCGGCTCGAGCAGGCGCGGGTCGTAGACGCCGAGGACCTGGCGCTTCGCGCGCGCCGGATTCGAAAGCGGGCCTAAAAGATTGAAGATGGTGCGGAAACCCAGCTCCTGCCGAACCGGCAGCACATGGCGCATGGCCCGGTGATAGGCGGGGGCGAAGAGGAAACAGACGCCGGCCTCGTCGAGCGCCCGCTTGGACTGCGCGGGCGTGGCGTCGAGGTTCACGCCGAGCGCCGCCAGCACGTCGGAGGAGCCGGAGCGCGAGCTGAGCGCGCGGTTGCCGTGCTTGGCGACCTTGAGGCCGCCGCCTGCGGCGACGAGCGCGGCGGCGGTGGAGATGTTGAGCGTGTGCTGGCCGTCGCCGCCGGTGCCGCAGGTGTCGACCACCTCGTAGCCGGCGTCGAACACCACGGCGGCTTCGCGCATGGCGCGGGCGCACGCGGCGATCTCGCCTACGGTTTCGCCGCGCAAGCGCATGGCGGTGACGGCCGCGGCGACCTGGGCCGGCGTGGGCTCGCCGCGCAGGCAGGCGGCGAAGAAGGCCTGCGCGTCCTCGTCCGAGAGCGCGGCGCCGTCGGCGAGCTTGGTCAGCAGGGGCTTGAAAGCGTCGGACACTAGGCGGCCGCGAGCCGCTTCACGCCGGCGAGGTCGAGGAAGTTGGCCAGCATCTGGTGGCCGCCTTCGGTGGCGATCGACTCGGGGTGAAATTGCACGCCGTGGATCGGGCGCTCGCGGTGCTGCAGGCCCATGATCTCGCCGTCGTCCGTCCAGGCGGTGACTTTCAGCTCGTCCGGAAGAGTGGCGCGGTCGACGGCGAGGGAGTGGTAGCGGGTGGCTGTGAAGCCGTCGCGCAGTCCCCGGAACACGCTCTCGCCCTCGTGGCGGATGGGGCTGGTCTTGCCGTGCATGACGCTCTTCGCCCGGACCACGTCTCCGCCGTAGGCCTGGCCGATCGCCTGGTGGCCGAGGCAGACGCCGAGGATCGGCAGGTCCTCAGGCGCGCCACGGAGCAGGGGAAGGCAGATCCCGGCCTGATCGGGAGCGCAAGGACCCGGCGAGAGCAGGACGGCCTCGGCCCGGAGCGCCAGCGCGTCCTGCACCGTGAGCGCGTCGTTGCGGTGCACGACGGTCTCCGCCCCCAGCTCGGCCAGGTAGTGGACGAGGTTGTAGGTGAAGCTGTCGTAGTTATCGATCACGAGGATCATCGGCAGCCTGTACCGGAGAGCACCGCCGGTTGGAACGGCGGCGCTTTGTCTCCAGCACTGGCAGGAGACATGTCGGACGCCGTCCGGCGGCTCGAACAGGTGAATAGATCGCCGGGTGCGCAGCTCCGCGCTCGCTTTTCGGCGCGGGCGACAGCAGCTTGTTCGGGGCGAGCGTCAGTGGAGATCTCCGGCCGGCGGGCGGTTGGACCTCCATTTTTACCTTGGGCCGGGAGGGGGGTGGACAGGCGGATGTCTCCGGCTGGTCCGGATGTCCTCGGTTGTCTCCGGTTGTCCTGTCTCCGGAGACACCGCGGGCAGCCTCGGCGCTAGGCGAAGCGCCAAGCCTCTTCGGCCGCGCGGCGGACGGCCTGCGACTTGTGGAGGGTCTCTTCGTATTCGGCGTCGGGGTCGCTGTCGGCGACGACGCCGCCGCCGGCCTGGGTGTGGACGCGGCCGTCCTTCACCAGCGCGGTGCGGAGCAGGATGCAGGTGTCGACCTGGCCCTCGCTAGAGATGTAGCCGGCGCAGCCCGCGTAGACGAGGCCGCGCTTGTGCAGCTCCAGCTCGTTGATGATCTCCATGGCGCGGATCTTCGGTGCGCCGGAGAGGGTCCCGGCGGGCAGGGCGCTGAGCAGCACGTCGACGGGGTCGGCGGAGGCGGGCGCGTCGCCCTCCACGTTCGAGACGATGTGCATGACGTGACTGTAGCGCTCGACGCTGAAGCTCTCCGTCACGCGCACGGAGCCGGGGAGGGCGGCGCGGCCGACGTCGTTGCGGCCGAGGTCGACCAGCATGAGGTGCTCGGCGCGCTCCTTTGGATCGGCGAGCAGCTCGCGTTCGAGGGCCAGGTCCTCTTCGGGCGTGGCGCCGCGGCGGCGGGTGCCGGCGATGGGGCGGATGGTGACCTTGCCGTCACGCAGGCGGACGAGGATCTCGGGGCTGGAGCCCGCGAGCTGGAAGCCGCCGAGGTCCAGGTAGAACAGGTAGGGTGAAGGGTTCAGGCGGCGGAGCGAGCGGTAGAGGGCGAAGGGCGGCAGGGCGAAGGGAGCCTCGAAGCGGTGGCTCGGGACGACCTGGAAGACGTCGCCGGCTTCGATGTAGCGCTTCGAGCGCTCGACGACGGCCCGGTACTGCTCCCGCGAGACGGCGCTGTCGAAGGCGGGGGCGGGCGCCATCGGCCGGTCGGCCTCGGAACGCGCGACGGCGCGGGCCCGCAGGCGTTCCTCGAGCCCCGCGAGCCGCGTCTCCGCGGCGGCGTAGGCGTCCTCCGCGGACGTGTCCGAGGGGCGGACCGGGCTGACCAGGATGATCTCCTGGAACACCGAGTCGAACACCGCCACCAGCGAGGGGCGCGCGAGCACGGCGTCAGGCAGGTCGAGCGGGTCGGGGGGCGCCTCGGGCAGCCGCTCGACGAGGCGCACCATGTCGTAGCCTAGGGCGCCGAACAGGCCTGCGGCCATCGGAGGCAAGGCGGAGGGGAGCTCGATGCGCGAGGCGGCGACGAGCGCGCGCAGGCTCTCCAGCGCGTCGCCCGCGGGTTCGAAGCGGTCCAGAGCATCGGCGCGGCTGACCTCGGCCTGGTCGCCGCGGCAGCGCCAGACGAGGTCGGGCTCCAGCGTGAGGATGGAGTAGCGGCCGCGCCAGGCGCCGCCCTCCACCGACTCGAACAGGAAGGCGTACGGGCGGCCGGCGCCCACCTTCAGGAAGGCGGAGACCGGCGTCTCCAGGTCGTCGACGACGCGGGTCCAGACGACCTGCGGCCGGCCGGCCTCGTACGTCGAGCGGAAGGCGTCGAAGCCGGGCTCCGCGATCAACCGGCGGGCTCCGGCGCCCCCTGCTGCTGCTTCAGCTGCTCGGGATCGACCCCCAGCGCCTGGGCGGCCCGCTCGGGATTGGTCCGGACCTTGAGGACGCGCTGGGCCCAGACGCGCACCAGGCGGCCCACGTCCTGGATCAGGTCGAGCGACATGGCCTGGCGGCGCTGCTCGAGGCCGGCGGCGAGCTGGGGCGCGGGGGTGGAGCGCACGGCGTCGATGCGGCCGACGATGACGCCGGCCTGCGTCGGGGCGAGGAAGATCTCGCCTTTCCCTGCGGCGAAGGCGGCGCCGAGGACGTCCTGCGGGACGCGGCCGCCCTGGGCGGTGCGGACGATCCCGCGCTCGGTCGTGAACGGCGCGCCGGCGGCGGAGGCGACCGTCTGCAGCGGACGGCCGCGACGGGCTTCGGCGGCGAGGGCGTCGGCGCGAGCCTGGACTCGGCGGCTGAGCTCGCGCGCCTGCCAGACCTGGGTCAGCTGCGGCCGGATCTCCGCCAGCGGCGGGAGGGCGGCCGGCAGGACGCGCTCCACGCGGACGGCGGCGTAGCGGCCGCGGGCCAGCTCCTCGACGTCGCTCTCGCCGCCCTGGGAGAGGTCGAAGGCGGCGCGCAGGACCTGCGGCTCCAGCGGCACGGGCTGGCCGCGCTGGTCGCGGCCGTCCTGGGTGACGGGGGCCAGCGACAGGGCCGGCACGCCGACGGTGCGGGCGGCGTCGACCATGCTGGCGCCCGACTCGCGCGCCTCCTCGTACTTCTGGACCAGCTCGTAGACGCGCTCGCCGGCGGCCTCGGCGCGGAGTTCGGCCTCGATCTGGGGGCGGATCTCCTCGATGCCGACGAGACGGCCCGGGGTGACGCCCAGCAGCTTCACGACGGCCAGGGACAGTTCGCCCTGGATCGGGTTGCTGACCTGCCCCGGCTGCAGGGCGAAGGCGGCTTCCGCGACGCGGCGGTCGGTGATGGCGGAGCGGGGGGCGTCGTTGTAGCGGACCGGCTCGACGCCGAGCGCGCGAGCCACGGCGGCGGGGTCCTCGCCGGCGCGCAGGCGGCGGGCGGCGTCGGCGGCGGCCTGGGCGGTCCGGGCCGGGATCTGGACGAGGGTGCGCCGCTCGGGCGTGGACAGGCTCTCGCGGCGGAACTCGTAGCGGCGCTGCACCTCCGCCGGATCGACGACGATCTGGCTGGCGACGTTGGCGGCGTCGAAGCGGACGACGGTGAGGGCGCGCATCTCCGGCCGGCGCAGGCGCTCGGCGTTCTCCTGCATGAAGGCCGTCAGCTGGGCGTCGGTGGGGGCGGGAGGCGCCTGCACCAGGCCGGGGTGGACGATGAGCATGGAAAGGTCGCGGACCTCGCCCTCGAAGGCCTGGGCGGCTGCGGCGTAGACGCGGGGGGCGCGCAGGTTGCCGACGACGGCGGCGACGAAGTGGCTCTGGGCGATCTCGTCCCGCAGGAAGCCTTCGAAGCGCTCCGGCGTCAGCTTGTTCTCGGCGAGCTGGCGCTGGTAGGCGGCCTCGTCGAAGCGGCCGGAGACGGCGTCGAAGAAGACGGGCGCCTTGCGGATCTCGGCGGCGACCAGCTCGTCGGCGGGGACGAGGCCGGCGCGGCGCATGATCTCGGCGAGCGCCTCGGCCTGGGCGAGGTCGTTGAGCACGCGCAGGTGGAGGCCGCGCTCGACCGCCTCCTGGTTGTTGATGGGGCGCTGGGCCTGCTGCTGCGCCTCGGCCTTCACGTTGTCGAAGATGCGGCTGAACTCGGCGGCGGCCACCTTGCGCGAGCCCGCGCGGACGACCCAGTCTCCGGTTTGGTTCTGGAACACGTCGCCGATGCCGAATACAGCGAAGCTGACGATGAGCAGCCCCAGCAGCACGACGGCCGCCTTGGACTTCGCGAATGCGCGCAGAGCGGTGAGCATGGAGGGGCGGGTGTCCTTGATCCGGGTGCGGCCGAGACCGGACGCCGGGCGGGTATAGTGGAGCGCCTCGCAGGCGGGCAAGGCGAGGCTGGTACGGAGCGGAAATGGCGGAAGAACGACCGGGCAAGCTGATCGCCGGCAACTGGAAGATGTTCGGGGTGCAGAGCTACCTCGAGGAGGCGCGCGCGCTGGCGGCCGAGCTGCAGCGGGAGCCGGCCGCGGCCCGGGTGGCGATCTGCCCCCCGGCGACGCTGCTGCACCGTGCGGCTCAGGCGGTGCAGGGCACGCCGCTGCTGGTGGGCGGGCAGGACTGCCATGTGGAGGCGGAAGGGGCTTTCACGGGCGACGTCAGCGCGGAGATGCTGGCGGACGCAGGCGCGACGCTGGTGGTGCTCGGGCACTCGGAGCGGCGGACGGCGTACACCGAGGACGACGCGCTGATCTCGGGGAAGGTCGAGGCGGCGCTGCGGGCAGGGCTGGAGCCGATCGTGTGCGTGGGCGAGACGCTGGAACAGCGCGACCGGGGCGACGCCGCGGACGTGGTGCGGGCGCAGACGGCGACCTCGCTGCCCGAGGCGCTGCGGGGGCGGGCCTTCGCGGTCGCCTACGAGCCGGTGTGGGCGATCGGGACGGGGCTGACCCCCACGTTGGAGGAGATCGACGAGATCCACCAGGTTGTGCGGGCGACGCTGCTGACCCGCTTCGGAGACGAGGGGGCGGCGGTGCCGATCCTCTACGGCGGCTCGGTGAAGCCCTCGAACGCGGCGGAGATCCTGAAGGTGCCGGGCGTCGACGGGGCGCTGGTGGGCGGGGCGTCGCTGAAGGCGGCGGACTTCCTGGGGATCGTCCGGGCGCTGTAGCTATGGCGGGAGGTTGATGCTAAAGCGCCGCGATCTTTTCAGCCGGGCTCCCGCCGGGCGTTTCAGCACCCCATCTTCGCACCCATGCTGCTCAACGTTCTTCTCGGCGTTCAGATCGTCGTTTGCATCATCCTGACCGGCGTCATCCTGCTGCAGCGCTCCGAGGGCGGCGCGCTCGGGATGGGCGGCGGCGGGGGCGGCAGCCTGTTCACCGCGCGGGGCGCCGGCGACCTGCTCACCCGCACGACCTCGATCGTGGGCGGCGTCTTCTTCCTGCTCTGCCTGCTGCTGACGCTGATCGCGACGTCGCAGCGCGGCGGCTCTTCGGTCACGGACCGGATCAACATCCGCGGCAGGGACCCCAGCGCGCTGGCGCGTCCGCAGCAGCCCGCCGCCGGCGCGGCTCCGGCGGCGGCCGGTGCGGCGGCCGTGACGCCCCTGGCTCCGGCGCCCGCGGGGGGCGTGATCCCGGCGCCGCTCGGCCTGGAAGCGCCGGCGCCGCAAATCCGCGGGCCCGTGCCCACAGCCACGACTCCGGCTCCCGCACGTCCGCGTCCGGCGCCTGCGCGGACCACGCCGGCTCCCGCCGCCACGACCCCGCCGGCCGCGACCACCCCGGCTCCGACGCCGGCGACGACGGCCGACCCGACGCCGCCGCCGGCCACGACGACGCCCGATCCCGCGCCGCCCGCCGCCACCGAGCCGACGCCCGGCGCGTGAGGCGTTCGGTCGCTCGCGGAATTCCGTTCACCGCCGCTGATTCGCGTCTAAGCTGACGACCCCATGGCCCGGTACGTCTTCATCACCGGCGGCGTGGTGTCCTCCCTTGGAAAAGGCCTCGCCTCCGCAGCCCTCGGCGCGCTGTTGCAGGCGCGCGGCTACAAGGTGCGGCTGAGGAAGCTCGACCCCTACCTGAACGTCGACCCGGGCACGATGAGCCCGACCCAGCACGGGGAGGTGTTCGTCACCGACGACGGGGCCGAGACGGACCTGGACCTCGGCCACTACGAGCGGTTCACCGGCGTGTCGGCCACCAAGGGCGACAACGTCACGACGGGCCAGATCTACAAGCGGATCATCGAGAAGGAGCGGCGCGGGGACTACCTCGGCGCGACGGTCCAGGTGATCCCGCACGTCACCAACGAAATCAAACAGTTCGTTCTGGCGCCTGCGCTGATGGACGACGGCTCCGAGGCCGACTTCGTGCTGGTCGAGATCGGCGGCACGGTGGGCGACATCGAAGGGCTGCCGTTCTTCGAGGCGGTGCGCCAGCTCGGCCAGGAGCTTCCCCGGCGCCACGCGGTGTTCATCCACCTGACGCTGCTGCCGTACGTGAAGACGGCCGGCGAGATGAAGACGAAGCCGACCCAGCACTCGGTGCGGGAGCTGCGCTCGATCGGCATCCAGCCGGACATCCTGCTCTGCCGCTGCGAACAGCCGATCCCGGTCGAGGAGCGGAAGAAGCTGGCGCAGTTCTGCAACGTGCGGCCGAGCTCGGTCATCCAGGCGATGGACAGCGCGCACATCTACGCGGTGCCGCTCGACTACCACCAGGAGGGGCTGGACCGGGAGGTGCTCGACTGCTTCGGCATGACCGACGCGCCGGAGCCGGACCTGTCGCGCTGGCGGGGCATCGTGGACACCCTGCTTCACCCCGACGGCGACGTCACCGTGGCCGTGGTGGGCAAGTACACGGAGCTGAAGGACGCGTACAAATCGCTGATCGAGGCGCTGCACCACGGCGGCGTCGCGAACAACGTCGGCGTGAACCTCGACTGGGTCGAGGCGGAGGCCTTCGAGAAGGAGCCGGACGAGATCGCCGCGCGGCTCGAGAAGGCGGACGGCATCCTGGTGCCGGGCGGGTTCGGGGAGCGGGGCTCCGAGGGGAAGATCTGCGCGGTCAGGTTCGCCCGGGAGCACAAGGTCCCTTACTTCGGGATCTGTTTCGGCATGCAGATGGCCGTGATCGAGGCGGCCCGGACGGCGGGGCTGAACGGCGCCTCGTCGACCGAGTTCGGGCCGGCGGAGGAGCCGGTCGTGGGCCTGATGACCGAGTGGCTGCGGGGGAACGAGCTGGAGAAGCGCGGCGCCGCGGGCGACCTGGGCGGGACGATGCGGCTGGGGGCCTACCCGGCGGCGCTGACGCCCGGGTCGAAGGCGGCGGAGGCTTACGGCTCCACGACGATCAGCGAGCGGCACCGGCATCGGTACGAGGTCAACATCCGCTATCGGGACGCGATCGAGGGCGCGGGGCTCCGGATGACCGGCATGTCGCCCGACGGGCTGCTGCCGGAGGTGGTCGAGCGCGAGGACCACCCCTGGTTCATCGGCGTGCAGTATCACCCGGAGCTGA
>DASVVG010000114.1:0-16537 GCA_036386655.1 Caulobacteraceae bacterium | reverse complement strand
GCGAGGCCCTCCGCGAGGCCGAGCACCGCCAGCGCCTGCTGGAGGAGAACGCCCGGGTCCGTCTCGAGAAGCTGCGGGCGGAGCGTCAGCTGGCGCAGGCGCAGAAGATGGAAGCGGTGGGCCAGCTCACCGGCGGCGTCGCCCACGACTTCAATAACCTGCTGACGGTGGTGCTCGGGAACGTCGACCTGCTGTCCCGCAAGCTGGACGGCGATCCGCGGATGCAGCGCCAGCTCGGCGCCATCAGGCATGCCGCGGACCGCGGCCGCAGCCTGACGCGGCAGCTGCTGGCGTTCTCGCGTCGTCAGCACCTCTCGCCGGTCACGCTCAACGTGAACACGCTGGTGGAGACGTTCGTCCCGCTCCTTCAGCAGGCGGTGGGCGAGGCCGTGGTCCTGCGGTCCGAAATGCCGGACGAGCCGCTGTGCGTGCACGCGGACGCGGCGCAGCTGGAGACCGCGCTGCTGAACCTCGCGGTGAACGCGCGGGACGCGATGCCGGAAGGCGGCGACCTCGTGATCCGCGCCGGCCGAGTCCCGGCCGCCGAGGCGCCGCAGAAGGTCGCCGAGAACGGGGATGCGGACTGGGTCTGCGTCGACGTGGCCGACACCGGCGAGGGCATCGACCCCGACGTGCTGGAGCGGGTGTTCGAGCCGTTCTTCACCACCAAGGAGGTGGGCAAGGGCTCGGGGCTCGGCCTGTCGCAGGTCTATGGCTTCGTGCGCCAGTCGGGCGGCTTCGTCACGGCGGACAGCAAGGTGGGCCAGGGCACTCGCTTCCGGCTCTACCTGCCGATCTCGGTGGAGGCGCCGACGGAACGCCCGGCGGCTCCCGGCCCGACGACGGCCGCGCGCGGCCGCTCCGAGCGCATCCTAGTCGTGGAGGACGACGCGCCCGTGCTCGCCCTCACCGTGGATATGCTGACCGGGCTCGGCTACAGGGTGGTGACCGCCGAGGACGCTCCCTCGGCCCTGCAGGTGCTGAAGTCGAGCGAGCCGGTGGACCTGATGTTCTCGGACGTGGTCATGCCGGGAGGCATCAGCGGCGTGCAGCTGGCGCACCTGGCGCGCGAGCTGCGCCCCGGTATCAAGGTCCTGCTCACGTCCGGCTACGTCGGCGAGGCCGCTCAGGGCGAGGAATTCGAGTTGATGGACAAGCCCTACGAGCGCGTCGCGCTGGCCAACAAGGTCCGTGAGATGCTCGACGCGCCCGCCGCGCCGCAACCGACGAAGCGGAAGCGGCAGAAGGCGAGCGTCGCCTCGTGAGCAGCCCCCCGATCGTTCTCGTCGTCGAGGACGAAGAGATGATCCGCATGATGGCGGCCGACATGCTCGACGCTTTGGGAGCAGGCGTGATCGAAGCGGCCACGGCCGCGGAGGCGCTGGACGCGGCCCGTTCGACCGACCGGTTCGACGCGGCGATGATCGACCTCAGCCTGCCCGACGGGCTGGGCGACCAGCTGACGCTGAACCTGAGGGCGCTGCGGCCCTCGCTGCCGGTGATCATCGCGACCGGGCACGACGAAGGCATGATCTCCGCGGAGGTCCGCGGGCTCGACCGGCTCGTGCTCCTGCCCAAGCCGTACGAGCTGGCGGAGCTCGACGCAGCGCTCAACCGCGCCCTCGCGCTCTGAGCCGGGAGGCCTGCGGCCGCGCCGCAAGCCTCTCCCCCGTCAGTGCCCGTGCCCGTCGGCCTGGGCCTCGGCCGCCGCCGGTGACCAGCCCTGGCCGCCTTCCTGCTCGAACCAGAACGGCGCGCGCGGCCGCTGCCGGGTGCCGACCTCGTTCATGGTCGCGGACTCGTAGACGCGGCCGTTCGCCACCACCCAGCGCACCGACGTGGTGTTGCGGATGTTCTGCAGGGGATCGGCGTCAAGCACGACGAGGTCGGCGAGCTTGCCGGGCTCGAGGCTGCCGATCTCGCGGTCCATGCCGAGGGCGCGGGCGCCGTTCAGGGTGGCGGTCCTGAGGGACTGCAGCGGGGTCATGCCGCCCTGGTTCATCATCCACATCTCCCAGTGTAGGGCGAGGCCCTCCCGCTGGCCGTGCGCGCCGGTCTGCACCGACACGCCGAGGTCGTTCAACTGCTTCGCGATCTCGGCGATCTGGACGTGGTTGTCCTCGTCCGCCGGGATCATGGTGCGACGCCGGGCGCGGGCGTCCAGGATGCGCCGCGGCACGTAGCGGGAGAGGATCGGGTCCTTCCACACGTCGGTGTGCTGGTACCAGTAGTTCTCCCCGAAGCTGCCGCCGTAGGCGACGACGAGCGTGGGCGTGTAGGCCGTCTTCGATCCGGCCCAGAGCTGGCGCACGTCGTCGTAGATCTCCGCCACCGGCAGCGAGTGCTCCACGGTCGTGTGGCCGTCCACGATCATCGTCATGTTGTGCTGGAAGAGGGAGCCGCCCTCCGGCACGACCATCATGCGCAGCTGGCGCGCCGCCTCGATGATCTGCTGGCGCTGGTCGCGCCTGGGCTGGTTGTAGCTCTTCACGCTGAACGCTCCGACCGCCTGCATCCGCCGCAGCGTCGAGAGCGCGTCGTCGAGGCTCTCCACCTTCGCCGTGAAGGGCGTCGTCGCCCCGTAGAGGATGGTGCCGGTCGAGAAGATGCGCGGAGCCACGACCAGCCCGGCCTTCTGCATCTCGCCGTGGGCGAAGATCTCGCTGGTGTCGTTCGACGGGTCGTGGAGCGTGGTGACGCCGTAGGCGAGGCTGGCGAAGTTCACCCAGCTCTGCTGCGGGATGATCTCGTTGGAGCCCATCGAGCCGTGCCAGTGCGCGTCGACGAAGCCGGGCACGATGGTCTTGCCTGCGGCGTCGATGACCTTCGCCCCGGCCGGCACGCTCACGGCGGCGGACGGGCCCACCTGCTCGATGCGGTTGCCGTTCAGCAGGATCGTGCCGTTCTCGATGACCTCGTCGCCTCGCATGGTGACGATGCGGGCGCCGGTGAGCGCGACGCGGCCCTGCGGCCGGTCGTGCGCCTGGCTGAAGCCGATGTTGATCCCGCGCTCCGGCGCGGTCGGCAGCTTCTCCGGGGCGCCTTCCATGAAGGCGAATGCGTCCTTCAGGTCGCGCGAGAACAGCTCCGGTCCGAGCGACCACCACAGCCGGTTCGAGTCGGCCGACCAGTGCAGCCACTCGCCGGCGTCCCGGGTCACCCGCGCCAGCGGCAGCGCCTTGGCGTCCGGGCCGATGTCCACCGCCTTCCCGGTGCGGACGAACGGCATGACGTACGCGTTGAAGCGCTCCTGCCACGCCACCCACTTCTCGTCTGGCGACAGAACGAACTCGGTGGCGTTGGCGCTCATCAGGTGCGTGCGCTCTTCGCCGCCGTCGACCTCGACCGAGCGCAGCGCGCGCTTGTTCTCGTCCTCAAAGGTCATGAAGAAGAGGCGGTCGCCGTTCGCGCCGAACTGCGGCAGCGCCCCCTTCTTGGTGACCAGCGTCGCGTCGCCGCCGCCGGTCGGGACCACGTAGATGCCGGTGTCGCGACCCCACAGCGCCGGCCGGAGGAAGCCGTCCGACGTGGTGCGGAAGGCGATGGTGCGTCCGTCCGGCGAGAACGTCGGCTCCACGTAGTGGCCGGGCGTTCGGGTGACGAGGCGGCCCTGGCCGCCGCCGGCTCCGACCACGCGGATCGTGCCCAGGTCCTTGTCGCTCCAGGTGGTGTAGACGATCGAGCGGCCGTCGCGGGACCACCCCGGGTAGTGCTCGAAATGGTCGTTCTGGCTGGTGAGGCGCCGCGGCTCGCCGCCGCGCAGGTCCTTGATCCAGAGCCGGCCCAGCGCCTGGTAGACGACCTGGTCGCCCTGCGGCGACACCTCGGCCCAGCGCAGCATCTTCACGTCGAACCGCTCGGGCGCGACCTGGACGGGGAAGCGCACCGCCTCCTGCACCCGCCGCGTGGCGCGGACGCGGAAGGGGATATCGGCCACCTGCCGCGACGCCACGTCGATGCGGCGCAGCTTGCCGCCGGCCCAGAACACGATCGAGCGGTTGTCGGGCGTCCAGGACATGGCCGGGTAGACGCCGTGGACCGCCCACGTCTCCTGCATGTCGCGGTCGAGGCCTTCGGAGAGCTTGGTCTCGCGGCCTGAGGCGAGGTCCAGCACGTAGAGCGCCGTGCGGTACCGGTCGCGCCGCAGGAAGGCGAGCGACTTGCCGTCGGGAGAGGGCGTCGGGCGGATGGAGCCGCCCGGGCCTGTGACGAAGGCTTCGGTCTCTCCTTTCTCGCGGTCGAGCCGCTGGATCACGTAGATCTGGCCGTTCGGGTCCTTGCTGTACTCGAAGACCGAGCCGGGCGTGGCGTCGTCCGAATAGTAGAGGTAGCGGCCGTCGGGGGAGAACGCCGGCTCGCCGGAGTCCTTCTGGTCCGTGCGCTTCTTGGTGAGCTGCACGCCCTCGCCGCCGGAGCGGTGGTAGAGCCACATCTCGCCGGCGCCCAGCGAGCGCGTGGAGGTGAAGTGCTTGCGCGCGACGATGAACTCGCCGTCGGGCGTCCACTCCGGCTGGTTCAGCAGCCGGAACGTCTCCTTGGTGACCTGCTTAGGGTTCGCACCGTTGCGGTCCATGATCCAGACGTTGTCGCCGCCGCCGCGGTCGCTGGTGAAGGCGATCCAGCGGCCGTTCGGCGAGTACTTCGGCTGCATGTCCCAGGCGACGCCGGTGGTCAGCGCGCGCGCCTCGCCGCCGCCGATCGGCACCACGTAGAGGTCGCCCAGCATGTCGAACACGACCTCGCGGCCGTCGGGGCTCACGTCGAGCGACATCCAGGTGCCCGTGGTCGTGTCGATCGCGACGTCCTTCACCGGCCCCGGAGGCGCGGAGACGTCCCACTTCGGCTTGTCCTTCTCCGTCGTGACGGCGGGCGCTTCGGCGCCGGTGCGCGTCGGAGGCGCGGGGGTGGGCGAGGGCGTGGGGACGGGCGGCGGCTGCGGCGTGGGAGGAGGCGCGTCCTTCTGCTGGCTCTCGCGCTTCTGCTGCTCCTGCTCGACCGGACGGGGCTCCTGCTCAGCCTTCTGAGGGCTGATCGGGTCGGCCTTCTTGTCGCTGGGCGGGGGAGTGGGCGGCGTCTGGCCGGCGGCGGGCGTGGCGAGGCTCAGGGCGAGGAGAGCAGCGAGGACGCGACGATGCATCAGGGAGCGGGACCTTCTCGGAGGGTCCCTCGTCTCTAGACGCTCCTCATGCCGCTGTCAGGTCAGAGCGGCTCCGTCGCGCCGCGGATGGCGCCCAGCAGGGCCGGCACGTTCACCGGCTTGCCCATGTGGTGATCCGCTCCGGCCTGCCGGGCGGCCTCGATCTCGTGCGGTCGCGTGTGGGCGCTGACCACGATGACCGGCGTGCGCGGGGCCCGGCGGGTGCGCTCGACGTCACGGATCTGGCGGGTGGCCTGGTAGCCGTCCATGACCGGCATGCGCAGGTCCATCAGCACGACGTCGAACGGCTCCTGCTCGTACGCCCGCACGCCCTCGAGGCCGTTTTCCGCGAAGGTGGTCCTGGCGTTCACCGTTTCGAGGATGAGCCCGAGCACCTGCCGATTGATCGGCTTGTCCTCCACCACCAGCACGCGGAGAGGATCACGCTCGGGCGTTGCGACGTTCATCACGAACCTACTAAGAGGGCGCCAGCCTCATGCAGGATGGTTAACCGTCGATTGAGGATGTCGGCGCCACCTATGCGTGCAGTGTTCGGGCGACGGCTTCGCCCCGGAGTGTGACGTGCCCAAGCTCAAGCGGCAGGCGGACGAGATCCTGAAGGTGTTCCACCGGCTGAACGCCCGCCCCGGCGACTGCCTCCACTACGTGACGATGGTGCGCAACGGGGTCCCCGAGGACGATCTGGACGCCGGCGTCGAAGAGTGCGTGCGCTTGGGCCAACTCGTGGCGCGGGACGACTGCGCCGAGCTCACCGACGTGGGCTGGAAGGCGATCAGCTGGGACCGGCCCAAGCGTAAGGCCGCGAGCAAGCCCGCCGCGTCATGACAACCGGGCGTCCGGCGTGTACCGCCCGCGCATGCATCTCGCCCGCTTTCCCCGCCGCCGCTACACGCCGGCGCCGACGCCCGTCGAGCCGCTGGAGCGGCTGAGCCGCGAACTCGGCGGCCCGGAGATCTGGATCAAGCGCGACGACCTGACCGGCCTCACGGGCGGCGGCAACAAGACGCGCAAGCTGGAGTTCCTCGTCGCCGACGCGCTGGCGCAAGGCGCCGACACGCTGATCACGGTGGGCGCGCCGCAGTCGAACCACTGCCGGCTGACCCTCGCCGCCGCGGTGCGCGAGGGGCTGCGTTGCCGGCTCGTGATCGAGGAGCGGGTGCCGGACAGCTACGATCCGGCCGCCAGCGGCAACAACTTCCTGTTCGACCTGCTGGGCGTGGAGGCGATCAGCGTCGTGAAGCTCGGCGCCGATCTGAACGCCGCCATGGCGGAGCACGCGGACGCGGTGCGGGCGGCCGGGCGCGTGCCCTACGTGATCCCCGGCGGCGGCTCGAACGCCTTGGGGGCGCTGGGCTACGTCGCGTGCGCCGAGGAGTTGCTGGCGCAGACTTTCAACATGGGCCTGCCGCTCGACTCCATTGTCTGCGCGAGCGGGAGCGCGGGCACGCACGCGGGGCTGCTCGTCGGCCTCCTAGGATCGAGTGCGCAGATCCCGCTGGTCGGGATCAACGTCCGGCGCCCGCGCGAGGAGCAGGAGGGCAACGTGCACCGGCTGGCCGAGCAGACGGCGACGTTGCTCGGCCTGCCGCCGGTTCCACGGGCCGCGGTCACAGCGCTCGGCGACTGGGTGGGCGGCGGCTACTCCGTGCCGACGGAGGAGATGATCGAGGCGGTGCGCCTGCTGGCGCGGCTCGAAGGCGTGCTGCTCGACCCGGTCTACACGGGCAAGGCGATGGCCGGCCTGATCGCCCTGATCCGCCGCGGCGAGTTCCGGCGGGGCCAGAAGGTGCTGTTCGTGCACACCGGCGGCTCGCCGGCCCTCTACGCGTACCAGCCGGTGCTGGCGGACACGGCGCGTCGTGGCTGAGCGGCGGACGGTCGGGGTGCTGGGCGGCCTCGGGCCGGCGGCGACCGTGGACTTCCTCGACAAGCTGGTGCGCGCCACCCCGGCCGAGCGCGACCAGGACCACGTACGCGTGCTCCTCGACATGAACCCGGCGGTCCCGTGCCGCCATGCCGCGATCGGCGGGCGGGGCCCCTCGGCCGGGCCCGCGCTGGCCGAGATGGCGCGCGGCCTTGAACAGTCCGGGGCGGACTTCCTGGTCATGGTCTGCAACACGGCCCACGCCTTCGAGCCGGAGATCCGCGCCGCGACGCGCCTGCCGTTCGTCAGCATCGTGGAGGAGACGGTGCGGGCGGCGATGGCCTGCCGCCCGGCCCTGCGCGTGGCCGGCGTGCTGGCGGCGGAGGGCTGCCTGGAGGCGGGGCTTTACGAGCGAGCCTTCGCGGCGCGAGGCGTGGCGGTGCGGACGTTGGACGCCGCCGGCCGTGCGGCCTTCATGGTGCTGATCGGCCGCATCAAGGCCGGCCGGATCGACGACGAGGCCCGCTCCGGGATGCGCGAACTGGCCGAGCGGCTGACAGCGGCAGGCGCCGAGCTGCTGGTCGCCGGCTGCACGGAGGTGCCGCTGGTCCTCGCCGAGGCCGACGTGCCGGTGCCCCTGCTCAGCTCGACGGACGTTCTCGTGGAGCGGACGCTCGCCTACGCGCAGGGCGAGCCGCTGCCGGCCTGAAGTGGCGATCAGACGGCTATACTGACCTGTGACGCTCTGTCGTCTGCCAGACACAGCAACGCTGCGCCAGAACGTGCGTTGTCTCTGACGAGGAGCGAGTAAAGCGCCGCTTCTCGACTGTGACTGGCCGAAAGGCCGCCGGAGCGCCGTCATGACCGACACCACGGACCGTACGCACCATTACGTGCTCCTCAGTTCGTCCACCGGCTGGATGCTGACGCGGGACGGCCGCCCGATCGGGCAATTCGGCGACTATGACCAGGCCTCGTCCGTGGCCAGCCGGATCACCGCCGACCTGCGCAAAGGCGGCGTCGACGTCGATCTCGTGCTGCCGGAACGCCCCGGGCGCGTGCGCGCCGCCGGAGCGCACTAGCCGCAGGCAACGTGGCGGAGAGGGTGGGATTCGAACCCACGATACCCTTGCGAGTATGCCGCATTTCGAGTGCGGTGCTTTCAACCGCTCAGCCACCTCTCCGTCTTGGGTGCGAGCGAGGGCGCGGAACCTAGTGAGTACGCCGCGCGCACGCAAGCGCGCGTGAGGCCGCGGCCGGGGGGTGGCCCGGCCTTCGGGCGGTTCCCATATCGACCTCATGCGCAGCCTGATCGTCTTCCTCGCCACGGCCGTCTCTCTGATCGCCGCAGGCCTGGCCTCCGCCCAGCCGAAGCTCGAGACGGCGGTGTTCGCGGGCGGCTGTTTCTGGTGCACCGAGGCCGACTTCGAGAAGATGCCGGGGGTGGTCTCCGCGGTGTCCGGCTACACCGGCGGCTCCGAGCGCAACCCGACTTATGAGCAGGTCGTGGCCAAGCGTACCGGCCACCTGGAAGCCGTGCGCGTCACCTACGATCCCTCGAAGGTGACGTACGGCGCGCTGGTCACGCAGTTCTGGCGCACGATCGACCCCACGGACGCGGGCGGACAGTTCTGCGACCGCGGCGCCACCTACCGGACCGCGGTCTTCGTCTCCGATCCGGCGCAGCGCCGGGCCGCCGAGGCGTCCAAGGCGCTGACGCAGAAGCGGCTCGGGAAGCCGGTGGTGACGGAGATCCGGACGCTCGGCCGCTTCTGGCCGGCCGAGGGTTATCACCAGGACTACGCCCGCAAGAACCCGCTCCGCTACAAGGTCTACCGCCAGGGCTGCGGGCGCGACGCCAGGCTCAAGGGGCTTTGGGCAGGCCGCTGACCGGGTCGCGCGGGGCGGGCCGGTAGCCGGACGCCTCGAAGAACGCCACCTCGCGCGTGCGCTTGCGGTCGAGCCGCGGCTCGGAGGCCCCGAGCGGCCGCCAGCGGACGAAGTCTCCCGCCATCAGCGGCCGGTAGTCCGGCACGATGCTCGCCACCAGCACGCGGCCGTCGAGCGCCGCGGTCAGCGGGTCGGTCGTCTCGGCCTGGCTCTGCGGCGATCCCTTGCGCACCCAGATGGTCAGCGGCGGCGCTCCCGGGCGGCCGAACACGTCGCGGCCGTAGTAGGCGAGGGCGTTGAACAGGAAGCGGTTGTCGGTGGCGACCGCCGTCCAGCCGGGCGAGGCCTGCAGCCGAGCCACGACGGCTTCGGTGGTCTCCGCCCAGCCGCGCGCCCGCTTCAGCCCGTTGTCCGCCCCGACCGCCGCCGCGATCGCCGGGCTGGACACGACGCCCAGGAAGAGGACTCCGAGCACCGCCTGGATCCCGACCGCCGCGGCGGTCAGGCGCCGCGCGCGCCAGCGGACCAGCCAGGCCGCCGTGAGCACCGAGCCCGGCACGTAGGCCGCCGCGGCCCAGTTCGCGTTGGCGCCCGAGATGAACGCCTGTGCCGCCACGACCGCGAGCGGGATGGCGGTGAAGATCAGCAGCGCGGTGTCCTCAGGCGCCAGGCGCCGGCGCGCGCCCAGGCCGACGGCGCCCGCCAGCAGCACCCCGAACGGTACGGGCCCGAACACGCCGAACTGGGCGCCGACGAACTCCAGCAGCTGCACGGGACCGAACAGGTCCGGGTCGTTCCAGTTGCTCTCCGCCGCCGTGTGGGCGACCGTCGAGAACCCGTTGGCAGCGTTCCAGAGCAGGTTCGGCGCGGCCACGAGCGCCAGCGCTCCGACGGCTGCGAGCAGGGCCGCCGGCGACCAGGCGCGGCGGATGTCGCCGTCCAGGAGCGCGTGCAGCACGGCGCCCGCCACGAAATACAGGGCTGCGTACTTGCTCAGGAAGGCGAGGCCGAGCGCCGCGCCGAAAGCGGCGGCGTACGCCATCCGGCGCGCGGGCGAGCGCCAGAACGCCGCGTACGCCGCCAGCGCCAGCGCCAGGAACAGCATGAGCGGCGCGTCGGTGCTCATCACGAGCCCTGAAAGCTGCACGCCGGGCATGAGGGTGTAGAGCGCCGCGGCCCAGAACCCGGTCCACCGGTCGTACAGCCGAGCTCCTGTCGCGAACACGGCGAGCGCGGCCCCCGCGTGACAGGCTGTGGCCGGTAGTCGCACCCACGCCTCGGCGTCGCCGCCGATGGCCGTCGAGCCGGCGATCAACCAGCCGATCATCGGCGGCTTGGAGTAGTAGCCCCAGGCCAGTTCGCGCGACCAGAGCCAGTACTGCGCCTCGTCGGGATAGAGCTCCAGCGGCGAGACGAAGAGCGCGAAGACGCGCAGGGCGGCCGCCCCGGCGATCAGGATAAGGGCGAGGATCAGCGGGTCGGGCTTCGCGCGAGCGGCGGACGGCATGTCCGATGCCTAACATTCGTCGCGAGCGAGGCAACGCGGCCACAGCCTCTCGCGCGGATTCGTTGTAACTCCCGGGCAACACCGGGGGCGGTGTCACGGAACGTTCACAGATCGGTCACCGACCCTTCTGAGTGCGCAAGTACCTCCCCCCGCGACCAGGCCTTCCGTCCCCAGGGGAACCCGATGATCACGATGAAGAAGCTCGCTGGCGGCGTCGCGCTCTCAGCGCTGATGCTCGCGAGCGCCACCGCCGTCTACGCGCAGGAGACGACCGGCGCGATCCGCGGACAGGTGACGAACGAGGCAGGTGCGGCGGTTCCGAACGCCTCGGTCGTGATCACGCACGTCCCGACCGGCACCCGGAACACCACCGTCACCGGGCCGGACGGCTTCTACACCGCGCGCGGCCTGCGCGTGGGCGGCCCCTACACCGTCACGGTGACCGGCCCCGACGCCGACCCCGAGACCTCCACGGTGGAGGCGATCGGCCTGGGCGACCCCGCCGAGGTGGACATCACCCTGTTCGCGGCCGCGAACGTCGAGGGCGTCGTGGTGACCGCCCAGCGCGCGGCCGTCGTGACCTCCGGCCCCTCCACCCGCTACGGCGAGGACGACATCGAGAACCGGCCGTCGATCGGCCGCGACCTTCGCGACACCTTCCGCTCCGATCCGTTCGTGACCATCGACGTGGCGCAGGCGGGCGCGGTCACCGTCGCCGGGACGAACTTCCGCAACAACTCGATCGTCATCGACGGGGTGAAGCAGAACGACGACTTCGGGCTGAACCTCAACCCGTACCCGACGCTGCGCAGCCCCATCAACATCGACGCCGTGGAAGCCGTCTCGGTGTCCGTCGCGCCGTACGGCGTGCTGAACAACGACTTCCTCGGAGCCCAGATCAACGTCGTCACCAAGGGCGGCTCGAACCGGTTCGAGGGCTCGCTGTACGGTCAGCGCACGGACGACAGCCTGATCGGGGACTCCATCCGCGGCCAGCCGTTCGACGTGACCTTCCAGGAAGAGACCTGGGGCGCGACCTTCGGCGGCCCGATCTGGCGTGACCGCGCCTTCTTCTTCGCCTCGTACGAGGACTTCGAAGCCATCCGGCCGCTGTCCATCGGCCCCGCCGGCTCCGGCCGCAGCATCGCCCCCGCCGGGATCACCACGGCCGACGTGACGAACGTCCAGACGGGCCTCGCAGGCACCTACAACTTCGCCTACGACCAGAACAACTCGCTCTTGGGCGCCGCGCCGAGCCTGCCGGAACTGGACGTCAAGGAGCAGGCCCGGATCGACATCAACGTGACCGACAACCACCGGGTCCGGCTCACCTACCAGAACACCGAGAGCAACCGGTTCTTCGAAGGCGAAACTTCGAACAGCACGCGCCTGTCGCTGCTGAGCAGCCAGTACTCGTCGGTCCAGAACCTGAAGACGATGACGGCTCAGTTGAACTCCGACTGGACGGACCGCATTCGGACCGAGGTCTTCTACAACACCAAGGAAGTCGAAAGCCCGGTGACGCCGGTCGCCGGCTGCGCCGAGGGCCCGACGGGCACCGGCGACGAGGTCTGCGAGTTCGCGAACTTCAACATCGCTCTGGGCAACGGCTCGCGGATCATCGCCGGTCCGGACATCTCGCGTCAGGCGAACATCCTCGGCAACGAGACGGCGACGTTCGGCGCGCGCGGCTACTTCACCTTCGGCGCGCACGAGCTGCTGGTCGGCGCCGAGCGTGAAGAGGTCGACATCTTCAACCTCTTCGCCCAGCGGACCGAGGGCGAGTACGACTTCGACAACATCGCGAACTTCCAGGCTCGCACCGCCCGGCGGCTGCAGTACCAGAACGCCGTCATCGACGTGAACGGCGACGGCTTCCGCAACGAGCTCGATCTCGCCGCTGCCTTCACCATCGGCAACACGGCGCTCTACATCGAGGACAACTGGCGGATCTCCGACACGCTCTCGATCACCCCGGGCATCCGCTACGAGCGGATCGAGAACGAGGAACGGCCGGCGCTCAACCAGTTCTTCGCCACGCGCTACGGCTTCGGCAACGACGCCACGCTCGAGGGCAAGGAAGTCTTCCTGCCCCGCCTCGCGTTCGACTGGGACGCTCCCTATGACGTCCGCGTGCAGGGCGGCATCGGCCTGTTCTCGGGCGGCACCCCGAACGTCTACATCTCGAACAGCTACTCCAACACCGGCGTCGCCGGCGTGCAGGTGAGCTGCGAGCGCAACGCGGCGGGCGTGATCCAGACCACGTCGACCTGCCCCGCCGCGGTGGCGGCGGTGGCGCTGAACAACGTCAACGGCTTCGACATCCCGGCTCAGGTGGAGGCGCTGCTCAACCCGGCGCTCGGCGGCGTCGCGAACCTGCAACGGGCCGCGGCGGTCAACGCCCTCGACCCCGACTTCGAGCTGCCGCAGAGCTGGAAGATGTCGCTGACGCTCCAGCGCGACTTCGACATCGGCGGCTTCCTGGGCAACGACTGGCGGTTCACCGCCGACCTGCTCCACTCGCGGGTGCGGTACACGCCGTTCCTGGTGGACATCCGCAGCGGCATGACCCCCCGGGGGACCGCTCCGGACGGCCGCCCGATCTACAACAACGCCGCCCAGCGCGGCACGCTGATCGGCGCCACCGGGCCCGACACCGGGCGCGACATCCTGCTCACCAACGCCGACATGGGGCACTCCACCACGGTCGCTTTCGCGCTGGAGAAGAGCTGGGACTGGGGTCTGGACCTGACCCTGAGCCAGACGTTCAACCGGGCGGAGGACGTGCAGGCGTTCACCAGCTCGACGGCCGGCTCCAACCTGACCCTGACCGCCACGAGCGACCCGCAACGGCCGCAACTGGCGACGTCGAACTACGAAATCCCGTACTCGACGAAGCTGAGCGCGAGCTGGGCCCGGAAGTTCTTCGGCGACAACGAGACCCGCGTCACGCTGTTCTCGGAGTGGCGCGCCGGCCGTCCGTACAGCATGACGTTCAACCCGATCATCCTGACCACGACCGGCGGCGTCGTCACGGGACGGACCAGCACGGGGGCGACCGTCGCCACCTTCGGCACCACCGGCAACAACCAGCTGCTCTACGTGCCGCGCAACGCCGACGCGTCGGACCCGATCATCCGTTACGAGAACACGATCGTCGGCGGGGCCGTGGTCCAGACCGCGGAGCAGACGCAGGGGCTGCTCGCCCAGCTCTACAACAGCGCGGGCCTCAGCGAGTACGCCGGCGGGGTCGCGCCGCGGAACGCCTTCCGTTCCAACGACGTGACCCGGATCGACATGCGGGTCCAGCAGGAGCTGCCGGCCTTCTTCCCGGGCGGCGCCAAGATCCAAGCGTTCGTGGACTTCCAGAACATCGGGAACATGCTCAACGACGAGTGGGGCGTGCTCGAGGAAGTCGACTTCCCGTACCTGCCGGGCGTGGTGGACGTGCGGATCGACGCCGCCACGAACCAGTACGTCTATTCGAACTTCCGGCCGGTCGGCACGGTGACCTCGAGCTCGTTCTCGCCGACCCGTTCGGTCTGGCAGATCGCGTTCGGCCTCAAGTACGAGTTCTGAGCCGAGCTCAAGGCGAGACTGGAAGGGCGGCCCTCGCGGGCCGCCCTTTTCGTTTCGGCTCAAGGCGTTGACCCCGCCCTGCGTGGGTCCTATCTGCGCGCGCTCACCGAGGGAGGGTCATGACCCGCGTCGTTCCCGCCGAATGGGCGCCGCACCGGGCGATGTGGGTGGGCTTCCCCAGCCGCGAGGACCTGTGGCTGGACGATCTCGCGCCGGCGCAGGCGGAGGTCGCCGCCCTCGCACGCATGCTCGCCGGTCCGGGCGAGGAGCGCGTCCGTCTGCTGGTGATGGGCGACGAGGCCGAGGCCGCCGCGCGGCGGCTGCTCGAGGATGCGCCCGTCGAGATCGTTCGCGGCCTCTTCGGCGACATCTGGCTGCGCGACACCGGGCCGATCTACCTGCGCCAGGACAACGACATCCGCGCCGTCGGATTCCGCTTCAACGGCTGGGGCGGCAAGTACGTGCTGGAGTACGACGAGACCGTTGGAGAACAGCTGGCCGCCGCGAGCGGAACGCCGCTGGAGAGCCACGGCGCAATCCTGGAGGGGGGCGCGGTCGACCACGACGGGCTCGGGACCGTGCTCACCACGCGCCAGTGCCTGCTCAACGCGAACCGCAACCCGGACTGGACCGAGGCCGAGGCCGAGACGCTGCTGCGCGAGGCGTTGGGGGCGCGGGCGGTGCTGTGGCTCGGCGACGGGCTGGTCAACGACCACACCGACGGCCACGTCGACAACCTGGCGCGGTTCGTGGCGCCGGGCGTGGTCGCCGTGCCCGTGGCGACCGGCTCCGACGATCCCAACGCCGCCGTCTACGAGGACGCCGCGCGGCGTCTGACGGGCATGAAGACCGCCGCGGGCGCGGCCGTGCAGGTGGTGCGCATCGCCTCGCCCGGGCGGCTCGCGGACGAGGAGGGCGAGGTGATCCCCGCCTCCCACATGAACTTCGTGGTGGCCGACGGCGCCGTGATCATGCCCACCTACGGCGACGACAAGGCCTGCCAGCTGGCGCTCGACGCCCTGAAAAGCCTGTTTCCGGAGCGCAAGGTGATCGGGCTGCCGTCCACGCACGTGCTCACCGGCGGCGGGAGCTTCCACTGCATCACTCAACAGGAGCCCGCGCGATGGCCCGGATGATCTCGGTGGCCGCCATCCAGACGTTCTACGGGGCCGACATGGAGGCCAACATCGCCAAGACGGCCGACTTCGTGCGGCAGGCGGCGGGGCGCGGCGCGCAGGTGATCCTGCCGTCGGAGCTGTTCCAGGGGCCCTACTTCTGCGTGGCGCAGGAGGAGCGCTGGTTCGCGACCGCGTTCCCCTGGCGCGAGCACCCGTGCGTGAAGGCGATGGCGCCGCTGGCGGCGGAGCTGGG
The DNA here is from genome assembly GCA_036386655.1 of Caulobacteraceae bacterium. GTDB lineage: Bacteria > Pseudomonadota > Alphaproteobacteria > Caulobacterales > Caulobacteraceae > JAHWJX01. The sequence goes on along the minus strand of DASVVG010000114.1, from coordinate 1,168 downwards.
CGTCGTGATCCCCGTCTCGATCTTCGAGCGCGAAGGGCCGCACTACTTCAACAGCCTGGTGATGGTGGACGCCGACGGCGCGCCCATGGGCGTCTACCGCAAGAGCCACATCCCCGACGGGCCGGGCTACCAGGAGAAATACTACTTCCGCCCCGGCGACACCGGCTTCCGCGTCTGGGACACGCGTTACGGCCGCATCGGCGTCGGCATCTGCTGGGACCAGTGGTACCCCGAGAGCGCGCGCGCGATGATGCTGCAGGGCGCGGACGTGCTGATGTACCCCACCGCGATCGGATCGGAGCCCCACGACAAGGAGCTCGACACCGCCGAGCCCTGGCGTCGCGCAATGATCGGCCACGCCGTCTCCAACGTCGTGCCGGTGGTGGGCGCAAACCGGACCGGCTTCGAGGACGTCACCGAGGTCGGCCAGACCTTCTACGGCTCCAGCTTCGTCTGCGACCACCGCGGCGACCTCGTCGACGCGCTCGGGCGTGGGGACGAGGGCGTGGTCATGGGCACCTTCGACCTCGACTACATCGACCGCCACCGCGCCGCCTGGGGCTTCTTCCGCGACCGCCGCACCGACCTCTACGGAAGCCTCTGCGCGCCCAGGCCGGCCTGAACCGGAACCGCTCCGGAGGGTTAGACGGTGGTCCCATGCGCAAGCCCGGCTCTGTCCTCGTCCTGATCACGCTCGCGGCGGGCTGCGCTGCGCAGCCCCTCCCGGCGCCCACTCCTGCGGTCGTTCAGCGGGCTGGACCGCAGGTCCTGACGCCGCCTCCGGCGTCGCCCGCGGCCGCCGTTCGGAGGGTCGCCTCGCTGGTCGAGATCACAGGCGAGTGGGACATCGTGAGCTTCGATGGTCACTCGCCTCCGCGGCTCGACAGCGACGGGCAGCGCCACGCCTACGTCAACATCCTCCCGCACGCCCTCCACTTCTCCATCAGTTGCAATCACTCGGGCATGCAGGGCCGGATCGACGGCGGCGTGCTGCATCCCGCGCCGCGCGGCGAGAGCGCTCAGACGGCGATGGGCTGCGGCCGCGAGCGGGAAGCGCGCGACGAGGCGTTCTTCCGTTTCTTCCGCTCGCGGCCGCAGGTCGCCGTGCTGCCGGGGGGACGCCTGCGCCTGTCGAGCCCGGGCCACGAGCTGGTGCTGGAACGTTCCT
>DASVVG010000113.1:0-1568 GCA_036386655.1 Caulobacteraceae bacterium | reverse complement strand
CCGATGGACTACGCCCTGCCCCGCGCCGCGGACTTGCCGCCCTTGCCCGTGCGCTTCATCGGCGTGCCCACCGCCTCCAACCCGCTCGGTGCCAAAGGCGCGGGCCAAGCCGGCGCCATCGCCGCGCCGCACACGGTGGTGCTGGCCGTGCTGGACGCGCTCGCGCCGCTGGACGTTTCCGCTCTCGACATGCCCGCCACGCCGGAACGCGTTTGGCAGGCCATCCGGGAGGCGCGGCACGCGAGGGAAGTGCCGCCAACCGCTTGATGCCGGAGCCGTTCGGCGTCCACGGTGTTCAGCCGGACGGCGCTCGATGCTTCACCGCCGCCGAGACTCGGCTCCGCAGCCCGGCGAGTACGCTCCGCCCAGCAACCACCTCCGCCCGGTCGCACGGGCGCGAGCGTCCCGATTTTCCCACTGTCCACTCCGGACGCACGGGCTCATACCGGCCCGCTTTGTGTCTGACTCGGACGTGAGTTGAGGCGACGCGGGCCGAGATGATTCTGATTGTGTCCAACCCGGCTGGGGAGGACGCGATGGGGGCGCGGGGTCTGACGATCCGCACCGACGTGACGGCGGAGGATCTGCGGCGACTGGCGCGACGCGAGAAGGATCGCGCAGCGGCGGCGCGCATGCAGGCGATCGCGGGCGCGCTCGAAGGCATGACGCGGGCCGAGGCCGCGCGGCTGGCCGGGATGGAGCGGCAGGCGCTGCGCGATGCGGTGCTGCGCTACAACGCCGAGGGTCTGGCCGGCCTGCACAGCCGCCGCAGCCCGGGTCGGCGGTCGCGGCTGGACGAGGAGAAGCGGGCGGCGCTGCGGCGGTTGGCGCTGGACGGGCCGGAGGTGGGGGCCACGGGGCTGAGCGCCTGGACGCTGCCCGAGCTGTGCCGGGAGGTCGAGCGGCGCTGGGGCGTGGCCTACCACCCCTCGCACATGGGCAAGCTGATGCGCCGGCTCGGCCTGTCGCGGCAGAAGGCGCGGCCCTCGCACCCGAAGGCGGACGCGGCGGCACGCGAGGCGTTCGCAAAGGGGGGCTGCAGGCCGCTCTGGACGACGCGCGAGCGGAGCGCCCCGGCAAACGCCTGACGCTCCGGTTCATGGACGAGGCCAGATTCGGCCAGAAGGGGCGCGTCTGCCATCGCTGGTTCACCCGTGGCCAGCGGCCGCCGGGCCTGTGCGACCAGCGCTACACCTGGACGCACCTGTTCGCCGCCGCCCGGCCGGCGACCGGCGAGGCCTTCGCCCTCGTGCTGCCGCAGGTCTCGACCGCGGCGATGAGCGAGTTCCTCGCCCGGTTCGCGGCGGCGCTGGCCGAAGACGAGCACGCCGTCATGGTGGCCGACCGCGCCGGCTGGCATACCGCCAGGAGGCTCGTCGTCCCGAGCAACGTCACGCTCGTCTGGCTGCCACCCTATTCGCCCCAGTTGAACCCGGTGGAGCGGCTTTGGTTGTTCCTACGGGAGCGGCATCTGAGCCACCGCCTGCTCGACGACTACGACGCCATCGTCGACGCTCTCTGCCGCGCCTGGAATGCGCTCACCCCAGAGCGCATTCGCAGCCTCACCC
>DASVVG010000112.1:0-13687 GCA_036386655.1 Caulobacteraceae bacterium | reverse complement strand
CTGCGCCGCCCAGCACCAGATGCGGGCAAGGTTTCGCGGCGCGGCCCCGCTGCGACGATGGCACGCGGAACAAAACACACGGCCAGTTGCTTGTAGCGCCCTGAGGGACGACCACTCGGCCGTGTGTCGGCTGATCCAATTTACTGGAGCCTATCCTATGCAGATCAAGTCGATGATTCCCGTTCTGTGCGCCACGTTCGCTCTGGCGGGCGTTTCCGCCGCCGACGCCGGCGAGCGCTCGAAGAAGAACAAGAACCGCCCGCAGCACAGCCAGCAGATGCAGAACAAGTCCGGCAGCGTCGCCTTCGGCGCGGGCACGGCCGAAGCCAACCGTCGCGGCGCGGAAGCCAGCGGCGTCGTGGGCGCCGGCTCCATGACCAGCACGACCGGCGCCCGCCGCGACCGCTGCGCGACGACCCCGCAAAGCACCGCCACGTACGCCACGGGCGCCACCTACGCCGACCGTCGGACCGCCAGCGCGGCCGGCAGCACGGGCGGGGCGGCCACGGGCTCGGGCAACGTCTCCTCGAGCAGCGGCCTCGACGCCACCGCCACGGGCGGCGACAAGACCTGGGCGGCCGACGCCTCGCTGAGCGGCGGCTCCACGGCGAACGCCAACCAAGGCACCCGCCCGGCCGGCTGCTGAAGCCTGAGCGATCAGGGAGCGCGGCGCCGGTGAACCCGGCGTCGCCTCTCTCCTCTGCTTGAGAGGAAGGAGCGAGCCATGTCTCGCCTGATCAACTCGGCGTTCGCCGCCGCCTTCGCCCTTGCGGGCGGGGCGGCGGGCGTCGAGGCCCAGGTCGCCGCCGACCCGAGCTGCCGCGTGATCCGGATCCTGCCCAATGGGAAGCGCATCGTGACGCCGCCGACGAGAGGCTACCGACCCGGAGGTCCCGCCTATGCGGCGGCCGCCGCCGCGGGCGGGAGTTCCTCGAGCGTCAGCGTCTCCTCCTTCTCGAGCGGAAACGGTCGCGCAGTCTCCTCGGCGTCGTCGAACGTCGGCGGCCACGGGCGGTCGGTGACCACCACTCACGACGACAACGGCTGCACGGTCGTCATCGACCGGCGGCGAGGATCAAGACGATGAAGCAACATCCCATGAGAACGGCTTTCGCCGCCTCCACGCTGGCGATCTCGCTGGCGCTGGCGCCGGCGACCATCGCGAAGCCGAAGAACCAGAAGCAGACCACGACGCAGCAGAGCGGGGCCGTCTCGGGCGGCACCAGCGGCGGCATCGACGGCCGCAACGTCTCGGTGAGCACGAGCGGACAGGGCTACTACACGACCTCTCCGACCGGCACGACCGGGACGGGCGTCAGCGGCACGGCCGACGCGAACGCGTACAACGGCACGGTGACCACGAAGGTGGATGCCCAGACCGAAGAGGAACGCGCCCGCCTGAAGGCCATGGCCACGGCCCGCACCGAGGACGAACGGGCGCGCTCGCGCACGATGACCAAGGTGGGCCCGAACCAGGTGGTCCGCTCGCGCACGACCAGCACCTACAAGGAGAAGGGCTCCCCCACCGTCCGCGACACGGTGACGAGCATCACCTGCGCCGACGGCCGCGTGGTGCAGAAGTCGATCGATTGCCGGACCCAGTAGGGAACGGCTGACGGGGGACGAGGGGCTCCGCGAACGCGCGGGGCCCCTCGCCTTGCGTTTTACCGGCTCAGTTCACTTCGGGCCGCCGCGAGCCGGGCGACCACCCGCCGGGGCTAGGCGACGACCGTTTCGGGCGCCCGGACGGCGGCCTCGATCTTCGCGACGTCGATCTTCTGCATGGTCATCATCGCCGCGAAGGCACGCTTCGCGACGTCGCCGCCCTGCCCCATGGCCTGGGTGAGCACGCGCGGCGTGATCTGCCAGTTCAGGCCCCACCGGTCCTTGCACCAGCCGCATTGGCTCTCCTGGCCGCCGTTGCCGACGATGGCGTTCCAGTAGCGGTCGGTCTCGGCCTGATCGTCGGTGGCGATCTGGAACGAGAAGGCCTCGGTCTGCTTGAACACCGGCCCGCCGTTGAGGCCGAGGCAGGGGATGCCGCAGACGGTGAACTCGACGGTGAGGACTTGGCCGGCCTTGCCGCCGGGGAAGTCGCCGGGCGCCTTGTGGACCGCCTTCACCTCGCTGTCCGAGAAGGTCTCTGCGTAGAAGCGCGCGGCCGCTTCGGCGTCGTTGTCGTACCAGAGGCAGATGATGTTCTTGGGCGTCATGGCGCTCTCCCGTGCAGCGGATCAGCCCCAAGGACGTGCCAGCACACGCCATCCCGACAGCCCGGATGCCGGCGCATCCCTACGGCCGTTGCCGCCCGGCGTCACGATGATCTTCCGCGTGCAGATGCGCCGCAGGCCGCCGGTCGTCAGGCGGCGGCGGCCTTCTGCTGGTGGTCGGCGTCCTCGGCGAGCAGCTGGCGCGAGCGGGTGATGAGCCCGACCCACTCGGAGAAAGCGGCGGCGAGGTTCATCACCAGGTCCTTCAGCGGACCGTCCTTCAGGCAGGAGCCGCTGTCGAAGCTCGCGTCGGAGACGCCGCCGAGATAGGCCTCCGGCTGCTGCATCACCGGCATGTTGAGGAAGACGCAGGCCTGGCGGAGCTGATGGCTGGCGCCGAAGCCGCCGATAGCGCCGGGCGAGGCGCTGATGATGGCCGCGGGCTTCTTGTCCCACACGCTCTGACCCCAGGGGCGCGAGCCCACGTCGATGGCGTTCTTCAGCACGCCGGGGACACCGCGGTTGTACTCGGGCGTGACGAACAGGATTCCGTCGGCGGCGGCGATCTGATCGCGGAAGCGGGCGTACTGCGGGGGGGAGCCCTCGGTGTCGTAATCCTGGTTGTAGAGCGGCAGGTCGCCGATCTCGACGATGGAGCAGTCGAGCCGCTCGCCGGCGAAGGCGCAGATGGACTGCGCGACCTTACGGTTGATGCTGTCGCGGCGCAGGCTGCCCACCACGATCGCGATCTTGTGCCTGGTCATGGCCGATCCCTCAGGGCCGATGCGGCCCGTCGGGAGAACCCTCGGGACGGCGGGGAGTTGCCCCTGAGCCCGGCCCCGCATGCGGCGGCGGCTCGGTCCTCGATGGCCTCGACGCCCAGCCGCGCGAGCTCGGCGACGCGGGCGCGCATGGCCTCGAGCTGTGCGGGCGGATGCCCCTGCCAGTCGGCGACCTCGTCCACGACGCGGACGGGCTCGCGGGTGCGGTAGGACTTCGTCGGGTTGCCGGGGAACTTCTTGTCCGTGAGGTTCGGGTCGTCCTCGAGCGGGCCGGTGGGTTCGACGACGTAGATGCGGCCCCGCCCCTCCCCCAGCGCCAGCTCCGCGCCCCAGGTCGCGGCGTCCAGCGTGGCGGTGACGTAGACCCAGACGGCGTTCCTGCGGCTGCCGAAGTTGAAGGCGAAGCCGGGGACGATCAGGTCGCCCGGCGAGAGGTCGGCCTTGGTGCCGTGGTAGAGCGGCTGCGCGCTCGCGGCGTCTCGCGTGGTCATGGGCGGCCCCCGTCGGTTTCGAGGGTGCTACACACTGCGCATAATCGGCCGCACGCCAATTCTTGATCTCAACTTTCGCCGCACCAAATCGAAAATGACCGGCCACCGCATCTTCAGGACCAGCTTCGCCAGCGTCTATCCGCACTACGTCGCCAAGGCGGAGAAGAAGGGGCGCACGAAGGCGGAGGTCGACGAAGTGATCCGCTGGCTGACCGGCTTCAGCCAGGAGGAGCTCGACCGGCGGCTGGCGGAGAAGACGGACTTCGAGACCTTCTTCGTCGAGGCGCCCTCCCCTCACCCGGCGCGGGCGGAGATCAAGGGCGTGGTCTGCGGCGTGCGCGTCGAGGAGATCGACGATCTGCTGATGCGGGAGATCCGCCGGCTGGACAAGCTGGTGGACGAGCTGGCGAAGGGGAAGGCGATGGAGACGGTGCTGCGGGGGACGCCGCGTTCCCCGCCCGCTGACCGCCTCCGCCGCGTGCCGGGCTCCACACCACCCGCGAGAGCGGTCGGCGATCGTCGTCAGGTCGGCTCCACGTCCCCCGCATCCGCCTCGTCCGGGCGGGCGCCGCCGCGCGGCTGAGACCAGGCGGAGCGGAACATCACCGCCGATGCCAGGCCCGCGACAGCGGCCGCGCCCAGGATCCACGGTGCGTGAGCCGGCAGGAGCCGAGCGCCGAGGCCCACCGCGGCGAAGACCGCCAGGAGCGGAAGCGCCTGCAGGGTGTCGCGGCGGAACAGGATCTTGGCCCAGCGGGAAACTTCTCTCAGCAGCGGCCGGGCGAACACGACGATCACCACGACGCCGAGCGCCAGACGCACCCAGCCGACCCCGAACTCGATGGGGAAGTTCAAGACGAAGTGGCCGATCACGGCGGGCCACAGCGTCCCAGTCCGCAGGGTGAGGAAGGCCCCCGCGAGGCTGAACGTCATGACCGACACCTGGGCCAGGATCATCGCGGGATCGGCGGACGCGTACTGGGTGTGCAGCAGGGCGAAGGGCGCCGCGGCCGCGAGCACCGCTGCGCCCGGCGCGACGGCTTCCGTCAGCCGCCCGAGCACGTAGCCGCGCCACGTCAGCTCCTCCAGGAGCGGCACCAGGGCGAAGCTCCCGACCGCGAGGAAGGCCCAGAACGACAGGTCCTTGGGAGCGTCGCGCAGGGCCGCCCACATCGGGGTGTCGGTGCCGATCGGCGCGTGGGTCTGCAGCAGCAGCAGCACCGTCGCCGGGAGGCCTGCGACCAGCCCCAGCACGACGCCCTGGCGGATGATCTGCCCCGCGCCGAGCGATCCTCGCCCCAGCGCATAGGCGGCCGGCCGGACCCGGCGCCGCACGAAGCCGACGGCGGCCACCAGCACTAGGAGGGCGCCGTACTGGAGGCTGAACTGCTGCAGCAGCGCCCAGGCCGCGGCCAGGAGGTCCTGCGTTCCGCCGCCGAAGCCCAGCGCCTGCCCCAGGCCGGGACGGATGACGCCCTGCGCGTAAACGGCGGCGGCAACGCTGGAGCCCACCAGCGCGCTGATCTCAAGCGCGGCCGCCACCCCGCCGAGCAGGGGGCGCGCCCGTTCGGGCGGGGCGTAATTCACCAAGGCTTCGGTCACGTTCTGGCTCCACGGGGATCAAGGCCGCCGCTTCTGGAGCCGTCGCCGCCGCAGGTCGTCCGGATCGCCGGAAAAACACGATCCGGACTCCGGCGCCGCCGAATCTCAATCACTTAGCCGGCGCCGCCAGGCCGCCGGCGTACACCCGGCGTGGCGCTGGAACGCCTCGTAGAAGGCGCTCTTGGAGCCGAACCCGGCCTCGTAGGCCAAGGCCAGCAGCGTGACGCCGGCGTTGGCCGGCTGGCGGGCCAGGGCCTGCACCTCCTCGACCCTCGCGGCGTTCACCGTGTCGAAGAAGGTGGAGGCGCCGCCGTGCCGGAGCGCGCCGGTCAGGCGCTCGCCGCCCCAGCCGAGCCGGTCCGCCAGCGTCTGGGCGGTGAGGTCGGGGTCGAGATGCGGCTTCTCCCGCTGAAGCAGGTCCTGGACGCGGGCGTAATCCTGCCGGGCGCCGGCGAGATCCGTCGGCCGCTCCCGGCCCGCCGCCGTAGGCGCGGCGGGCGCCGGCGGAGCGAAGAACACGCCGCGCCGCGTGAGGCCGCGCTGGCCCACGAAACCGACGTGGGCAACGAGCACCGCCAAGGTCACGACCATGTGCAGCTCGCGCGGCCACTCGCCGAACGCCGATGTGAGGAAGACGAGGGCGAGGCTCGCCAGGACCGTGAGCCACGTCCACGACCAGAGGCGCACCCAGCCCGGATCGACGGCCGCGAGGTTCGCGACCTCGTCCATGAGGCGCCGCTTCCGCTCCGCGGTCATCCGGAGCACTGCCGCCGGATAGGCGGCCAAGGCGGCCATCACGGTCGGCGGGAGCGCGATCATCCATGGGGAGGCGTCCACCTCGATGGCGCCGCCCGCCGCGCGAACCTCCCCCAGGAGCGGCATGGCCAGCATCAGCGCCGCGCCAGCCGACGCCACCACGAGATGCACGGCGTACCGCGGCGGGCGGCCGAAGGCTGTCGCGGCGTAGAGGTACTGAGCCGGACCGAGCGCCAGCACCGCCATCTGCCCGACGCCGAGCGTGGGAAGCGCCAGCGTGGGCGGCAGGGCACCGGCGCCGAGCAGCGCGGCGCAGAAGACCGCCACCGCGCCCAGCCACGCCGCGAGCCACTTGTCCGCCGGGTGGGACGGGCGCTTGGCCAGCAGCACCATGAGCAGGAAAGCGCCGAGCGCCGCGCCCGCCGCCGCCAAGACCTGGACCATCGGTCCCTTATGAGGGCAAGGGGTGCAGGAGGGAACGTCCCCTAGGCCCCGGCTGCAATGACTCCAGCGGCTAGGCCGCCGCCAGCCCCGGCGCGGCGCTCCACGTCGCCTCCGTCTTCGCGCGCACCTCGTCCAGCGTGACGCCGTCCGCCAGCTCGATCAGCGAGAGCCCCTGCCCGTCCGGGAGGACGTCGAAGGTGGCGAGGTCGGTGATGATGCGGCTGACCACGCCGGTGCCGGTGAGCGGCAGGGTGCAGCGCTTGAGCACCTTCGACTGGCCGGCCTTGTTGGCGTGGTCCATGACGACAACCACGCGCTTGACGCCGGCGACGAGGTCCATGGCGCCGCCCATGCCCTTCACCATCTTGCCGGGGATCATCCAGTTGGCGATGTCCCCGTTCTCGGCCACCTCCATGGCGCCTAGGATGGAGAGGTCGATGTGGCCGCCGCGGATCATCGCGAAGCTGTCCGCGGAGCTGAAGTAGCTGCTCTGCGGCATCTCGGTGATGGTCTGCTTGCCGGCGTTGATGAGGTCGGGGTCCTCCTCGCCCTCCCACGGGAACGGGCCCATGGCGAGCATCCCGTTCTCCGACTGCAGCGTCACCTTGATGCCGGCGGGGACGTGGTTGGCGACCAGCGTCGGGATGCCGATGCCGAGGTTCACGTAGAAGCCGTCCTGCAGCTCCTGCGCGGCGCGGGCGGCGAGTTCGTCGCGGGTGCGGGGCATCAGCGGCTCTCCTGTCGGGCCGTTTCGTGGGCGGCGGCGGCGGCGTCGCGCTCGCCGCGGACGGCGTCCTCGACGTCGTCGGCGAGTTCGCAGGTGTTCAGCACGAGCAGGACCAGCAGGAAGATGATCCAGGCGAGCTTGGTGTTGATCTTCCGGAGCAGCTCGTCACGGGAGGGCGGCGGGGTCTCCGTCATGCCTCCACCCGCTTGCGGACCGTGCGCTGCTCGATGCGCTTCTCGAACGAGGCCTGCACGATGCGGTCGACGTAGATGCCGGGCGTGTGGATGTTGGCCGGATCGAACTGGCCGATCGGCACGATCTCCTCGACCTCTGCGACGCAGACCTTGCCCGCGGTCGCCATCATCGGATTGAAGTTCCGCGCCGTCTTTCGGTAGACGAGGTTGCCCTCCTCATCGGCCTTCCAGGCCTTCACGAGGGAGAGGTCGGCGGTCAGGCCGCGCTCCATCACGTACTGGCGGCCGTCGAACTCGCGCACCTCCTTGCCTTCGGCCACGACAGTGCCGACGCCGGTGGCGGTGAAGAAGGCGGGGATGCCGGCGCCGCCGGCGCGAATGCGCTCGGCCAACGTGCCCTGCGGGTTGAACTCGAGCTCGAGCTCGCCGGCCAGGAACTGGCGTTCGAACTCCTTGTTCTCGCCGACGTAGCTGCTGATCATCTTCTTGATCTGCTTGGTCCACAGCAGCAGGCCCAGGCCCCAGTCGTCCACGCCGGCGTTGTTGGAGATGACCGTGAGGTCCTTCACGCCGGAATCGCGGAGCGCCAGGATGGTGTTCTCCGGGATGCCGCAGAGGCCGAAGCCGCCGGACATGATGGTCATGCCGTCGAACAGGAGGCCCTCCAGGGCCGACTTTGCGTCAGGGTAGACCTTGCGCACGCGCCGCTCCGTTCCGTGGACGGGGCGCTTATAGCGGCGGAGGCGGCTCAGTCCACCGGCGGGCCGAGGTCGAGCTCGGGCTCGGCCAGGGCGCATTCGATCTCGGTCGCGAGCGCGCCGCCGAAGAAGACGGCGTTCACGTTCCAGCTGAGCCAGATCAGGAAGATCACGACCGCGCCGACCGCGCCGTAGGTGGCGCCCAGCGGCGCGATGTTCTCGACGTAGATGGCGCATGCCCAGGAGGCGACCAGGCTCATCAGGGCCGCGCCGGCGCCGCCGATGGCCGAGGTGGTCCACGCCACCGGGATCTTGGACATGGCGTAGCGATAGAGAAGCGTCAGGCCGCCGGTGAGGCCGAGCCCGGCCCAGATCCATTCGCTGAACAGCCACGGGATCTGCACGCCGAAGTTGGCGACGATCAGCTGGGCGGTGAGGAAGGTGGTGCTGGCCACGATCATCAGCACGAAGGCCGCGACGGCGACGAACAGCGCAAGCAGGTTGAAGTGGATGAAGCCGTGCGCGTCGGCATCTTCCTCGTCGTGGATCAACTGCAGGCCCGCCAGCAGGGCCTTGAAGCCACGGTGGGTGGCGTAGGCGGTGATGACGAGGGCGAAGATGCTCTGCACCGACAGCGCCTGAATCGGCGCGGTGACCAGGCGGTCGAGTTCGCCTCGGATCAGGGTCTCGGCGCCGGACGGCATCAGGTCGGCGAACGTGGAGACCTGGGAGGCCGCCTGCTCGGGCGTGGTCAGCATGCCGTAGAGGCCGATGACGATCACGAAGGCGGGGAATACGGCCAGCAGCGCGAAGAAGCTGACGCCGCCGGTGTAGAGCATTACGTGGCGGCCCCAGTTCCGGACGAAGGCCTTGATGACGATGTCGCGCGCTTGGCGCAGGCGTTTGCGGGGCTCGCGCAGCGGCGCCTCCAGCGCAGCCGGCTCGTTGGGAATCAGAAGCGGTTCATCCATGCGGGCGGGACCATACGGGAAACGGCGCGCCACCGGAGTGACGCGCCGCCCAGGAGACCTGCTTGCTCTCCGTGTGACGATCGCCGCCTTCGAGGGACGGGAGACGACGGCGTCCGTCACGAGTGGGGTTTTGACGCTTCGCCGCTGAACCGTGCATGAACGTTGAACGCTCCCTCACGGCCGGAGTTCGGGTCACAGCGCGCCGGCGGCTGCGAGCGCGTCGACGGCGTCTGTTGAAAAGCCCCAGGATTCGAGCGCCGCGCGGCTCGACTCGGCACCCACCGGGGGAGCGGGCGCCCGGATGCGACCGGCTGTCGCGGAGAAGCGCGGGGCAGGCGTGGGCTGGGTGAGGCCGTCCACCTCGATGAAGGTTCGGCGGGCCGCGTTGTGCGGATGCATAGGCGCTTCGGCGAGCGAGAGCACGGGGGTGACGCAGGCGTCGGAGCCCTCGAACAGAGCCGTCCACTCGCCGCGCGACCGGGTCCGGAAGGCGGCGGCGACGCGCTCCCGCCGCTGCGCCCAGGCGGCGGGGTCCATCTGGGGCTGGAAGTCCTCCGCGGGAAGGTCGAGGACCTCCAAGAGGCGGGCATGGAACGGCGGCTCCAGCGCCCCCACGGCCATGAAGCCGCCGTCCGCGCATTCGTACACGCCGTAGAACGGCGCGCCGCCGTCGAGCAGGTTCGCGCCGCGCGGGCCGTTCCACATGCCGGAGGCGCGCAGGCCGCTGAACAGGCTCATCATGGAGGCCGCGCCGTCCACCATGGCGCAGTCGACCACCTGCCCCTCCCCAGTCTGCTCCGCATGCCTGAGCGCCGCGAGCACGCCGAAGGCGAGGTAGAGCGCCCCGCCGGCGAAGTCGCCGAGGAGGTTCAGCGGCGGGACCGGGCGCTCCGGCGTGCCGATCGCCTCGAGCGCGCCTGACAGCGCCACGTAATTGATGTCGTGCCCCGGCTCGGAGGCCTTCGGGCCCGCCTGCCCCCAGCCCGTGAGGCGGCCGTAGACGAGCTTGGGATTGCGAGCGAGCACGGCGTCGGGCCCCAAGCCGAGGCGCTCCATCACGCCGGGGCGATAGCCTTCCAACAGCGCGTCCGCCGACGCGACCAGGTCGAGACAGGCGGCGACCGCTTCCGGGCGTTTCAGGTCCAGCGCGACGGATCGCTTGCCCCGGCCGAGCACGTCGACCGGCGGCATGGGCGCCACGCCCCTCCGGTCGATGCGGAGCACCTCGGCGCCGAGGTCGGCCAGCAGCATGCCGCAGAAGGGGACGGGCGCGAGCCCGGCGAACTCCAGCACCCGCAGGCCGCGGAGGGGCCCCGCTCCGGCGGCGCGCGCCCGTTCGTCCGGCTCAGGTTGTGCCCTGCTCATCGCTCGCGCAGAAATCCCCGGGCGGGGCGTCTATGCGCGGGAGGTTTGCCCCCGCGCTTGCTATCCTTGCGACGATTCCCTCCCGGGGCGGCCATGCGGCGGAGCATCCAGTGACGATCCAGGCGCGCGTGCTGATCCTCGCCAAGGACGACCGGCTGGCGGGACCGCTGGCGGAGGGGCTGGACCGGCTCGGCTGGCGCACGGTGACCGCGCGCAGCCCGTCAGCGGCCATGGCGGCGCTCGGGGACATGATGCTGCAGGCGGCCGTGGTGGACGTCGAGTCCGGCGGCATGGACGCCTACGAGACGGCGATGCGGCTGAAGGCGCACGCCGCACCGCGAAGGCTGCCGGTGATCGCGCTGGGGCGGCCGGACCCGCACCTGCGGTCGTCCGCCTTCGACCTGACGCTCGCCCCTCCCCTGCACCCGACCCAGGCGGCGATGCGGCTGGAGACGCTCGTGCGCGAGGCCGTGGCGGAGGAGGAGTTCGCGCGGCGGCAGGAGACCTTCGCCGAGCGCGGACGCCGGCTGGACCCGCCGGTGGACACCTCCGGCGCCTGGCGGGTGCTGGCGGTTGGCGAGCCGTCGCCGAAGTTCATGGGCCTGAACCACGCCCTGAAGGCGCAGGGCGCGGAGGTGATCGGCGCCTTCACGACCTACACGGCGTTCGACTACCTGCACGACGGCGACTTCGACGCGGTGGTGCTGAGCCCGTCCTCGAACGTGAACGAGGCGATGTCGATCTCGGCCGGGATGCGGCGGAACACGCGCCTCTACCACACGCCGGTGCTGCTCCACCTGCCGGCGGACACGGACTTCAATTACTCTGAGGCCTATCACCGCGGCGTCTCCGACGTGGCGAACCACGGGACCCCAGAGGGTGAGACGGCGGCGCGGGTGATCGAGCTGGCGCGCGCCTACCGCCGACAGACGGCCATCCGCGCAGCGCTCGACCAAGCCAAGACGTCCGGGCTGATGGACGCGGCCACGGGCCTCTACACGCGGGACCTGTTCGCGGCGCACCTCGGACGGCTGGCGAAGGCGGCGCGGGAGAGCGGGCGGCCCCTGTCGGTCTGCGTGCTGCGCGTGGCGGAGCGGCCGGAGGTGATGCGCGCGCGAGCCGGCGGCTGGCTGGACCGCGCGATCCCGCAGATCGGCTCGATGATCGGGCGGCTCATCCGGACCGAGGACACGGCGGCCCGGCTCGGGACGGAGGTGTTCGCGCTGGCCCTGCCCGGCACGGGGGAGCGGGCGGGTCGCACCGCCGGCGAGCGGATCGGTGCGGTGATCGGCTGCACGGCCTTCGACGCCGGCGAAGGCGCCCCGCCGTTCGTGCTGGAGTTCGATATCGGCGTGGCGGAGCTGCTGCCGGAGGAGCACCCGGCGACCACGATGGAACGCGCGGCCGCGGCGTCGTTGAAGCAGGCGGTTTGAGCGCCGGAGTCGGTTCGGCGCCGAGGCCGCTAGGGCTCAGTCGTCGAGCTCGGGCTCTGGCGCGCTGAGGCGCAGCCACACGTAGGCTCCGACCAGGAACAGCAGCGCGGGGGCTACGCCTACGAATTCCACGCCGCCTCCCTCACCTGCGTTCCACCGTCACGTCCCGAGCTTGCGGGACACCACCTGAACGTGCCGTTACCAGCTTTCGTTCAACCCCCCTCGCTCCTCCGGCTAATCGGGGGGCCGGGCTGGAGCCTACGCTGCAGCCTGCTCGAGCCTCGCGACCCGGGAGAGCTCGGCGGCGATGCGCTCGGCGATGGCGAGGCGGTTGTCGGCATCGGGCCATTCGCCCTTCACGACCAGCTTGTTGTCCGGGCGCAGGCGCCAGGCGGGCTGGTGCCGCTGGACCAGGCCGACCAGGCCCATCGGGTTGGCGAAGCTGTCGTTCAGGAAGGTGGCCACCGCGCCCCTGGGGCCGATGTCCAGGCGCGAGACTCCGGCCTGGCGGCACAGGCCCTTGATCGCCACGATGCGCAGGAGCTGCGCCGCCTCGGACGGCAGCGGGCCGAAGCGGTCGATCATCTCGGCGGCGAGGATCTCGCGATCCTCCGGCTTCTCGGCATCGGAGAGGCGGCGGTACAGCGACAGGCGCACGTTGAGGTCGGGCACGTACTCGTCGGGGATGAGCACGGCCACGCCGGCGTTGATCTGGGGCGACCAGCCGCGGGCGTCGATCAGCTCCTTCTCGCCCCCGACCTTCAGCTCGGCCACGGCGTCCTCCAGCATCTGCTGGTAGAGCTCGACGCCGATCTCCTTGATGTGGCCCGACTGCTCGTCCCCCAGCAGGTTGCCGCCGCCGCGGATGTCGAGGTCGTGGCTGGCGAGCTGGAAGCCCGCGCCCAGGCTATCGAGCGACTGCAGCACGCGCAGACGCTTCTCCGCGCCCTCCGTGAGCTGCTTCTCAGGCGCGGTGGTGAGATATGCGTACGCGCGGGTCTTGGCCCGGCCGACGCGGCCGCGGATTTGATAGAGCTGGGCCAGGCCGAACATGTCGGCGCGGTGGACGATCAGGGTGTTGGCGCTCGGGATGTCGAGGCCGCTCTCCACGATCGTGGTCGACAGCAGCACGTCGTACTGGCCGTCGTAGAAGGCGCTCATCACCTCCTCGAGGGCGGTCGGCGACATCTGGCCGTGGCCGGTGACGAACTTGACCTCAGGGACCTGGTCGCGGAGGAACTTCTCCAGGTCGGGCAGGTCCTTCACCCGCGGAGCGACGAAGTAGGCCTGGCCGCCGCGGTACTTCTCGCGCAGCAGCGCCTCGCGCAGCGTCATCGGATCGTTCGGCGTGACGTAGGTGCGCACGGTCAGGCGGTCGACCGGCGGCGTGGCGATGATCGACATTTCGCGAATGCCGCTGAGCGCCATCTGCAGCGTGCGCGGGATCGGCGTGGCGGTGAGCGTGAGCATGTGCACGTCGGTGCGCAGCTCCTTCAGCCGCTCCTTGTGCTTGACGCCGAAGCGCTGCTCCTCGTCGACGATGACGAGGCCCAGGTCCTTGAACTTCACCTGCTCGGAGAGGATGGCGTGGGTGCCGACGACGACCTCGGCCTCGCCGGCGGCGAGCTGCTTGCGGCCTTCGGCGGCCTCCTTGGCGGTGACCATGCGCGAGAGGTGGACCACCTTCACGGGCCAGCCCTTGAAGCGCTCGCTGAAGGTCTTGAAGTGCTGGCGGGCGAGCAGCGTGGTGGGCGCCACGACCGCGACCTGCTTGCCGCTCATGGCGACGACGAAGGCGGCGCGGAGCGCGACCTCGGTCTTGCCGAAGCCGACGTCGCCGCAGATCAGCCGGTCCATGGGGCGGCCGGAGTCGAGGTCCTCCAGGACGTCGGAGACGGCGTTGAGCTGGTCGTCGGTTTCCTCGTAGGGGAAGCGGGCGCAGAACTCGTCAAAGGCGCCGTGCGGGGGCTCGACAGCGTCGGTGGTGCGCAGCGCCCGCTGGGCGGCGATCTTG
>DASVVG010000111.1:0-13775 GCA_036386655.1 Caulobacteraceae bacterium | reverse complement strand
GCGGTACTTCCTGAGCAAGCGGTTCTGATCTTCGGGCAGTCGCCTGCGTCAAAGTGCCTGCCCTGGCTATTATAAATAAATGATGGCTCGCTGAACCGCAGCACGGCTGGGCCGTTCTGAAGTCACCGAGCGCACGACTTGATCGACCTGCAAATTCAACGGCGGGGCGGGGACTTCTGGGCTCAGATTAACAAAAGAGAGCTTCGGCCGAGGTGTGTTCCACTTGGCCGGGCCGGGTCCGTGGCTGTTCCGCAAAAGGTGAGCATGAAGATCTACGTCAGTGGACTGTATAGCGGCGGCAACCCGCAGCCCGGCGTCGGCATCGCGCGCTCGTTGCGGCTAGGCTACCCGGAGGCGACGCTCGTCGGCGTCGAATACTCGAACCGCAGCTCGGGCATCCACTGGAGCGACTTCGACGACCTGTGGCTGCAGCGGCCCTGGGACGAACTGGACCTCGGGGCGCACGGACGCGCGGTGCGCGCGCTGCTGGACGGCGGGGCGCTGTGGATCTCCGGCAGCGACCTCGAGTCGATGTGGCTGGCCGGGGTGTTCCCGAACGGGCACCCCAACCTCCTGACCCCGCCGGGGTCGGCGCTCGCACGGATCGTGAAGCCGCAGGTGGTCGCGCACGAGGGGCTGCCGGTGAGCATCCCCCCCTACGTGGGCGCGGAGCTGGCGGACTGGGACCTGCACGCCTTCTGCCGCAAGCACGATTGGCGGGTGTGGCTGAAGGGCCCCTACTACGACGCTGTCCGCACGCGGGCATGGGACCAGCTGGAGACCGCGCGCACCGCGCTGGCCAAGGTGTGGAACACCGAGCGGCTGTTCCTGCAGGCGCACGTCAGCGGCTACGAAGAGTCGGTGATGCTCTGCGCCTACGAAGGCGAGCTCCTGCACGCCGTCAGCATGCGCAAACGCGAGGTCACCGAGGAGGGCAAGACCTGGGCCGGGGACGTGGCCGAGGTCGACGCGGCCTTCCTGGAACCGCTGCGCCGGATCGTGGGCGACCTGAACTGGACCGGCGGCGGCGAGCTGGAGATGGTGCGCGACGCCGACGGCCGGCGCTGGCTGCTCGAGTGGAACCCGCGCTTCCCCGCCTGGGTGCACGGCGCGACCATCGCCGGCGGCAACCTGCCGGCGCTGCTGGTGGAAGGCGCGACCGGCGTGGCGGCGCGCCCCGCCGAGCGGGCCACAGGCCAGTTCACCCGCGTGGTGCTCGAGGTGCCGGTGCGCGACGCCTATCCGCTGCCCCCGCTGCCGGAGCCGGTCGCGGGCGGCGTCGGCCATTCGCTGAAGCACCCGTCGGGGCTGCCCGGGCTGGCCGAGCGGCTGCACAAGCTGAACGCGGTGCCGGGCGAGACGGAGGAGGCGCCCGAGCCGATGACGCCGCGGGTGCCGGAGACCATGGCCCACGACCTCGGCGCGCAGGACTTCGCGCGCATGGAGACGCCGTCCTTCATCCTCATGGAGTCGACGGCGGCGGAGGGCTTCCGACGCGCGGCGGAGATGGCGCACGCGCTCAGCACCAACACGACGACGGTCACCAACGCCTACAGCATCAAGACCAACCCGGACCCGCGCCTGATCAAGCTGGCGCTCGACTCCGGCTTCCTGGCCGAGGGCATCAGCCTGCTCGAACTGCAGCGGGCGCTGGAGGTCGGGTTCCGCTGCGACCAGCTCGTGCTCAACGGACCGGGCAAGTGGTGGCCGGAAGGGCTGCTGCCGAAGGAGCCGATCCACGCGGTGTTCTGCGACTCCGCGCCCGACCTGAAGAAGACGGTCGCGGCGCTCAAGTCCGGGGAGCTGCGGTCGAAGACGGTGGGCGTGCGCCTGCGCACCCCGCACGTGCCTTCGCGCTTCGGGATCGCCATCGACAGCCCGAAGGCGTTCCGCTCGCTCGTGGAGTCGATCGCGGAGCTGCCGACGGACACCGGTTTCGGCGTCCACTTCCACATGGCGAGCAGCAACATCGGCGTGGGCGCCTGGTGGCGGCTGTACGACTCCATGCTGCGCTGGTGCCAGGCGCTGGAGCGCCTCACCGGCCGCACGATCCAGGTCCTCGACATCGGCGGCGGCTGGTTCCCCGACGACTGGCACTGCTGGGACCAGTCGGACTTCGCCAGGGCCGTGCGCCGCGCTCAGGCGGCGCTGCCGAACGTCGGCCAGATCATCTCCGAGCCCGGCAAGGCCATGGCCCAGCCGTCCATGGCGCTCGCGATGCGCGTGCTGGAGATGCAGCAGGACGACGACGGCGAGGTCACCGAAGTGGTGGTCGACGGCTCGATCGCCGAACTGCCGATGCACTCCTTCCAGCCGCACCGGGTCATGGCCCAGGACGCCGACCGGTCGTGGAAGCCGCTCCGCCGCGGCAAGAGCCAGCTGCTCGGGCGCCTGTGCATGGAGCACGACGTGGTGGCGGCCAACATCGAACTGCCGGAGGGCACGCGTCCCGGCGACGTTCTCGTTTTCTGCGACGCGGGCGGTTACGACAGGAGCATGTCCTATGTATTTGGCCGAGGTTGATGCGGTCGCGGTCGAGACGACCGAACTTCCCGAGGTCACCTCGTGCACCGCGAAGTGGGACCGCTGGCCGGCTTCGGCGCTGTCGCACCACGGCGCCGCCTGCTGCGAGATCGCGCGCGAGTGGGTGCTGGCGACCGACCTGTCGCAGCTCGGCGACGCGGGGCTGCTGACCGGCCCGCGCTGGTTGCGCCAGAAGTATCCCTGGGGACCCTCCCCCTGGCCCATGCACTGGTGCGAGGCCGTGGAGCGCGAGAAGCTGGACTGCGGGGCGCACGCCGCCATCAGCCATCAGCTGTTCGCCGCCCGCGGGGTGACCAGCTTCCCCGCCCAGTTCGTGCAGCAGTTCACCGAGGACGCCACCGCCCACTGGGGCGCGCGCTGGGCCCAGGAGGGCGTGCCGCCCGCGTGGATCGACGGCGACGTGATCTACCACGAGGGCGTCGCCGTGCTCGTGGGCCAGGACGAGGTGAAGCTGTGGGACGCCAGCGCGGGCTGGTGGATCGACCCGCGTGGATCGGGCGGCTACGGCGGTCTGCTCAGCGTGCGCGTCTTCGCGCCGGCGGGCGGCGAGTTCCGCTGGGGCGACCGGACCATTCCCGCCGGAGCGTGGACGGACTTTCGCCGACCGTAGCCGGCGCGGAGTTGCTCGCCAGGGTGTCCCCCGCGGCGGCCTGCACGTGGCCTTGCTTGCGCGGCATGCCTATGGTCACGCGCAACGGCTGAAGACGGAGACGGTGGGATGAACAGTTCGAGGTTGGCCGCGGCCGCCGTCGTGATCTTCTTCGGCGTCTCGGCGCCCGCCATGGCGGGCGAGCTCCTGCTGGGCGCCTACGACCACGACATCGACGTCAACGTGGCGCTCGGCGGCTTCGAGCCCGGCGCCCAGATCGGGGTGGGCTATCGGACGGATCGCCTCGAGGCGCTGCGTCCTGTCGGCCGGCCCTTCGCCTACGCCAACGCGATGATCAACACCGCGGGCGCGACGAATTACGTTCACGCGGGTCTGGGGTGGCGCTTCGAGATCGGGCGTCGGCTCTACTTCGCGCCGGCCATCGGCGCGGCGGTGCATGACGGAAACACCGAGAGTTTCCAGGCGACCCCCGACGAGCTCTACCTGGGCTCGCGCGTGCTCTTCGCCCCGGAGCTGAACCTCGGCTGGCGCCTGAGCGACCGCGCCTCCATCGAGGCGTCATGGATCCACCTCAGCCACGGCCAGACGCGCGGCGGCCAGAACCCCGGCCTGGACGACATCGGCGTCCGCCTGGCGTGGAAGCTCGGCGGCGGGCGGTGAGTCTGCTGCTGCACCGGCAAGCCTGAAGCGTCGGCTTCGACCCCGCCGCCCACAAAAGCTAAGCCGTGGAACGGCCCCGCTCCCGCCTGTCTCTCCGATCGAGGCACGCGCATCCGCGCCTTCCTCATGGCCCTGACCTTCCGGCCCTTCCCCCAGGTCCGTCAGCTCGCGCCCGCCGCCGCGTGACCGCACCTCGATCAAGGCCCGCCGCTCAGCCGCGATAGCGCAGCGCCTCCACAAGCAGGGCGAACGCCGGGGACTGCTGTCGGCGGCTCGGATAGTACAAGTGGTAGCCGGGGAAGGGCGGGCACCAGTCCTCCAGGACTCGGACGAGGCGTCCGTCCGCGATCGCGGTGGCGACGATGTCCTCGGGTAGATGGGCGAGGCCGAAGCCGTCGAGCGCGGCTTGCACCATGAGGGGAACGTGGTTGAACACGAGCCGCCCCTCGACCCGCACGTTCAGCGGCCGGCCCTTCTTCTCGAACTCCCACGTATAGAGATTCCCCAGCGTCGGCAGGCGCAGGTTGATGCAGGCGTGGCCGGTGAGGTCGTGCGGCGTGCGCGGCTTCGGCCGGTCGGCGAAGTACGAGGGCGCGGCCACCGCCGCCATGCGCAGGTCGGGTCCGATGCGCACCGCGATCATGTCCTTCGCCACCTGCTCGCCCATGCGGACGCCCGCGTCGAAGCGCTCGGCGACGATGTCGACCAGGCCGTAGCCGACCGACAGCTCCACGTGGAGGTCAGGGTACTCCGGCAGCAGGCGCGCCAGTGCGGGCCACAGGATCGTCTCGGCGGCGTGGTCGCCCGTTGTGATGCGGACAGTGCCGGCGGGTTTCTCCCGGAAGACGGCGAGCTCGGCGAGCCGGGTGTCGATCTCGTCCAGCGCCGGGCGCAGTGTTTCGAGCAGCCGCTGCCCCGCTTCGGTGGGGGCTACGCTGCGCGTCGTGCGCGTCAGCAAGCGCAAGCCCAGGGCCGCCTCCAGCCTGCGGAGGGTGTGGCTGAGCGCCGACTGCGAGACGCCCAGCCGCGCAGCGGCGCGCGTGAAGCTGCGCTCCTCAGCGACGGCCAGGAAGGCGCTCAGGTCAGCCAGTTCCTCCCGCCGCATTCATGAACCCCGCGCATAAGCTCATGCGCATTCTAGCGTCTAATCGCGCGCTCCGTTCCGGCCCATCTGGGTCCTGCCACGAGGAGCCCGAGCACGATGACGGACACGCAGTGGAATTTCAGCGGCAAGGTCGCCTTCGTTACCGGCGGGGCGAACGGCATCGGCCGCGCAACGGCGTTGGCGTTCGCGCGGAGCGGCGCCGCCGTGGTCGTCGCCGACCTGTCCGATGACGGAGCCCGTGAGACCGCCCGCCAGATCGAAGGGCTGGGGGGTCGGTCGCTCGCGGTGCGCTGCGACGTCACTCGAGCGGAGGACGTGCGGGCCGCGCTGGCCGCGGCGGTCGAGGCCTTCGGCCGCGTCGACTTCGCCTTCAACAACGCCGGAGCCGAGCAGCCGCTCGCCGCCGCCGCGGACATCAGCGAGGACGAGTGGGACCGCATCCTGGCGGTGGACCTCCGCAGCGTCTTCCTATGCATGAGGGAGGAGCTGCCGCTGCTGCTGGCCCAAGGCGGCGGGGTCATCGTGAACACCTCGTCCGGGGCCGGGGTCAAGGGCATCGCCGGACAGGCCGCCTACTGCGCGGCGAAGTTCGGCGTCATCGGCCTGAGCAAGGCCGCCGCACTCGATTACGCCGCCTCGAACATCCGGGTGAACGCGATCTGCCCCGGCATCATCCAGACGCCGATGATGGACCGCTTCACCGGCGGCACGGACGAGGGCCGCCAGCGCGTCGTCGCGCAGGAGCCCGTCGGCCGGATGGGCACGCCGGAAGAGATCGCCGCGGCCGTCCTGTGGCTGTGTTCCGACACCGCCGGCTTCGTCGTCGGGCACGCGCTCGTGATCGACGGCGGCCAGACGGTCTGACCTCGCCTCTCAACCCCTTCAGCGGCGGCGCGAGGAGCGCTGCATCGAGAATGGATCCCGAGATGATTGATCTGAACCAACGGCGGGACATGGACCTCGGTCGGCGACAACTGCTCAAGCTCACTGGCGTCGGGGTGGCCGCGGCCGGCGCGCTGTCCCTCAGCAACGGGGCCGCGTTCGCCCAAGCTGCCGCCGGCTGGGACAAGACCTTCCCGAAGAGCGACCGCGTGGATCACCGCAAGGTCACCTTCATGAACCGCTACGGCGTCACGCTGGCGGGTGATCTCTACGTGCCCAGACAGCACGGCGCGGCCGGTCTCCCGGCGCTGGCGGTCAGCGGGCCGTTCGGCGCTGTAAAGGAGCAGGCCTCCGGCCTCTATTCGCAGAGCATGGCCGAACGGGGTTTCGTCACGCTGGCGTTCGACCCGTCCCACACCGGAGAAAGCGGGGGCGCTCCGCGCAACGTCGCGTCCCCGGACATCAACACCGAAGACTTCAGCGCGGCCGTGGATTTCCTGGGCCTGCAGCCGTCCGTGGACCGCGATTGGATCGGCGTCATCGGCATCTGCGGCTTCAGCGGGATGGCGCTGACCGCCGCGAGCAGCGACTCGCGGATCAAGGCGGTGGCCACGACGTCGATGTACGACATGTCCCGAAGCATGAGCCGTGGTCACAAGGACAGCTACACGGCGGAGCAGCGCCGCAAGGTGGTCGACTACCTCAGCCAGCAGCGTTGGGCGGACGCGGAGCGCGGCGCCTATGCGCCGGGCTTGCACGAGGTCTCGTTCGACGACGCCGGGAATGTCGTGAGAGGGCAGCGCGTGCTTCCCGAAACGCTGCCGGCCAACCCTGACCCGGTCCTGGCTGCGTTCTTCGACTATTACCGCACCCCGCGCGGCTTCCATCCGCGGAGCGTCAACTCGACGACCGCGTGGACGGCGACGACGCCGATGTCGTTCTTCAGCTTCCCGTTCTACGCCAACATCGAGATGATCTCGCCGCGTCCAATCCTGCTGGCGGCGGGTGAGAACGCGCACTCGCGCTACTACTCGGAGGACGTCCACAAGCTCGCGTCCGACCCGAGGGAACTGCTGATCGTCCCGAACGCGGATCACGTCGATCTCTACGATCGCGGGGACAAGATCCCGTTCGACCGGCTGACGTCGTTCTTCCGTCAGCACCTCGTTGCGCGGAGGGGCGCGGCATGAAGGCCTCGGTGGCGGTGATGCTCGCGCTCGCGCTCTCGGCGCCCGCCCAGGTCCACGCGCAGTCGCGAGCCCCCTCCAGCGAGAGGCAGATGGAGATCAGCCGCAACGGGGCGCGGCCCTCCGCCGAAGGGCCGGCGGCGTGGTTCACGGGCTCGGTGCGCATCGATCCGCTATTCGACCCCGAGGACCCGGCGAGGGCGGGCGCGGCCATCGTCACGTTCGAGCCGGGGGCTCGTACCGCATGGCACAGGCACCCGCTCGGCCAACGCCTGATCGTCACCTCGGGCCTCGGACTGACGCAAGTCGAGGGCGGACCGGTCGAGGAGCTCCGCCCCGGCGACGTCGTCTGGTGCCCGCCGAACGTGCGGCACTGGCACGGCGCCACGGCGACGACGGCGATGACCCACATCGCTGTTCAGGAGGCGCTGGACGGTCGAATGGTCGAATGGCTGGAGCACGTCAGCGACGATCAGGTCAGGAGGCGGCAGTGAGACTCGCGGATCGATTGGCGATCCTGCTCGCCAGCGCGTCGGTCCACGGCGCCTGCAGCGCGGAGGAGCGATCCGGCGGCTCAGCGTCGGCTCCCGCGGTGACCGCCGTAACCGCTCCGCTCAACAACACCGGACCCAGTCCCGAACTAGACGCACGAACCGGACCCGCCATGACAAGCGAACGAATCGTCATCTCGACGGACCTCGGCCAAGTCACAGCCGAG
The DNA here is from genome assembly GCA_036386655.1 of Caulobacteraceae bacterium. GTDB lineage: Bacteria > Pseudomonadota > Alphaproteobacteria > Caulobacterales > Caulobacteraceae > JAHWJX01. Next base: position 6,069 of record DASVVG010000111.1, on the reverse strand, counting down.
CTCGACGACAACCCGGCCGCCAGAGCGCTGGTGCGAATGCTGCCCGTCACCATCGAAATGCGCGATCACCTCCGGCAGGAGAAGACAGGGACTCTGCCCTCGCAACTGCCCGAGCAGCAGCGGCAGTTGGAGTTTTCCGCGGGAACCGTGGGACTGTGGGGATCCGACGACTTCGTCATCTATTACCGCGACGGTCGGGTGCCTCGACCCGGGATCATCATCCTCGGGCGTGTGAAAGGCGACGTAGCCATTTTCGACCGTCCGGGTCCGGTCAGGGTTCGCGTGCAACTTGCTGACTGAAGCTCGAGACATGCCTCCCCGGCTGCCGCCGTTTGTCCCCGGCGACAAGACAACCGGAGACAACCGGCGACTTTCCGCCCGAGGCGGGACATCGCCGGACGCACCCCCTCTCGAACGGTCGTATAATCGAGTGCGGCGGCCCCTGCCGGGGGCTCCGCCGGGCGTCGCGGAGCCGCCGCCGCCCTCTGCGATCTTTGACATCAGCGGACGATCAGGCCCGCTCGCCGCCGCGTCCGTAGCCCGCGCTCCGGCCCGCCGGGGCGCGGTCGCGCCGCCTCTACGCACCTATTTTCGACGACTCACCAGCCCGCGCCTGTCCACCATCGAAGCAGGGACAAACACGCTCCTCACCCCTGGCAACTGCACGATCCGCCCTATCTGCCGGCACGCCGCCCCACCCCTTTGAAAGCCCACTCCGCATGATCACCAGAGCCTACGGCGCCCACGCCGCCGACAAGCCGCTCGAGCCCATCGACATCGAGCGCCGCGAGCCCGGCCCGCGCGACGTGCAGATCGACATCGCCTTCTGCGGCGTCTGCCACTCGGACCTGCACACGGTCCGCGGCGAATGGAGCGGCACGCTTTATCCGTGCGTGCCGGGGCACGAGATCGTCGGCCGGGTCAGCGCCGTCGGCGGCGAGGTCACGAAGTTCGCTGCGGGCGACACTGTCGGCGTCGGCTGCCTCGTGGACAGCTGCCGGCACTGCCCGTCGTGCGGCGAGGGGCTGGAGCAGTACTGCGAGATCGGCATGGTCGGCACCTACAACGGCCCGACCGCCGACGCGCCGGGACACACGCTCGGCGGCTACGCCCAGAGCATCGTGGTGGACCAGGACTTCGTGCTGAACATCCGGCACCCGGAGGATCAGCTCGCGGCCGCCGCGCCGCTGCTCTGCGCCGGCATCACCACCTGGTCGCCGCTGCGCCACTGGAACGTCGGCCCAGGCCAGAAGGTCGGCATCGTCGGCATCGGCGGCCTCGGCCACATGGGCGTGAAGCTGGCGCACGCGCTGGGCGCGCACACGGTGGCGTTCACGACCTCCGACTCCAAGCGCCGGGACGCGCTGGCGCTCGGCGCCGACGAGGTGGTCGTCTCGCGCAACGCCGACGAGATGGCGCGGCACGCGGGAAGCTTCGACTTCATCCTCAACACCGTGGCGGCGAGCCACGACCTCGACGCCTACACGGCGCTGCTGAAGCGGGACGGCACGCTCTGTCTCGTCGGCGTGCCCGAGCATGCGCATCCTTCGCCCAGCGTGGGCGCGCTGATCTTCAAGCGGAAGGCCATCGCGGGCTCGATGATCGGCGGCATCGCGGAGACCCAGGAGATGCTGGATTTCTGCGCCGAGCGCGGGATCGTCGCCGAGATCGAGATGATCCGCGCGGAGCAGATCGAGGACGCCTACGCGCGGATGCTGAAGAGCGACGTGAAGTACCGCTTCGTCATCGACACCGCGTCGCTCGCCGCCTGACCTGTGACAGCAGAACGGCCGGCGAGGGGTCCCCGCCGGCCGTGCCGTCCCCGTCCCTGAGGCGCCGTCTAGAAGGCCAGGCGCAGCTGGCTGGTCATCGCGACGTCGGCTTCACCCGCAACGGCGGCGCCGCCGGCCAGGCCGAACGACCACCGCTGGCCCTGGCGGACCGTGTAGGCGCCCTGCAGCCGCACCGTCTCGCCGGTGAGCTCCGACATCGCCACGTCGCGGTTCACCGCCTGCCGGCCGAGGCCGTCCTCGGTGCGCTCGAAGTAGTCGAGCTGCAGCGAGCCCGACAGCGCGCGCGGCGCCAACGCCAGGCTCATCGACAGGCTGTCGCTCCGGCGCTTGCCGTCGAACAGCAGGTTCGACCGCCGCACCCCGGCCTCGCCCGACGCCAGCACCGCGTCGGTGAAGCGCAGCGGCCCTGCGCCGTCAGGAGCCGCGATGTGCGTCGCCTCGGCCGCCGCGAACAGGTCCCAGGCGCCGTACTCGCGCGTGGCTGCCGCGCCCAGGCTGGTCACCTGCGCCGGCTTGTCGAACGTGTCGAGGTCCGAGCTGATGTCGTACAGCGCGTGTCGCTGCACGTAGGTGGAGGCCGTCACGCCCACCACGGTCCGCTCGTCGGCCGTGGTCCAGAAGCCCAGGCCCACGCCGGCCTGCTCGCGCGGCGTGCGCTGCAGCGAGAAGCCCTGCTCGAGCGCGTCGCTGAAGCCCTGCGTGTCGTCACGCGCCGACTGGTAGTCGGGGTTGATCCGCGTGCCGCCGGACACGGCCGCGAACATCACGAGACGGCTGTCCTTCCCGGTCGGCCGCGACAGGCTGAACATCGCCGACTGATCGAGCAGCTCCGACGAGGCGAAGAAGCTCATCGGCGCCAGCGCTGCGTCCGACGCCAGCTCCGCCCGCGTGTTGCTCGAGCCGGTCAGCCGGAACGACATCGACCCGCCGTCCGCGACCGGCATGCTCACGCCCGCCCGCAGCGACTGGTCGAGGCCGAAGCCGCTCCCGAGCACCGCGCCCTGCGGCCCGAAGCCCATCCACGCCTGCGGCTGCTTAGACGGCGCGAAGAACGCGTCGGCCCAGTCCCGTTGGCGGCCGAGCGCCGCCGTCCGGGCCCCGGTTCCGGCGAGGCTCTGCAGCCGGTGCCGGTACATCCCGAAGCTCGAGACCTCGCCCACCTGGAAGTCGCGCCCGTACTTGTCGTACGCGGTCACGCCGCCCAGCACCGAGGCCAGCGACAGCGTCGAGCCCGTGGTCATCGAGGCGCCGCTCACGTCCATCGTCTCGCCGGACGTGCTCTGCACCGTAGCCCCGCCGACCGGCTGGAACGCCGCCGTGACGTTCAGCAGGCCCCAGCCGTAGACGCCGTCGACACCCACCGCGCCCACGTCAGTGGCCGTGGTGAACAGGATGTTCGCGAGGCCAGCCGGGTCCGCTTTCAGCGTCGGCCACTTCGCCTGCATCAGCGCCGCGACGCCGGAGACGATCGGCGTGGCCATGCTGGTGCCCGACATGTAGCCGCTGCCCGTACCCGGGAGCGACGCGTAGATGTTCTCGCCCGGCGCCACCAGGAAGTGGAACTTCCACTTGTTCGCGTCGGTGCAGCCCGCCGCGCCCGAGTACATCAGGCACGTCTCGCCCGGCCGGTTCGAGAAGGAGCTGATCGTCCCCTTCACGTCCACGCTGCCGACGAAGATCGTCCGGCTCAGCGCGGTCAGCGCGTCCGTCGCGTTCACCGCGACGTTTTCGTTGATGAACACCAGGCTGTCGTTGCCTGCCGCCTTCACGAACAGGGTGCCCGCCAGCCCGCTGCTCGCCATCGCCTGGATCTCCGCCGCCGTGAAGCAGTAGGGCAGGGCGCTGCCGCGGCAGCCGAAGCTCATCGACGCGATCGAGGCGCCGCGCGACGCCGCGTTCTTCCAGGCGTCGATCAGGTAGGTCCCGCCGGCCGCGTAGCGACGGTCGTCGAAGACGGCGTAGTTGGCGACGCTGGCGCCCGGCGCCACCCCCCAGGTCTTCCCTGCGACGGTGCCCGCCACGTGGGTGCCGTGGTTGTCGTAGTAGCGGTAAGTCCCGCCGGGCATGGTCGTGTTGGTGCAGCGTCCGGCCAACTCGGTGTGGCGGCAGTCGCTGAGCCCGTCATAGACGCCGACCAGCACGCCGGCGCCGCCGTTGGCCGAGGCCACGATCTCCGGCGTCAGCTTGATCAGCGCAAACTCGTCCGCGTTCGGGGCGGTCGGCGGCGTGGGGGCGACGGGTTGCGGTCGGGCCGCGGGCCGCACGCTTTCGAACCCGGGCCTCGTCTTCTCGCCGGCCCACGCGGGTGCACTCACAGCCAGAGCTATGGCCGTCGACATCAGCAACACGCTACGCTTCATTCGAACCCCTTTTGTGTCCAGAATTTGCCGCAATTCGGTCACGCTCCCACGCGCGCAGGTGGTGCGCCAGCCGGTGCGACCGCAGGCCGCAGAGCCGCGTCGCCGAGGGGTTCGAGGCGCACGAAAACGCCCGCCGGATCGCTCCGGCGGGCGCTCTTCCTTCCAGAAGAAGTCGGTCAGTAGCCGCGGGCGCCGCGCGGCCCCCAGCGAATCCCGGAGGCGATCGCGTCGAGCTGCGCCCGCAGGGAGGTTTCGGCCCGCACGTTCACGCGACCGCGGCGGTTGGTCGGCAGCGCGGCCGCCTGGGTCCGTAGCGTCGCCAGCGACTGTAGCGCCCGGTTGGCATCACCGCGACGAACGGTGCCGTCGGTCAGCCCCTGCCGGATGCGCGCGTCCAGGAAGGCGATGCGCCCGGTCAGGTCGTTCGGAGCGCCGGCCCAGACCGAGGCGTCGCCGTACGCCTGGCCCTGCTGGCCGTACGCGTAGCCTTGGCCTTGGTTCTGCTGCCCGTAGGCGTAGCCCTGGCCCTGCGCGCCGGTCGAAACCCAGCGGCCCTGGGCGTCATAGTAGCCGGTGGCCTCGCCGCGAACCCAGCGGCCGTTGCTGTCGTAGTAGCCGGGCTGGGCGTCGGCGACCCACACGCCGTTGACCATCCGTCCCGCGGCCTGACCCGGGATCCAGCGGCCGTTGGCGTCGTAGCGGCCGGTCGAGGGCGTGCTCACCCAGCGGCCGTTCTGCCAATATCCGGGCACGGTCGCGACCCAGCGGCCGTTGGTGTCGTAGTACCCGCCGGCCGAAGCCGGCACCCAACGGCCGTTGCGGTCGTAGTAGCCGCTCGCCTGCACGCTCGTGTCGGCGGTGATCCAGCGGCCCTGCTGGTCGTAGTAGCCGTTCGGCGCGCCCTGCACCCAGCGGCCCTCGCGGTCGAAGTAGCCCGACGCCTGGTTACGGTCGACCTGGTTGGCGTGCCACATGCCGTTGGCGTCGTAGTAGCCGTAGGCCCGGGCGCAGTCCTGGCGATTGCCGAGCAGGGCGCCGAGCACCGCGCCGGCGACCTGGCCGCGCACGCCCGTGCCGAGCGCGCCGGCGGCGGCGGACGCCACGGGGCTCTGGCAGTTGGGCTGCTGGGATTGCTGCTGGCCGAAGATCTGGCCGAACGCCTGCTGCGCCGAGGATTGGGCGGAGGCGAACGAGGGGATCATGGCGGCGGCGACGACCCCGCCGACGATGAGATGCATACGCATGGGGATGTGCTCCTGGAAGGGAAGGTCCGTTCCTCGGAGTAGAAACGCTGCCGGAGACCCGATGTTCCTGAGTAAGGTGCCGGGAGACTCCGAATGTAGCCGATGCTGGCGCGCGTTGATCTGTTCAGCGCGCGTTCATCTCGAAGCAGTCTGCGCGTCGGACGCTTGCGTTTACTTCTCCCGCGCCCGCGCGACGTAGATCGTGCAGCTGGCGTCGCGTCCCTGCAGCGGGTTCTCGAAGGTCACCACCTGCGCCTCGGCGCCTGCGAACGCCGTCCTCAGCGCGGCCAGGAACGCCTCTTCGGGCCCAGCGTCCGACCACATCGCGAACACGCCGCCGGGGCGGATCCAGCGCGCCAGTCGCGGCAGACCCTCGGCGGAATAGAAGCCGGCGTGCGCGGCGTGCAGCAGCGCCCCCGGCGAATGGTCGATGTCGAGCAGCACCGCGTCGAACCTCCGTCCGGGCGCAGCTGTGTCGAAACCCGCCTCGTCGGCGGCCATCGCGAAGAAGTCCCCCTCCACGAACGCGCACTGCGGGTCGCCGGCGAGCCCGGCGCCGAGCGGCACCAGACCGCGCCGGTGCCAGTCGATCACCGGCCCGAGCGCCTCGATCACGCGCACGGAGCGCACGCGCCCATCGTCCAACGCCGCGCGCGCGGTGTGGCCGAGCCC
>DASVVG010000110.1:0-8226 GCA_036386655.1 Caulobacteraceae bacterium | reverse complement strand
CCACCGCCACGAAATTCCGGCGGTGCTCGGCGCCATTTTGGGCGTGCTGATGTCCGGGCGGGGGCGCGCCAGAGCGGCGTGACCGACGACCTCCGGCCGCACGACGCCGCGCTCGAGCGGCTGAAGGCGCTGCACCCCAGGGCCATCGACCTGTCGCTCGACCGCATGCAGCGGCTGCTCTCAGCGCTCGGCCGGCCGCAGGACCGGCTGCCGCCGGTGGTCCACGTCGCCGGCACCAACGGCAAGGGCTCCACCGTCGCCTTCCTGCGCGCCATCGCCGAGGCGTCCGGGCTGAAGGTCCACGTGTTCACCTCGCCGCACCTGGTGCGGTTCGCCGAGCGAATCCGCCTGGCCGGGCGGCTCATCGAGGAGGACCGCCTCTCCGAGCTGCTGGAGCGGGTGGAAGTCGCCAACGCCAAGGCGCCCATCACCTTCTTCGAGATCACTGCGGCGGCGGCGTTCACCGCCTTCGCGGAGGAGCCGGCGGACCTCTGCCTGCTCGAGGTGGGTCTCGGCGGCCGCTACGACGCCACCAACGTGGTCGCCGAGCCGGAGCTGACGGTGATCACGCCCGTGGACCTCGACCATCGCGAGTTCCTGGGCGGCACGGTGGAGGAGATCGCGCTCGAAAAGGCGGGCATCATCAAGTCCGGACGCCCCGTGGTGCTCGGCCGCCAGCGCGAGAACGCGTTCCAGGTGCTGGCCGCCGAGGCCGAACGGCTCGACGCGCCGGTGGTGGCGCTAGGGCAGGACTTCGACGCCTACGCCGATCGCGACGGCATGGCGTGGCAGGCGGTCGACCACCTGCTCGACCTCCCCTGCCCGGCCCTGTTCGGGCCGCACCAGATCGACAACGCGGCCGTCGCGGTGGCGGCCGCGCGGCTGCTCCGCGACACGCGCGTGACCGCCGTGACCATCGCTGCGGGGCTCAAGCAGGCGAGCTGGCCCGGGCGGATGCAACGGCTCACCGCCGGGCCGTTCGCTGAAGCCGCGCGCGCGCGCGGGTCGGACCTGTGGCTCGACGGCGGCCACAACCCCCACGCGGCGGCGGCGCAGGCCGAGGCGCTGTCGCGGTTGCAGGCCCGCGACGGTCGGCCGGTGACGCTGATCGCCGGCATGCTGGGCAACAAGGACGCGGCGGGCTTTTTCAGCGCCTACGCCGGGCTGCGGCCGCGGGTGCTGACCGTCGGCTTCCGGGCCGAGGCGGCGGCCGACCCGCGGGCGCTGGCGGACATGGCGCGCATGGTCGGGCTGGACGCGGAGGTGGGCGGCGACCTTGAGGGTGCGCTGGAGATGGCGCTGGCGGCGGAGGGGCCGCCGCCGCGCGTCCTCATCGCGGGTTCGCTGTACCTCGCGGGCGAGGTGCTCGCCCGGTCGCCGGAGACGTGGCCGGTCTAGGGCCGGTCTAGCTCAGCTGGCCTTGGCCAGGCCGGCCTCGCTCAGCCACTCGACGATCTTCTGCTTCGGCATGGCGCCGACCTTCATCGACGCGAGCTGGCCGCCGCGGAACAGCATGAGGGTGGGGATGCCGCGCACGCCGTAGCGCGAGGGGGCGGACGGGCTCTCCTCGATGTTCACCTTGGCGACGGTGATCTGGTCGGCGAGTTCCTCGGAGATCTGCTCCAGCGCCGGCGCGATCTGTTTGCAAGGGCCGCACCACTCGGCCCAGAAGTCGACCAGGACCGGCTTGTCGGACTGCAGCACGTCGCGCTCGAAAGTGTCGTCGCTGACCGTCACCGTGGACATGTGTGGGAACTCCCTCGGCGCGGCGGAATCGCTCACGCGCCCTCGTGCCGATTGATGTAGGCCCGCCCCCGAGGCCGATCAACCGGCGCGCAAGCGCTCCAGCGTGCTCTCCACGACGGCGTCAGGGACCGGCATCAGGTCGGGGCCGTCGGTCCAGAGCAGGGCCGCCTCCACAGCCCGGCCGGGGAAGACCGCCCGCAACACGGCCACGTAGACGGCCATCTGCGCGAGGTAGGCCTCGTCGGCGTCCTCGATACGAGAGGGCGCGGGGCGGTTGGTCTTGAAATCCACCACCAGGACGCGCTCCGGGGTGACCAGCAGGCGATCCAGGCGGCCGGAGAAGCCCTGTCCCGGCAGCTCGGGAGCCTCGCCCGCGACTGCCGCTTCGGCTCGGGAGCCGGGACCGAACACCGCGGCGAAGCGCGCATCGCCGAGGACGGTCAGGGCGGCGGCGGCCATCTCGGCGCGTTGCTCGTCGTTCAGGTCGGGCTGCTTGCCCAGGAAGGCGGCGGCGGCCGTGGGACGCTGCGCCTCCGGCAGATCCGGCAGCAGTTCGAGCAGCTTGTGGATCAGGTCGCCGCGCCGGAAACGTCCGAGCCCGGTGCGCTGCTCGAGCGGCGAGGGAGCTCCGGCCTTGCCCAGCAGACCCGATGGCGAGGCCAGCTCCGCTCCCCGCTCCGCGGGCGGAGCGACGCCGACCCAGGGCGGCAGCGCGGCCGCAAACGCCTCGGCGGCCGCCGCGGCGGCGGCGGGTTCAGGATCGGGGCCGTAGCGCAGACCGCCCTCCAGCGGCCGCGTCGCTCCGGCGATCTCCGGCCGGTCGAAGGCCCTCCGGGCGCGGTCCCACCAACTCCCCTCCTCGGCGACCTTCTGGCCGATGTTGCCGGGCGTGCGGCCGCACACGATCAGGCGGTCACGGGCGCGGGTGAGCGCCACGTAGAACAGGCGCAGGTTCTCCTCGTCGCGCTTCTGCTGGGCGTGGTCGCGCGCGCTCCGGGCCGGGCCGCAGTCCTCCGCCTTGCGCCCGCACCAGAAGAAGCCGCCGCGGGGGTCTTCGAAGAAGCGCTCGGTGTTCAGCGGCCGGAGCTTGCTCGTGGTGTCGGGGAGGACGACCACCGGCGCCTCCAGCCCCTTGGCGCCGTGCACGGTCATCACCCGCACCTCGCCGGCGTCGTCCAGCTCGCGCTTGACCTCCACCTCCGCCCGCTCGAGCGCGGAGACGCAGGTCTCCAGCGCCGTGAAGCCGCGCCGCTCCAGCGCCAGCACCTCGGCCAGGAAGGCGTCGAGCGCGTCGTCGGCCTCGCCGCCGAGCCGCGCGAGAATGCGGCGGCGCACCGAGCGGCCCTCGCCGTCGAGCATCACCAGCACCCGGCCGAAGAAGTCGAAGGGCGCGCGCGTCCGCGCCTCGTTGCGCACACGGCCGAGGAAGTCCCGCCCCGCCGCCCACGCCGGCCGCTCGTCGGCGCGGTCGCGGAGCACCCGCCAGAGTGGCCCCTCCCGGTTAAAGGCGAGGTCGAAGAGGCCCTGCTCGTCCACGTCGCAGAACGGGCTCCGCAGAAGGGCGGCGAGCGTCAGGTCGTCGTCCGGGTAGAGCGCGAAGCGGGCCAGCGCCACGAGGTCCTGGAACACGGCGTGGCTGGACAGCTTGAGCCGGTCCGCGCCGCTCACCGGCAGCTTGGCGCGCTTCAAGGCGCGCAGGATCTCCTCGAACAGCGCGTCGCGGCGGCGGACCAGCACCAGGAAGTCGCCCGGCCGCGACGCCCGCCAACCCTTCGCGGCCTTGTCCCAGACGCGGTCGCCGCGCGCGCAGGAGTCGGTGATCTCGCGCGCGATGCGGCGGGCCAGCCGCTTGCGGGCGCTGGCGGGACTCTCCTGGTCGAGCGGCGCATCCCACGCCTCGGCGTCCTCGCGCTTGTCGTCGCGGTACGGGTCCCAGATGTCGACGCAGCCCGGCTGGTTCCGGCGCGGCAGGTGCTCGATGATGTCGAAGCCGCGCGGCGGGGGCACGCCGTCGCGCGTGTCGGGCTCCGCGAAGATCGCGTCGACGAACTTCAGCACGTGGTCGGTGGAGCGCCAGCTCTCCGCCAGGGTCACGCCGCGGTACTCGGCGCCGGCGTCCTCGACCAGCCGCTCGTAGGCCTGCGCCTCGGCCAGCAGCCGCTCCGGCCGCGCGCCCTGGAAGGAGTAGATCGACTGCTTCTCGTCGCCCACCGCGAACACGGTGCGGGGAGCCGCCTCGGCGTCGCGCAGACCCGAGCCCGCGAAGAACTCTCCCGTCAGCGCGCGCACGATCTCCCACTGCTCGGGCGCGGTGTCCTGCGCCTCGTCGACGAGCACGTGGTCCAACCCCGCGTCGAGCTTGTAGAGCACCCACGCGGCCGCGCCGTCGCCCTCGGTCAGCAGGCGCCTGGCGGCGGCGATCAAGTCGGCGAAGTCGAGCGCCGCGTTGGCGCGCTTGGCCTGTCGGTAGGCCTCCCCGTAGGCGGCCGCGAGCGTGAGCGCATGCACCGTGTTGCGGGCGACGCGCCCAGCGCGGACGACGTCACGGGCCCGCTCGAGGCGATCCTGCTCCGCGAGCATCGGCTCGCACAGCCCGGCGTCCTTGAGCGCCCGGCTCTTGGCGATCCAGGTGCGCGGGGTGCCGGTTCCGTCGGAGGTGAACAGCGCGTCCGTGACCAGCGACCAGGCCGGGCGCCCCTCGGCGAGGTGCTCGACCGCCAGGCGCACCCGATCACTGTCCTTGCCGCCGTTCAGCACCGCGGCCGCCCGGCGCCACAGGTCCACATCGAGCGCGGGCGGGGCGGCGAAGGCCTCCGCCGCCTCTTCAGGAACGAACGGGTCTTCGACTTCGCAGCGCGCCCAAACGTCCGCGACGACGCCGCCGCCATGTCGCGCGAGGTAGGCGCCGATCGCATCGCGCTTGGCGTCGAACGCCAGGAACATGTCCTGGAAGGAGGCGTGGTCGAGCTCCACGGAGAAGTGCGCGTAGGCCTCTCCGGCCGGCGCGTCGGGAGCGGCCATGGCCAGCCGCGCCACCGTCTCGCGCGCTTCGGCGGCGAGATCGGCGGCGAGCGCCGCCTCGGCCACGCGGAAGCCCGGCGACACGCCGGCCTCCAGCGGGAACCGGCGCAGCAGCTTCTCGCAGAAGGCGTGGATCGTCTGTATTTTCAGCCCGCCCGGGGTCTCGAGCGCGCGGGCGAACAGCCGTCGCGCGCGAGCGAGGTAGGGTTCGGTGAACGCCTCGCGCGGCTGCCCGTGCAGCGCCGCCAGCGCGTCGCGCAGCGGCTCGTTCTCCAGCACCGCCCAGCCGCCGAGCTGCTCGAACAGGCGGCCCTGCATCTCGGACGCCGCGGCCTTGGTGTAGGTGACGCAGAGCACCGCCTCGGGCGCCGAGCCCTGCAGCAGCAGCCGCGCCACGCGATCGACCAGCGTCTTCGTCTTTCCCGACCCCGCGTTGGCGGTGACGAAGGCCGAGACGCCGGGGTCGGCCGCGACGAGCTGGAAGTCGGGCGCGCTCATCCGACCGGATCGTCCTCGTCGGTGCCGACGACGTGCCACTCCCAGAGCCGCGCCAGCTGGTCGTAGTCGCCGCCGAGCCGCCCGATGAACTGCGGCGCCGCCCACGAGACGTACGGCGTGTCCTCCTCGGCGAAGCGCGCCACGCGGCGCTTCAGGCCGTCCAGCGCCTTGGCCGCGGCGGCCTGACTCTCGGCGGCGTCCACCCTCACCAGTTCCTCGCCCGGCGGCTTGCGGCCGGTGACACGCACGTACCCGAGCTCGCCCGGCGGCACGTCGACATCCTCGAAGCCGCCGGCAGCGACGATGGCAGCCGTCAGCGTCAGCTGCGGGGAGAACCCGGCGTCGATCTGCTTGTCCGTCGGCGCCTGGCCGGTCTTGAAATCGAGGACGTCGGCGCGGCCGTCGCGCACTTCGATCCGGTCCGCCTTGGCCGAGAGGGTGAACGGCTCGGGCTTCGCGTCGAAGGTCATGGAGCCGGTCCGTTCCACCAGCAGGCGGGCGCCGCCGCGCCGGCGCTCCTCGAATGCCGCCAGCCAGCGGGCGCACTCCAGCGCCAACGTCCGCTCCCGCACCATGGCGATCTCGCCCATGCCGGCGAGCTCCAGCTCCTCGACGATGCGCTCGCGCAGCAGCACGACGCAGTCGTCGGGGAGTACGTCGGGCCACTCCAGGGTGAAGCGCTCCAGCGCCTTGTGGATCGCGGAGCCCCGCGCCGCCGCCTCGAACGGCTCCGCCGGGCGCTCCAGCTTGCGCAGGCCCAGCACGTGGCGCGCATAGATGGCGTACGGGTCGCGCACCCAGCGCTCCACCTGAGTGACGAACAAGGACGTCGGCCGGGCTTCGACCGGCGGCTTCGGCCGCGGGCGCGGCGCGGGGTCGAAGCGCTCGGGCCGGTCCAGAGCGCGCGCCCACGCCAGCACCTCCGGCCGCTCGGGCAGCTTCACGCCTGCGCCGCGTGCCAGCGTCTCCAGTCGCCAGAGCCAGCGCGATTTCACGGCCGGCGCGCCCTCCCGCCGCGCGGCGTGGATCAGGAACACCTCCGGCGCGCAGGCGGCCTGCGCGAAGTCGTGCGCCGACAGGCCAACCCGCCGCTCCGGCGGCGGCAGCCCGAGCGAGGCCCGCATCGGTCGCGACAGGAAGGGGTCCACCGGCGCCGCGCGCGGCCAGACCCCCTCCTCCAGTCCCGCCAGGATCAGCCCGTCGGCGCGGACCAGCCGCGCCTCGATCGCGCCCAGGATGCGCACGCGCGCGTGGGTGGCCCCGCCGGTTCGCACCGTCTCCGAGGTCACCAGCCGCTGGAGCAGCGCAGCCCAGCCGGAGGGCGTCGCCGGAGGCAGCCCCTCCGCCTCCCCGATCAGCGCGGCGAACAGCCCCGCCGCCTGCTCCCCGGCCGGGCCGCCCCACAGCGGGCCGGTCCCGCCGCGCTCGCTCGCCGCCAGCGCCTCCATGGCTTCAGCCAGCGCCCGCGCGGCTTCGGGCACGGCCGCAGCGCCTGAGGCGAACGGCGCCGCCGCGAGCGCCACCGCAGCCTCCAGCCGCCTAGCCAGCTCCGCGGCCCGCTCGAGGCGCTCCAGCTGCTCCGGCGTGGCGTCGTCGCGCGCGGCCGCCTTCGCCAGCCGCCCGTGCACTTCGGCCCAGTTGCGCGGCGCAGGCCCCCGAAGCGCCCGCCGTTCGAGCATCCGCTGCGTCGCCCAGAGCGTCGCCTCCGGCAGGGACAGGCGCGTGAGCGGCGACTTCGCGAGCGCCAGCAGAGCCGAGGGCTCGGGGCCACCGGCGACGATGCGCGCAATGTTCAGCGCCAGAGCGGCCACCGGGTAGATCGCGAGCGAGGCGCCCGCGGAGCTGTCCGGCACGATTCCCCAGCGGGCCAGCCGCGCCTCCACCCGCCGCGCAAGCGCCGGATCGGGCGTGACCAGCGCCACGCTGCGCGCCGGCGTCTCGAGCGCCTCACGCATCAGCAGCGCCGCGGCGGACGCCGCCTCGTCCTCGTTTCGCGCCGGGATCAGCGCGAGCCCCTCGAGCCCCTCGCCGATGGGATCGCGCTCCGGCTCCTCCCGCCGCAGGTCATCGATCAGGCGGCGCCAGTCGGCGGTGGCCTCGGCGGGCCGCAGCGCCTCGTTGACGACGCGGCGCCGCAGACGGCCGCGCAGCCGCTCCGCCGGACCCTCCGGGCTCGGCCATTCAGCAACGTCGGCGCGAGCGATCGCGTGCCGCTCCAGCAGCCGCCGCATGGCGCCCTGCGGATGCTGCTCGCCCACGTCCGCCCACGCGTCGTCCGCTAGGTCCCGGTCCAGCCCCGGCAGCACGACCGCCCCTTGCGGAGCCGCCGCGATCACCGCCAGCAGGTCCGCCGTCGCTGGAGCCGTGCCGGTGGAGCCCGCCGCCACCAGCACGCCCTGCGGCGGCTCGTCCGTCCAGCGCCGCGCCAGCTCTCGCAACAGCGCCACGCGCCGCCCGGTCAGATCGACCAGCCCCAGCTCGGCCAGCCGCTTCGGCCACGCGTCGGCCGCCAACCGCAGGAAATCAGCCGAGAGCGCCCAATGCGCCGCGAGGTCCCCCTCGACGAGCCGGTCCACCCGGTCGAGGCCGTCGGTCTCCTCGATCTGGCAACTGTCCAGGAACCCGGCCAGCGCCTCCGCCAGCTCCAGCGCGGACGAGGCGTCGAGCTCCCGTCCCAGGGCCGGGGCGTGCTCCACCACCAGCCGCGCCAGTTCGAAGCGGCGGCGGTGGGCGCCGATCGCCGGCGGCAGGTCGAGCGTCAGGTCGCCCGGCTCGAACGGCGGCTCGCCCTCGTCGAGGTCGCCGAGCGCTCGGATCTGCGGCAGCAGCACCGGCCGGCCGCCGGCGACCTTCAGGAAGGCGTCGGCCACCGCGCGGGCGCCTCTGCGCGTCGGGGTGAGGACGAGCGCATCCGCCAAGGCCTCGGGCCCGCCCGCCGCCAACTGGTCGTGCAGCCCTCTA
>DASVVG010000109.1:0-4660 GCA_036386655.1 Caulobacteraceae bacterium | reverse complement strand
GAAGGGGCTGGATCTCGGCGACAGGCACGCCTTCCACACCGCCGAGCTGATGTTCAACGCGCACCGCTGGGACGACGTGACGCTGGGGCTGCGGCCCTACGCGGTGCTCATCCACGAGATCATGCACGGGCTCGGGGTGCCCCACCCGGGCGAGTACAACCGCACCGCCGACGAGCCGATCACCTATGCGCAGCACGCCGACTACGCGCAGGACAGCACGCAGTTCACGTTGATGTCCTACTTCGGCGCGGCGACGACCGGAGCGAACCACGCCGGGACGTACGGCCAGACCCCGCTGCTGCACGACATCGCCGCGCTGCAGGCGCTCCACGGCCCCAACATGAACACCCGCGCCGGGGACACGGTGTACGGCTACGACAGCAACGCGGGGCGGACCGCCTACGACTTCGGCCTGAACCTCCGGCCGGTGCTCGCGATCTGGGACGGCGGCGGGGTCGACACGCTGAACTTTTCGGGAACGTGGCAGGCGGTGCGGGCGGACCTCGGGGAGGGGATGTTCAGCGACGCCTTCGGGATGACGAACAACATCTCCATCGGGTTCGGGACGGTGATCGAGAACGCGATCGGCGGCTCGGCGGGGGACCTGCTGCGGGGCAACGCAGTGGCCAACGCGCTGCTCGGCGCGGGCGGGAACGACCAGCTGGAGGGCGGCGGAGGCGACGATGTCCTGACCGGAGGGGCCGGTGACGACCAGCTGGCGGGCGGCGTCGGCTGGGACACGGCCAGCTACGCAGACGCGAGCGCAGGCCTGACGCTGGACATGCGCTCGGGCGTCATCGTGAGCTGGATGGGCACGGACACGCTGGACGGCGTGGAGCACCTGGTCGGCACGCGCTTCAGCGACCTGATGATCGGCGACACCGGCTCCAACAGGCTGGACGGCGGGCTCGGCGACGACCTGCTGCGGGGCGGCCTCGGCGACGACGTACTGGTCGGCGGAGCCGGCTGGGACGTGGCCGACTACTCCGACGCCACGACCGGCCTCACCATCGACCTGGGCTCCGCGGCGCAGGTGACCTGGATGGGCACGGACACGCTGCAGGACATCGAGATCGTGCGCGGCTCGCGTTACAACGACTTCCTGGTGGGCTCCGCCGGCGTGAACTGGCTGGACGCCGGAGAGGGCGACGACATCCTGTTGGGGAACGCCGGCTCCGACACGCTCACCGGCGGCTGGGGCGCGGACCGCTTCGTGTTCCGCGCGGCAGCGGATTCCAGCGGCGGCGCGCGCGACATCATCACCGACTTCGACCGGTCCTCCGACCTGATCGACCTGTCGCAGATCGACGCCGACGTGCACGCCGCGGGCGACCAGGGCTTCACCTTCGGCTGGAGCTTCACCGGTCAGGCGGGGCAGGCCGTGCTGACCTACGACCCCGGGTCGAACCTCTCCACCTTCCAGGCCGACGTGGACGGGGACGGAGCTGCGGACTTCGTGCTCACCATCGCCGGAGACGCAGGAACCGGCTGGGGCTGGCTGCTGTAGGGCCCAGGACGAGCTTTACATAACGACATAAAGATATCTTTATATGTGCCGATGGCTTGGTCGGCGCATGAGACGGTCGAGGCGCTGAGCGCCGCGGGGGAACCCACGCGGCTGCGCATCCTGGCGCTGCTGGCGCGGGAAGAACTGGCGGTGCTGGAGCTCAGCCAGATCCTGGATCAGAGCCAGCCGCGGGTGTCGCGGCACCTCAAGCTGCTGGCAGAGGCGGGGCTGGTGCAGCGCTTCCCCGACGGGTCGTGGGTTTTCTACGGGCTGGCGTGGGAGGGGCCCGGCGGGGCGCTGGTGCGCACCGTGCTCGACGAGCTGGATGCGGGCGACCCGCTGCTGAAGGGGGACTCCGAGCGGCTGGCCAAGGTGCAGGCGGCGCGGGCGGAAGCCGCGCAGGCCTACTTCGAGCGCAACGCGGCGCGCTGGGACGATATCCGCTCGCTGTACGTGGACGAGGCGGACGTGGAAGCGGCGATCCTGCAGCAGGCGGGGCCGGGGCCGTTCACGCGCGTGGTCGACCTCGGCACCGGCGCGGGGCGGATGCTGACGCTGGTGGGGCCGCAGGCGCGGCGCGCGCTGGGCCTCGACCTGTCGCAGCAGATGCTGAACATCGCGCGGCGCAACGTGGCGGAGGCGGGGCTCCGTCAGTGCGAGCTGCGCCACGGCGACATCCGGTCGACCGGGCTGCCAGACGCGATCTCGGACCTCGTGGTGGTGCACCAGGTGCTGCACTACCTGAACGAGCCAGCGGCGGCCGTGGCGGAGGCCGCGCGGCTGGTGGCGCCGGGCGGCAAGCTGCTGATCGTCGATTTCGCGCCGCACGAGCTGGACCATCTGCGCGAACAGCACCAGCACCGGCGCCTCGGCTTCTCCGACGAGGAGATCGGGCGCTGGATGCAGGAGGCCGGGCTGGAGCCGCCGCGCGCCGTGACGCTGGCGCCGCCGAAGGGCGCGGAGGGACCGAAGCTGACGGTGAAGATCTGGAGCGCCGAGCGCGCGCACCGAGCGGAAAGGGCGGCGGCATGACGGCCCAGGCGATCATCCCCGTGTCCGACCGCGTGCTGGGCCCGGTGGCGCGGGCCGGCGGCCGCGGCGCCAAGCGCATCAACGTGTCCTTCGAGTTCTTCCCGCCGAAGAGCGACGAGGCGGAGGAGAGCCTGTGGAAGTGCATCCGCAGGCTGGAGCCGCTGGAGCCCTCGTTCGTGTCGGTGACCTACGGCGCGGGCGGGTCTACGCGGGAGCGGACGCACCGGACGATCCTGCGGCTGCTGGCGGAGACGAAGCTGAAGCCGGCGGCGCACCTGACCTGCGTGGAGGCGTCGCGCGAGGACGTGGACGCGGTGATCCGCGACTACTGGGAGGCGGGCGTGCGCCACATCGTGGCGCTGCGCGGCGACCCGCCGAGCGGCATGGGCGGCGTGTACGTGCCGGGGCCTGAGAACTACCGCAACGCGACGGAGCTGACCGCGGCGATCACCAACATCGCGCCCTTCGAGGTGTCGGTGGGGCTCTATCCGGAGAAGCATCCGGAGAGCCCGTCGCTGGAGCACGACATCGACGTGCTGAAGGCGAAGGTGGACGCGGGCGCCACGCGCGCGATCACGCAGTTCTTCTTCGACGTGGACGCCTTCCTGCGCTTCCACGATCGGGTGCGCAGCGCGGGCGTGAGCATCCCGATCGTGCCGGGGATCATGCCGGTGACGAACTACAAGGGGCTGGTGCGGATGTCGGGCATGTGCGGCGCGCGCGTGCCGGCGTGGCTGGCCAACCTGTTCGAGGGACTGGACGACGATCCCGACACGCGGCGGCTGATCGCGGGGTCGGTGGCGGCGGAGATGTGCGCGCGGCTGGAGGAGGAGGGGTTCACCGACCTCCACTTCTACACGCTGAACCGGGCGGACCTGGTGTACGCGATCTGCCGCGTGCTGGGCGTGCGCGAGCCGAGGGTCGCGACGTGACGCGGGCGGAGCGCATCGCGGCGCTGAAGGCGGCCGCGCGGGAGCGGATCCTCGTGCTCGACGGGTCGTGGGGCGTGATGATCCAGCGGCGCGGGCTGTCGGAAGAGGACTTCCGCGGCGAGCGGTTCGCGGCGCACGGGCGCCCGCTGAAGGGCGACAACGACCTGCTGTGCCTCACGCGCCCGGACGTGATCGGCGAACTGCACGACGCCTACTTCGCGGCGGGGTCCGACATCGCGTCCACGAACACCTTCAACGCGACGAGCATCAGCCAGGCGGACTACGCGCTGGAGAGCGCGGTCACCGACATCAACCTCGCGGCGGCGCGGCTGGCCCGCGAGGCGGCGGAGCGCGCGTCGACCGCCGAGCGGCCGCGTTGGGTGGCCGGCGCGGTGGGACCGCTCAGCAAGACGCTGTCGATCTCGCCGAACGTGAATGATCCGGCCGAGCGGGCGGTGACCTTCGACGAGGTGTACGGGGCCTATCGCGAGCAGGCGCTGGCGCTGCACGAGGGCGGCGTGGACCTGTTCCTGATCGAGACGATCTTCGACACGCTGAACGCCAAGGCGGCGATCAAGGCCATCCTCGACCTGGAGGACGACGGGCTGGAGCCGCTGCCGATCTGGATCAGCGGCACGATCACCGATCGGTCGGGGCGCACGCTGACGGGACAGACGGTCGAGGCGTTCTGGAACTCGGTGCGGCACGCGCGGCCGTTCGCGGTCGGCCTGAACTGCGCGCTGGGCGCGGAGCTGATGCGGCCGCACCT
Organism: Caulobacteraceae bacterium; assembly: GCA_036386655.1. GTDB lineage: Bacteria > Pseudomonadota > Alphaproteobacteria > Caulobacterales > Caulobacteraceae > JAHWJX01. The sequence continues at coordinate 420 of DASVVG010000109.1, read as the reverse complement.
GGCCGAGATGAGCCGCGTGGCGGACACGCTGGTGGCGGCCTACCCGAACGCGGGGCTGCCGAACGCGATGGGGCAGTACGACGAGCAGGCCGACGAGACCGCCGGCTTCCTGCGCGAGTGGGCGCAGAGCGGGCTGGTCAACATCCTGGGCGGCTGCTGCGGCACCACGCCGGAGCACATCGCCGCCATCGCCCGCGCCGTGACAGGCGTGAAGCCGCGGCGCGTGCCGGAGCGGCCGACGGCGATGCGGCTGTCGGGGCTGGAGCCCTTCGAGTTGGCGTCATGAGCACCAACCATTTCGACGACCCGGAGATGGTCGCGCGTTACATGGAAGGGCCGCGCCGTTTCATCCCGGGCTACGAGACCATGCAGCGGATGGCCGCGCAGCTGCTGGCCGAACGCGCGGGCCCCGACGCCGAG
>DASVVG010000108.1:0-11022 GCA_036386655.1 Caulobacteraceae bacterium | reverse complement strand
ACCCTGCGAAGGTCGCCAACGTGCGGCGCGAGCTCGAAATGCTCGAGACGGCCGCGCGCGAGCATCTGCCCGACAGCCCGGAGCTGCAGCGGCTCACGGACGAGTTGACCGCGATCAACGGGAGCCTCTGGGACATCGAAGAGGGCAAACGGGATTGTGAGCGCCGGCAGGATTTCGGCGCCGACTTCATCGCGTTGGCGCGATCCGTTTATGTCGACAACGATCGCCGCGCCCGCGTCAAGCGCGAGATCAACCTGCTGACCGGCTCCGCGATCGTCGAGGAGAAGAGCTACCGGCCTTACTGACGCCGTCGCTCAGCGGTTGTAGCCGCGCACCGCGTCGACGATCCGGTCCTGCGTCGCCTCGTCGAGGTAGGCGTGCATCGGCAGGCTGATCACCCGCTGCGACACGTCCTCGGTGACCGGGAGGCCCCCCGCGCCCTGCGGATAGCCGTCGTAGGCCGGCTGCTGGTGGATGGGGATCGGGTAGTAAACCGCCGTCGGGACGCCGGCGCCCTTCAGGTGCGCCGCCAGACCGTCCCGGTCGCGGTGCTCGATCGTGTACTGCGCCCAGATCGAGACGCCGCCGTCGATCACCTTCGGCACCGCCGTCACGTGCGGCGCCAGCAGCTCGTTGTACCGCGCCGCGACACGGTTCCGGGCCTCGATCTCCTCGTCGAAGATCGCCAGCTTCTCGAGCAGGATGGCCGCCTGCATCGTGTCGAGTCGCGAGTTCATGCCGATGCGAACGTTCAGGTACTTGGCCTCGTGGGTGAAGCGCCGCTCTTCCATGTCGCGCGCGGACGCCTGCCCGTGCACGCGTAGCGACACCATCGCGTCCTGCAGCGCGTCGTCGTCGGTCAGCACCGCGCCGCCGTCGCCGTAGGCTCCCAACGGCTTGGCCGGGAAGAAGCTGGTCGTCGTTACGTCCGCCCAGTGCTGCGGGTGTTTGCCGCCGAGCGTGCAGCCGAAGCCCTGCGCCGAGTCCGCGATCAGCTTCAGCCCGTGCTTCCGCGCCACCTCGGCGATGTTCGGGTAGTCCGCGGGCTGGCCGAACAGGTCGACGGCGATCACCACCTTCGGCGTGAGCCGCCCCTCCGCCTTCACCTGCGTGATCGCGGCGTCCAGCTTCTCCGGGTCGAGGTTGTAGGTCTCCCGGTCGATGTCGACGAACACCGGCGTCGCGCCCGTCCACGGCACGATCTCCGCCGTCGCCACGAAGGTGAACGACGGGCAGAACACCGCGTCGCCTTCCCCCACGCCCCAGGCGTACAGCGGCAGCACCAGCGCGTCGGTGCCGTTGGCGCACGAGACGCAGTGCTTCGCGCCGGCGTAGGCCGCGAGCTTCCGCTCGAACTCCGTCACCTGCGGGCCGAGGATGTAGCGGCCGCCGGCGACCACCTCGAGGACGGCGGCGTCGATGCGCTCGGCGATGCGCGCGCGCTGCGCCTGCAGGTCGATGAAGGGGATCATGGGGCGCTCGTCTGGCCGACGTCGCGGCGCCGCGTCAACCGGGCGCGCCCTCACGTTGCGTTCCGCCCTGTTTCTCCGCCAGCACCGCATCGACGAACGCCAACAGGTCGCCGCCCGTGAACAGCCGCCCTTCCACACCGGCCCTCCGGGCTGCTTCGAGGTCACTGTCCTTGTCGCCGATCAGCAGCGACCGCTCCCTGTCGACCGGATGCTCGGCCAGGGCCCGCAGCAGCATCCCGGGATTGGGCTTGCGGTCCGGGTGGTTCGGGTGGCGCCATGCCTCGACGGTCGCCTCCGCGTGGAAGGGGCAGTCGTAGAAGGCGTCCACGCGTGCGCCCGCAGCCGCCAGCTGCGACTGCATCGCCGCGTGGAACGCCTCGACCGCCTCGGGTCCGAACATCCCGCGCGCCACGCCGGACTGGTTGGTCACCACGAACACCCACCAGCCCAGCTCGTTGAAGCGCCGCACCGCCGCCTGCGCGCCGGGGATCCAGCGCAGGTCCTCCGTCCGGTGGACGTAGCCCAGGTCCTCGTTCAGCACCCCGTCGCGATCGAGGAAGACGGCCGGCGTCCGGTTCATCGTTGCTGCTCCGCGTCCGCGGCGACCCTAGCCGTCCGGTCCCCGGCTGCGAACCGCGTCGGCGCGACCGCCGCCGCGAGCGCCTGCGGCAGAGGCGAGGGGGCCCCGACCGCCAGCGCCGCCACGTGCTCCGCCAGCAGCGGCGCCGTCGTGAAGCCGCGCCCTCCGAGCCCGCCCAGCACGAACAGCCCCGGCGCGACCTCGCCGGCCAGCGGCAGCCGGTCCCGCGTCGCCGCTCTGACCGAGGCGCGCCCCGTTAGTCCAGCGCTCGCGGCTGCCTCGGCCAGCTTCGGCCGCCGCGCCGCCAGCGCCGCCAGGTTCCGGGCATCGTCCTCCGGCCGAACGTCCGTCTCGGCGCGCCCCCGCTCGTGCGTCGCCCCGAAGATCACGCCGCCCTCCGGCGTCGGCGCCGCATAGGACCCCCACGTCGCGGCGAAGACGGGCGCGTCCAGCGGCCCGCTCCACGTCGCCTGTCCCCGCACGGGCTCCAGCGCCTGCAGCTCTGTGAGAGTGTCGACGGCCGCCCCTGCAGCAACGCAGACCACCTCCGCCTCCACCAGGACCGCGCCGCCCGCGTCGACCACCCCCCAGCCGCTCTCCGTCCGCCGCAGCGCCGCGGCCGTCGCTCGGAGCACCTCCGACGGCAGCCACGCGTCCAGCAGCGCGGCAGGAGCGACCGTGAGCGCGTCTGTCATTAGCAGCGGCGCCTCGTCCACCGTCTCGCAGAGCTGCTCGCCGCCCTCTTCCACCGTAAGCCGCTGGAGCGCGTCGCGCCTGAACAGCGGCGACTCCGACAGCCGCTCGAACCGGGTCCCATCTTTCGCTCCCGCCTGCAGCCGCAACGCGCCCGTTGCGACCACGGCCTCCGCCGCCTCCCGCCGGTACAGGTCACCCGCCCGTCGCCACGCCTGCGCGTAGAGCTGGGCCGCCGTCCCGCCGCCGACGTCCAGCCGCGGCGACACCAGCGCCGCCGGGTTGCCGGACGCCCCGCCGCCCGGCGACGGGTCCACCACCCGCGCCTCGACGCCCAGCCTGCGGAACGCCCGCGCCGAGCTGGCCCCCGCGACGCCGCCGCCGATGACGGCCACCGAGGGCAGGGGACGCTCCGTCGCGACGCCGGGCAGCCGCGCCTCCAGCCGCTCCTTCTTCCGCGCGTGCCCGGCCGCACGGGAGACCTCGAACCCCCGCTCGGCAAGCCCGCGCCGCACCGCGCCCGCCACCGTGAACGTCGCCAGCCGCGCGCCCGGCGCCGAGCGCTCGCGCACGAGGTCCAGCACCTCGTCGCGCCACATCTCCGGGTTCTTCGCCGGCGCGAACCCGTCGAGGAACCATGCGTCGGCCGCTCCGGACCATGCGCGCAGCCCCTCGGCCGCATCCCCGATCGCGACGTCCAGCGTCGCCCCGATTTCGGCGAACTCCGCCCGCTCCCAGCCGGCCCCGACCCGCGGCCACTGCTCGAGCAACCGCGCCGCCAGGCCGCCCACTTCTGGAAAGGCGCCCAGCGCCCGCGCCGCGTCTTCCCGAGGCAGCGGGAAGGCCTCGACGCTGAACACGTGCAGGCGCGCGCCCTCCGGCCGCGACCGCCGCCACAGGTCGAACAGGGCCAGCACGTTCAGCCCCGCCCCGAACCCTAGCTCGCAGACCGTGAACCGCCGCCGCCCGGCCCAAGCCTCCGGTATCCCGCACCCGGCCAGGAACACGGCCCGGCTCTCCGCCAGCCCGTCGTCGTTGAAGTAAATGTCGTCGAAGCGCCGGGAGCGGAGCGTCCCCTCGGGCGACCAGCTGACGTCGGCGCTCATCGGCGGGCGGCGGTCAGCCCGCCCCGCGGCGCATGCGCTTGATCGCGGAGGTGGTGGATTGGCCCTCGACGATGTCGGCCAGCCGCACCTCGCCGCCCCAGCCCTTGACTAGGTCTCCGCCGACCACGCCCTCGACGGTGTAGTCGGCCCCCTTGATCAGCACGTCCGGGCGCAAAGCCTCGATGAGCCGGATCGGCGTGTCGTCGTCAAAGGGCACGACGAGGTCGACGCTGCTCAGTCCGCCCAGCACCAGCGCGCGGCTCTCCAGGTCGTTGACCGGCCGCTCAGGCCCCTTCAGCCGCCGCACCGACGCGTCGGTGTTCAGCCCCAGCACCAGCCGGTCGCACCACGACCGCGCCTGCGCGAGGTAGGCCACGTGCCCGCGGTGCAGCACGTCGAAGCAGCCGTTGGTGAAGCCCACGCGCAGGCCCCGCGCCCGCCAGCGCGCCACGTCGTCCACGGCCCGGTCGGGCGTGGCCACCTTCGCGTCCGCCGGCGCTCGGTGGGCGGCCAATTCCGCGTCGAGCAGTTCGGCCGGGGTGACCACGGCAGTGCCCACCTTCTCAACGGCCACCCCGGAGGCCAGCACCGCCAGCTCCACCGCCTCCTCCAGCGACGCCCCGGCGCCGAGCGCCAGCCCGAGCGCCGCCAGGCTGGTGTCCCCAGCGCCGGACACGTCGAAAACCTCCCGCGGCCGCGCTCGGAAGTGCCTGACGGGCTCGCCGCGGCGGGCGAGGCTCATGCCGTGCGCCGCCCGGGTGACCAGGATAGCCTCGGCGGCGCAGAGCGCCAGGGCCGCCGCCAGCGCGGCCTCGGCGTCGCCGTCGCTGCCGACGGGCAGTCCCGTCAGAGCCGACAGCTCCGATGCGTTCGGCTTGATCAGCGCGACGCGGCCGTACTTCACGAAATCCCGCCCCTTAGGGTCCACGATCACCGGAGCCCCCGCCGCAGATGTTAGGCGCTCCATGAGGCCGGCGTCGATCAAGCCCTTGCCGTAGTCGGAGACGAGCACGGCGCGGGCGCCCGTCACGCTCTCCAGCACCCCATCCGTGGCGGCCGGGGCGGAGGCCAGGTGCGTCTCCTCGTCCAGCCGGAGGAGCTGCTGGCCCGCGGCCACGAAGCGGGTCTTGACCGTCGTCGGAACCCCCGGCGCGTGGATCAGGAACGGCTCCACGCCCGGTTCCACCCCCACCAGCTGCAGCACCTCGCCGCCGGCAGCATCGGTCCCGATTCGCCCGGACAGCCGCGCCGTCCCCCCCATGGCGACCACGTTTCGGGCCACGTTGCCCGCAGCCCCCAGCATCGCCGTCTCGGAGGTCTTGCGCAGGACAGGGATCGGAGCTTCTGGCGAGATGCGCGCCACCTCGCCGTAGACGTAGCGGTCCAGCATCACGTCGCCGACGCAGGCGACGGGCACGCCCGACATGGCCGCCAGCAGCGGCTGCAGCGTGGAGAGGTCCATCAGCGGCCTATAGAGCAGCAGCCTTCACTGGAGAAGTTGAGATCCTTTAGGTGTGGGCCAACAAGCGCTGGCGGTAATATATTACCGCCCTATAGTATGTCCGTCGGTGGGCTGACCCCGGCTTCTCGAGTTATCAAGGGGAATCTCATGACCCACGGACTCCGTTCAGAGTCTTCGCCCCAGCCTCAAGGGAGGCTGACCTTGCAGGTGGTGCAGGCTCTGCTCGCTGCAGGCGGGCCCGCGCTCGTATGGGACCCGGAGGAGCCTGGCCTCTGTATCCGCGTCCAGGCCGACGGAAGCGGCGCATACGCCCTCCGCTACGTCGAGGGCGACGGACGGCGGTGGCGCCTGATCGGCGGCGTTGACCGACTGACGCCGGAGCAGGCGAGGGAGCGGGCCAGGCGAGTTCGCGAGGGGTCGACCGCGGCTCCCCAGATGCCATTCGCGACCCAGTCAGCGGGCGGGTCGAGGGTCGCCGACCTCATCGAACGCTATTTGGAGGACGGACCTCTCACGAAGCCTTGGAAGCGAGCCTCCACTTGGGTGGTGGATGCCTCGAACCTTCGTCGGCACGTGCTGCCCCTTCTGGGCGACCGGAACGCTGACGAGGTCACGAAGCTGGACGTGTCCCGAATGGTTCGCGCCGTCACAGACGGGGCCACTGCCTGCGACGTACGCACTGGACCGCGCGGGCGAGCGATCGTGACCGGCGGCTCCGGAACAGCAAAGCGCGTTCTAGGTACAACGGCCGCCATGTTCTCGTGGGGCGTGGAACAGGGGCTTACGAAGGCCAATCCTGCTCGAGGGATTCGGCTTTCCCGCCGCCGCGCGGTGGAGCGGTTCCTTACGCCGGCGCAGGCCGCCCGAATGCTGAAGGTCCTCGGGGACCTGGAGGGAAGCGGCTCCGTCAGCGCCCGCGACGGCGCGATCCTGCGGCTGCTGCTGTTCACCGGCGCCCGCAAATCCGAGCTTCTCGGCCTTCGTTGGACGGAGTACCAGCCCGAGCGGGCGATGCTGGTGTTGCCCCCGGAGAGGACAAAAGCAGGTCAGAGTTCAGGTGAACGCCGGATCGCTCTGAGCGAGCAGGCGATAGCTATCCTACGGGCGCAGCCGAGACAGGGGCCCTATGTCTTCCCGGCTGCGCGAGATCCCCAGCGGCCGGCGGTCGACGTGAATTCCGCGTGGGACAAGGTGAGGATCGCTGCGGACCTCCCGGGCTTCAGGGTTCACGACCTTCGTCACTCCTTCGCCTCGTTCGCGATCGCGAACGGCGCCAGCCTGTATGCGGTGGGAAAGGCGCTGGGACACGCCGACGCAAAGACTACGCAACGCTATGCGCACGTGGCTGAAACCCTGTTGCGCGACCTTGCGGAGGAGACGGCGGAGCGAATCCTCAGCGGCGTCAGATCCACCGTCTCCACCTCGGCTGCGAACCAGGCGACACAGCAGCGGCCGGGGCGGTGCGGACCCGTCGAGGCCGGTGTGGATCCCGCGGCGCGAGATGAGGGGGAAGCGAGATGACCACCTTCTCTCTGTCGCTCAGGCTCTTTCCGCGCGAGGTCACGTCCGAGCAGCTCGAGTCGGCCCTCACCGAGGCCGAGGTCCTCTGGCGCATGGGCCGTCACGCGCGAGAGGTGGGGCCTTACGGGCTGAGCCGGTGGGCGGAGAAACGCGGACTGCCGGTGCATTACGTCGATCCGCTCTGGGTGCGGGTCCCGGTGGGTCTGGAGGACCTGCGGGCGTTCTGCCGCGACGTTCTCAAGTCCGAGGCGATTCCCGGGTTCCTCCCACAGGAAAGGCTCGCGGTTATCGAGGCCGACGAGTTCTGAGCGGCTCCCCGAGACCATTAGCCGATCGAGGGCGTTTCAGATCCGAAACGGTCGTTTCAGATCGGAATCGGCACCGATCGGGCACCGTCGCATGACACCGCATGACACGGCATGACACCGCCTGACGCTGCATGTCACCGGCGACAGCGAACCTGATGGTCTGCGGGCGCCCGAAAGAGCCGTTGCGGCTGGTCGATCGGGCTGCTGGCGTTTCATCTCTGATACGTCCCGTTTCAGATCGGACTCGGCGTTTCAGATCAGAGTCAGAAGCGGGGATTGGCCCGGGTTTGGACGGATATCGTCCCCGGGCATGACACCGGACATGACACCGCGGGCGCCTGACATGACACCGTTTGTCATGCGGATTTCAGAGCGCGCGGGACCTTCAGCGGCCGGATTCGCCGCGGGCCCGACATGACACTTTCCCCGTGCCGTCGGTATCAACTCTGAAACGCCACAACAAAAAAGGGGCCGCCCGAGGGCGGCCCCTTCGATGTCCGAACGGACGTCCCTTACTGGGGGGTCGTCGTCGTCGTGGTCGACTCGGTCGTCGTGCCGGTCGTGCCCGTCGCGCCGGTCGTGCCCGTGGCGCCGGTCGTGCCCGTCGCCGTGGCGTCGGTCGTGCCCGTGGCCGGGGTCGTGGCGGCGGCGTCGGCCGCAGCCGTGTCAGCGGCGGTGGCGGCGGCCGTGTCGGTCGTCGCGCCGGCTTCCGTGCCGGCCGCCGTGGCGTCGGCGGCGCCTTCGCCTTCTTCGGCGTTCTGGCCGCAGGCGGCGACGGAGAGGGCGGCGACGGCGGCGCCGGCGACGAGGATCTTGCGCAGCATTTCGGAGGTCATGTCGTGTTCCCCTTAGAGGAGGTTAGGAGCGCGCGACGCCTTTGACGGCCCCTCGCACCCCGGGTGGTCGAGATCGCCTGCTTTCGTGGCAGGCCGCGGTTGACCCGCTGGGGCGGGAATATGCCGCGCCCGCGCGAACACGCAAGCGTGATCTTGGCCTGAAGCGTGGCTTTAGGCGGGGGCCGTCATGTTGTTGAGGGCTTCTTCCAGCTCCAGGAAGGAGGGCTGGGACGGGCTGGGGACGTTCCCCCGGCCGATTTCCACCGAAATCTGGGCCGCGTTGCCGTGCAGGTGGGCCACGAGGACCGCCTGGATGATTCGGTAGAACGCGCCTTCCTCGTCGACGATCTCCTTCAGCCGGGTGGCGAAGGGGCCGACCAGCCCGTAGGCCAGGAACACGCCCAGGAAGGTGCCGACCAGCGCGCCGCCGATCATCCCGCCCAGCACTTCGGGCGGCTCGGTGATGGAGCCCATGGTCTTGATGACGCCCAGTACGGCCGCGACGATGCCCAGCGCCGGCAGGGCGTCGGCCAGGCTCTGCAGGGCGTGCGCAGGCATCTGCGCCTCGTGGTGATGCTTCTCGAGCTGCTTCTCCATCGCGTCCTCGACCTGGTGGGGGTCCTCCAGGTTCATGGTCATCATCCGCAGCGTGTCGCAGATGAAGTCGACGGCGAAGTGGTCCTTCAGGATCTTCGGGTACTGGGAGAAGATCGGGCTCTCGGTGGGCTTCTCGATGTGGCTCTCGAGGGCGATGACGCCCTTGGACTTCATCGTTTTCGTCAGCAGGAACAGCAGGCTGAGCAGGTCGCGGTAATCCGCGGTCTTCCACTTCGGACCGGCGAAGATCTTGCCCATGCCGCCGGCCGTGGCCTTCACGGTGCTGGTCTTGTTGGAGATCAGGAAGGCCGCGAGGCCCGCGCCGCCGATGGCCATCATCTCGTGGGGCAGGGCGTGCAGGATCACCCCGAACTTGCCGCCCGAGATCACGTAGCTGCCGAACACCAGGGCGAACAGCAGGACTATGCCGATGATTTGAAACATGAATTCAGGCCCGGGCGCGACTTCTGTCGCCCGGGAGCATGCGGGTTAATGCTTAAGGTCGGGTGAGCGGCCAGGGTTGCCGGCCGGGCCTACTCAGCCTTGGGTCGAGACAGGTAGTTCAACGCGGTCAGGACGTGGGCGCGCACCCCCACCTCCATCACCGGCTCGTGCACGTCGAACTGCGGCGAGTGGTTGGGGGCGGCGGTCGCCTCCTGGCCCGGCTTGGCGGCCCCGAGGAAGTAGAACACGCCCGGGATCTTCTGCTGGAAGTAGGAGAAGTCCTCCGCCACCGTGGTCGGCTTCACCGCCGCGTTCACGGCCCCGGTTCCGGCCGCCTGCTCCAGCGTCGGCCGCAGCCACGCGGAGAGCGCGGGGTCGTTGAATGTCAGCGCGCCGTTCTGGGCCACCTTCACCTCCGCGGTCGCGCCGTAGTTCTCCGCCAGGTTGCCGATCAGCCGCTGCATCCGCGCCACGACGTCCTCGCGCTGCTTCTCATCGATGGTGCGCAGGGTCCCGCTCATGGTCATCGCCTCGGGGATGATGTTGTAGCGCAGCCCCGCGTTCACGGTGGCGATGGTCAGCACCATCGGGTTCGCGGTCAGGTCCACCTGCCGGGCCACCACCGTGTTCAGCGCCGAGACGATCTCCGCGCCCAGCGAGACGATGTCGATGCCCTGCCAGGGCCATGCCCCGTGCGTCTGCTTGCCCTTGAGGGAGATGTCGATCCGGTCCGAGGCGGCCATGAAGCCCTCCGGCCGGTAGCCGATCGTGCCCGCCGCCGCCGGGCCCACGTGGATGCCGAAGATCGCCGTGGGGGAGGGGTTCTGCAGCGCGCCCTCCGCGATCATCTGCCTGGCCCCGCCGGTCTCCCCCGGAGGCGGCCCTTCCTCGGCGGGCTGGAAGACGAACACCACGGTGCCGGGGATCTGCGCCTTCATCCCCGCCAGCACCTCGGCGGCGCCCATCAGCATGGCCACGTGACTGTCGTGGCCGCAGGCGTGCGCCACCGGCACCGTCTGGCCCTGGTACTCGCCGGTGGCCTTCGAGGCGAACGGCAGGCCGGTCTGCTCCTGCACCGGAAGGGCGTCCATGTCCGCGCGCAGGGCCACCACGCCGCCCGGCCGGCCGCCTTTCAGCACGCCGACGACGCCCGTGTGCGCCACCCCGGTCCGCACCTCCATGCCGAGGCGGCGCAGGTGGTCCGCCACCAGCTTCGACGTGCGCACCTCGCGGTTGCCCAGCTCCGGATTGGCGTGGATGTCGCGCCGCCAGGCGACCACCTTCGGCTGCATCGCGGCCGCCCGGGCGCGCACCTGCTCCACCGGAACCTGGGCGCCCGCCGGGACGCTGACGGAGGCGAACATGAGCGCCGCCGCCGCCACTGCTGATCGAGCCCCGAACTTCATGCCTGTCGCCCTGTTCCCTCGTGAGCGGAGCATGCTACGCCGCCCGCCCGCCCGCCGCACAGCCCTCCCGTGACCCTGGCCGACGACACCCGTAAGCGCGACTTCGCGATCCTGTTCGCGGCCCTGATGACAGTCGCGGCCGGCAACACCGCTCTGCAGGCCGTGCTCCCCGCCATCGGCCGCGAGCTGAACTTCTCGGACACGGCCATCGCCGCCGTGTTCTCGCTCTCCGCCCTGATGTGGGCGGTGACCGCCCCCTTCTGGGCCCGCGCCTCCGACCGTAGGGGTCGCAAGCCGCTGATCCTGGTGGCGCTCGCCGGGTTCGGCGTCTCCATGGCCGGGTTCGGGCTCGTCGTCTGGGCCGGTCTCGAAGGCTGGGTGGGCGCGGCGGCGATCTTCACCGGCCTCATGCTGTCGCGCGCGGTGTACGGCCTGTTCGGCTCCGCCTCGAACCCCGCAGCCCAGGCCTATGTCGCCGACCGCACCTCTCGCGAGGAGCGCACCAACGCGCTGGCCTTGCTGGCCTCCGCCTTCGGCCTCGGCACCGTCCTCGGTCCCGCGATCACCCCGTTCCTGGCGCTGCCCCCCTTCGGCCTG
>DASVVG010000107.1:0-1668 GCA_036386655.1 Caulobacteraceae bacterium | reverse complement strand
CTGCCCAACTCCACCGCCCACAAGGACCGCATGCTCGCCCGCCCGGCCGTGCGAAGGGTGCTGGACCGGGAGGGCGTAAGCTTCGGCTAAGTGGTGCATCCGGCAAGTTGTTTGCGGCTTTTAGGCCCTCGGCGCGTTGAGGCAGGGCTTGGTTCTGCTCGGGAGCACGGCCATGACCCTTCGAGTGCGGGCGTTGGGCGATGGCGAAGCCGACGAGCTGGTACGGATGGCGCGCTCGCGCACGCTCGGTGCCGGCCTTGTTCGACGGGCACAGATCGTGCGGCACGCGGTGGAGGAGGGCCTGAGCGCCCCCGAGATCGCCGCCAGGATGGGCCTGTGCGGTGCCACGGTGCGGTTTTGGCTCAAGCGGTTCAACGAGCGCGGCCTGCCGGGGCTGGAAGAGGACATGCGCTCGGGCCGGCCACCGACCTACACGGCCGAGGAGCGGAGCGCGGTGATCAAGGCCGCCCTGAGTCGTCCGTCTGAGCTGGGCCTGCCCTTCGCCTCGTGGACGCTGGATCGCCTGGTCGCCTATCTCGGCGAGCAGGGCATCGGCATGCGGCGCAGCCGGGTCAGCGAGGTGCTCCTGGCCGAGGGCCTCAAGTGGCGCCAGGAAGAGACCTGGTTCGGCGCGCGGGTCGATCCCGCCTTCGCCGAAAAAAGGGGGCCATCGAGCAGCTCTACACCACACCGCCAGAGGGCAGCGTAGTCGTCTGCCTCGACGAGATGGGTCCGCAAGCGAGCAAGAGCTATCCCGGGCAGCGCCTGGTCAAGCCGGCCGGGCCGCCAGCGGAGCGGGCCAGACAGGAGATCGACTACGGCCGGCGCGATGTCGCAGGCTACGTCTTCGGCGCCCTGCAGCCGGCCACAGGCGCCGCCCTCACCGCGACCTACGAGCGCCGGACCACCGCGAACTGGGTCGACTTCCTCGAGCAGGTCGAGAGCTGGATCGCGCCCGATGCCGAGCGGGTCTACGCCGTGGTCGACAACCTCAACATCCACGCCGGCATGGACGTGCTGCTGTTCGCCCTGGCCCATCCACGCTGGGAGTTCGTGTTCCAGCCGAAGTACGCGGCCTACCTGAACCTCATCGAGCCGTGGTGGAAGGTGCTGCGCTCACTGGCCCTCAAAGGGCGGCGCTTCGATGCCTGGGCCGAGATCGAGCAGGCCGTCCAACGCGCCACCGAATACTGGAACCAGCACAAGCACCCGTTCATCTGGGGCCGCCGCCGGCGCCATCGCACGCCGCGCCGTCTCGGCGTCGCTGCCCCGCCAAATGTCGCACTCATTTAGCGGATGCACCACTTAGTGCCCGTTTTGGAAGTTCGGTTTGGCTGACGTGATGGGCTGATCGCAGCGGCTGTGACGACGTTCCGGGAGGTTTTCCCTCCTGGAGGCCCTCATGTGGATGCCCGAAAGCCGGGCGCTGGTCGGAGCTTACGGGTCCGGTCAAGCGCTGAGCGATGACCAATACCACCTGCTGGAACCGCTGATCCCGTCTGCCAAGCCCGGGGGTCGGCCCCGGACGACCGGCATGCGACGGCTATTAGACGGCTTGTTCTACGTCCTGCGCACCGGCTGCCAATGGCGGCACTTGCCCCCGCCCCCGGCGTTTGCGCCTTGGCCGACGGTGTACGGTTACTTTCGGGCGTTCCTGGCCGCGGGCGT
>DASVVG010000106.1:0-2824 GCA_036386655.1 Caulobacteraceae bacterium | reverse complement strand
CGACACGGCCGCCGAGGAGGTCGACTGGTTCGTCGACGCCGTCTACGCGCCCTACCTCGCACCCCGAGGGGTCACGCTCTTCGTCGCGGACGCCCGAGCCTCGCCTGCCGCGAGGCGCGGCCTTGAGAACGTCGCCTGGCTCGGCCTGCTGACGGACCCAGCGCCGCTATACGCGGCCGCCGCCGCCGTGGTGGTAGCCACGCGACGGTCCGTCGTCGCCCGTGAGGCCGCGGCGACATCTTTGAGCCTGGGGGTTCCTATCATCCCCCTCCCCGGCCCGCTGCGGGACGGACACGGTATTCTCCTGGGACAGTCAGAGGGGAGCGGAGCCGCCGAGCTGGCGGCCGGCATCCTCGACCTTTTGTATGCGCCGCCCCGCCTGAGAGAGCGCCGCCGCGCAGCTATTGAGGCAGGCAGGCGGTTCACCGACGCCCGCGCCCACGCGGAGCAGCTGGACGCAGTGCTCGCCACTGTACTCGGAGACCGTGCCCGACCCGCAGCCCCGACCATTTCGGCGGCCGAGCCGCCGCCGCCGGTCCGCTGGGAGGCTCCCCTTCAGGCAGCGAACCGCCTGGTGCGAGCCTGGCTTGAGAACCGCCCGCTGGAGCGGGAGGCGCTCGAACGTCTCGCAGGCGAGCCTGAGGAGTCCGCGAACGACCTCTTGGAACGCTGTGTTCGCGCGCTGCTCGTCGACCGTTCGGCTCCGATCCTGCGCGCCGATCCGCGGATCCTGCACCGCGCAGCGCCGGCGTCCGGCCCGGCGGGCGCTGAGCAGGCGCTCTCGCTGTTGACGGCAGCGGTGCGCGTCGTGGCCGGGAGCCCTTCCGCCACCGTCCTCATCGTGGCCGCCGGGCGCCCCGTCGAAGTCACGGGAGCGCAAACCGCGGCGACCGCTCCCAAGCCTGCCCCAGTCATCGAGCCACAGTCGTACGACCTCCGGGGCCTGCGGCTGGCGCAACCCGCCTCAGGTCCCCTAGTGCTGTCTCAGAGTTTCCCCCTGACTGGGCCCGCAGAGCTGTTCGGGGACCCCGTAGCCCGCGTCGAAGGCGCGCTGGCTGCGCTGCGCGCGAGCGGAGCGCGCCTGCACGAGGAAGAGGTGCTGAGCCTGAGGCTGCCACGGCTCTCCTGCGATGCCGACGGCGCGCTGTGGCTCGACCTCCTCCTGCACGACGGCTCGGACGCCGAATTCGAGGTGACGGCGAGCGGCGTCGCGGCCACACCCGCGGTCGGCTCTCCGCAATCTGGGCTCGCGCGCAGGTACGCCATCCCGCAGACCCCGCCTGACGGCACAATGGGACTGCTCCTGATCGAGGTGAAGGCGCTGGCGGGGGAGGCCGACGTTCGCGAGGTGCGGCTTCACCTGACCTCGTGCGTCGACGCCCAAGTGGCGGCGCAGATTCTACAGCGGGCCGCGCCGCTCAATGTGACCGGACCCGTCTCTCCATCCACAGAGAGCGTCCGCCGCTCGGCCGTGGAGGTGGCGCGGAGCGTACGCTTGGGTCAGCCGATGCGCCCGGAGCGGGCCCGTCGCGTCAGGACTTGGCTCGCCGCCGCCTCCCCGCCGGAAGAATGGGCTCCGGTGCTGCAGTCGCTGCTGGGCGAAGGGAGCGCTCCCGACCCAACAACGCTCCGCGCGTTCCTGGCGCCAGCCGCCGCGCTCGGCGAGGGCGCGGGTCGTCGCTTCGTGGCCTCGGCGGGCCTCACGGTCGACATCGAAGCCGAACCGGTGCCGGGCGTGGCGGTGCCCACGCTCTGCGCTCTGGACGGGGTGCCGCTGCCGCCGGCCCCGTACGCGCTGGCAGGGGTATGGCGCGCTGAGGGGCAGCACGACCCGTCCGGGGCCCCGTGGCTGCGCACGGTGACCTTCGCTGATGAGGCAGGAGCTCTCGCGAGCGTAGGCGGCGCGAGACTAGTTTTCCGCTTCCCTGTGGGGTTTGACCTGGTGACCGGGCGCAGCTTCCTGGCCTTGGCCGACGCATACGAACCGGAGATCTACGCCCCGCACTTGGGCCACTT
Organism: Caulobacteraceae bacterium; assembly: GCA_036386655.1. Lineage (GTDB taxonomy): Bacteria > Pseudomonadota > Alphaproteobacteria > Caulobacterales > Caulobacteraceae > JAHWJX01. The sequence goes on along the minus strand of DASVVG010000106.1, from coordinate 808 downwards.
CTGGACGGGGCCGGGCCCCCGCTTTGTCTTTGCCGCCCCCGTCGCGCTTCCGCGTGGCGCGGAGGTGACGGTGCGGATCAACAACTTCGGCGACAACGCACCCGAGGACCTCCTACTGGCGGTGAACGGGCAGGTGGTTTCCCCTGACGTGGAGGGCCACGGGGAAGGCGGCGTGCTCCGGACGGTGGTCGACAGGCACGACGAGGGACCCGCCGTCGCCGAGATCGAGCTGGTGGCGCAGCGGCGGCGGCAGCCGCTGGGCGACCCCCGCGCACTGGGCGTCAGCGTCGAGGGTATCGAGTTCCGCGTGTCGCTCGCCTGAGGGCACCCATCAGCGGACGAGTGTGGAACGCGCCGGCAGGTGCTCCGCCACGCGCTGGAACTGCGCCGGCCAGTTGACCCATTCCGCGCGGGCTTCGCGACAGCCCTCGACCAGGTTCTCGTACTGTGAGCCGTGAAAGTGTGCGCGCGCCTGCGCGAGTGCAATCTCGAACGCGTAGTGACCCCAGTCGCCCATGAGCACGCCGCAGCCGTACCGATCGACGATGTCGGCGCATTGCGGGTGCGGCGCCACCACTGGAGGCACCTCCGCCGCGATCGTCTCGAAGAACTTGTTCGGTGAGGCGAAGAAGTGGTTCACGTCCGTGGGGTTCCACATGACGATGGAGAAGTCATAGTCGCCACGGATCGCGTTCAGCTGCGGCGTGGGCAGGAAGCCGAGGTAGCGGACGTTCTTCTTCTCGCGATTGATCTTGGCCGTCATTTCGCCTGCACTGAGCGTGTAGCAGGGGCCGGCGATATCGAGATG
>DASVVG010000105.1:0-7478 GCA_036386655.1 Caulobacteraceae bacterium | reverse complement strand
AAGGCCATGCTGGAAGACATCGCCATCCTCACGGGCGGCCAGGTCATCAGCGAAGACCTCGGCATCAAGCTCGAGAACGTCGCCCTCGACATGCTCGGCAAGGCCAAGCGCGTCACCATCACCAAGGACGACACCACGATCGTGGACGGCTCTGGCGAGCGTGAAGGCATCGAAGGCCGGATCGCCCAGATCAAGCGCATGATCGAGGACACCACCAGCGACTACGACAAGGAGAAGCTGCAGGAGCGTCTCGCCAAGCTCGCCGGCGGCGTCGCCGTCGTGCGCGTGGGCGGCTCCACCGAGATCGAGGTGAAGGAGCGCAAGGACCGCGTCGACGACGCGCTGAACGCCACCCGCGCCGCGGTCGAGGAAGGCATCGTACCGGGCGGCGGCGTCGCCCTTCTGAAGGCCTCGCTCGCCCTGCAGAACATCGCCGTCGACAACGACGACCAGGAAGCCGGCGTCGCCATCGTGCGCCGCGCGCTCCAGGCCCCGATCCGGCAGATCGCCGAGAACGCGGGCGTGGAAGGCTCCATCGTCGTGGGCAAGGTCCTGGAGAACAAGGACGCGAACTTCGGCTTCAACGCGCAGACCGAAGAGTACGGCGACCTGGTCGCCAGCGGCGTGATCGACCCGGCCAAGGTCGTCCGCACCGCCCTTCAGGACGCCGCCTCCGTGGCCGGCATCCTGATCACCACCGAAGCGGCCATCGCCGAAGCCCCGAAGAAGTCCTCGGGCGGCGCCGGCGGCGGCATGGGCGGCGGCATGGGCGGCGGCATGGGCGACATGGACTTCTAAGGTCCACGCACAGTCACTGCGTAACGAGGCCCGGGAGGAAACTCCCGGGCCTTTTTCGCGACCGGCGCCGTGTCCCGACACGAAAGCGCGGGCGCCGGTACGAACTTCGTGTTCCCTGCCATGATCAGATCGCGTTCCAGTGCCGAGGCCGGAGCACCCGTGATGCCGTCCCGTCCGAAGAAGACCGAGAACCTGGAGGTCAGGCTCCCCCACGCCACCAAGCAGGCGTTCATGAGCCGCTGCCGTGAGAACGGCCGGTCCGCCAGCGAAGTGGTCAGGGAGATGATCGACGGCTACCTGGCGCAGCCGGCGTCCCTCACCTCCCCGGAGCGCCTGTCCATGTTGAAGTCCCGCATCGCCCTTCCCGCCGCGCTGGCCGCCAGCGCGGCGCTGTCCATGGGCGTCCTCGCCGCCACGACCAGCCACGCCCGCCCCGACCTCCGCCAGATCTTCCGCGACCTCGATGGGAACAGCGACGGCAGCGTCACGCTCGCGGAGTTCATGGCCAGCGGCCACGCCGACCACATCATGGGAACAAGGGCGCGCCACCGGCCTCCGAGCGACCCGTGGGCGTCCCGCTCCACCGAGCTCCCGAAAACCGCCCCGCACCCCAGCCGGCCCTGGACGCGCCCAAGCTCTTCGCCGAGGCGGACACCGACCGGAACGGCGTCGTCGGCTTCGCCGAGTTCGAGCGCCACCACCTCGCCACGGGGGAGCAGGCGTTCGCCGGCTTCGACGCGGACGGTGACGGCCGCATCACGGGCGCGGAGGTCGCCGCGGCCGCGAGAAACGTGCAGCCCGCCATGGCCGCGCACCTCCGCCAGGCCTTCACCCACCTCGACGCCGACCGCGACGGCGCCGTCACCCGCGCCGAGTTCGCGAAGCACTAGCGGCGAACAAGCCGGTCCGTGAGGAAGGTCCGGGAGCAACGTCCCGGGCTTTCCCTCTCGCGCTATAGGTCCTCATCATCCTTTGATAAGCCGCAGGAACCGTCGGCATCCGGTCCGGTTCCGGTTCTGGAACGAACCGGAGACCCGCCCTTGCTGGCCATGGACTACCGCGCGCCCCGGCGCGTCCGCGTCACTGAAAAGCCGATGCCGAAGATCGAGCACCCCCGCGACGCGGTGGTGCGGGTCACCCGATCCTGCATCTGCGGCTCGGACCTGCACCTGTACCACGGGCTGGTCCCCGACACGCGCATCGGCATGACCTTCGGCCACGAGTTCTGCGGGATCGTGGAGGAGGTGGGCTCCGCCGTCGAGAACGTGAAGAAAGGCGACCACGTGCTGGTCCCGTTCAACATCGCCTGCGGCCAGTGCCACTTCTGCCAGCAGGGCCTCTACGGCAACTGCCATGAGAGCAACCCGGGCGCGACGGCCGTGGGAGGCATCTACGGCTACTCGCACACGGCGGGCGGCTACGACGGCGGACAGGCCGAGTATGCGCGCGTGCCGTACGCCGACTTCGGCCCGACGGTGATCCCCGACTGGATGGACCCCGACGACGCGGTGCTGCTGACGGACGTGGTGCCGACCGGCTACCAGGCCGCCGAGATGGCGGGCATTCAGCCCGGCGACACGGTGGTGGTGTTCGGCGCCGGCCCCGTCGGCATCCTGTCGGCGCGGTGCGCTTGGCTGTTCGGCGCGGGCCGCGTGATCGTCATCGACCACGTCGGCTACCGGCTGGAGTTCGTGCGAACCTTCGCGCCGGCGGAGGTCTACGACTTCCGCGAGATCGGCGACCCGGTCGTGTTCATCAAGCACACGACGGACGGGCTGGGCGCCGACGTCTGCATCGACGCGGTGGGCGCGGACGGCTCAGGCAACGCGCTGCACACGGTGCTGGGCAAGAAGCTGAAGCTGCAGGCCGGCCACTCCGTGCCGATCCACTGGGCCATCAATTCGGTGAAGAAGGGCGGCGTCGTGTCGATCGTCGGCGTCTACGGGCCGACCGGCAACATGGTCCCCATCGGCAACGTCGTGAACAAGGGCATCACCATCCGCGCCAACCAGGCCTCGGTGAAGCGCCACGTGCCGAAGCTGATCGAGCACATCCGCGAGGGGCGGCTGAACCCCAAGGCGATCATCACCCACCGAGGGCGGATCGAGGACACGCCGGAGCTCTACCACATGTTCTCGTCGAAGCTGGACGGCTGCATCAAGCCGGTCCTCGTGCCGAACGTGGCCTGAGCGGGGGGAACGGACATGCAGGTGAAGCAGGCCCTAGAGGCGAGCGCCGCGGCCCACCACCGGATCGATCCGAAGAGCGTGGTCGGCTGGGGCGTGGACGCGAACCCGGAGAACGACCCGACCTACCCGATGCGCGACCGCTCCAAGGAGAGCAAGGGCGGTATGGACTGGCCCGTGCCGGTTCCGCAGGAGCCCCGCGTGGAGATCCTGCAGTCGGTCGAGCACGTGAAGCGGCCGTCGGTGGTGGGGACGTCGACGCCCCCGCGAGGCCTGTCGGGCGCGATCCGGCGGGCTGCGTTCAAGTACAGCGAGAGCCAGTGGGCACATTGGCTGATGCTGATCTTCGCCGACAGGGTCAACGTGGTGGAGGGCAACCTGCGCGACCTGACGCGCGGCCGCCTGCCGAACCACTGGCGCGAGATGGGGATCTCAGCCTCGTGGAAGCACGACAAGAGCCGCGTGGTGATCCGTGCGGCGATCGGCGTGGTGATCGTCGGGGCGGTGGTGGCCGGTGTCGCGGTGCTGCTCTCGCAGGACTGAAAACCGGAACGACGGCCTCACCCCTCCTTCACGGCTGCCCACACCACGTGCCGGGCGCCCTTCGTGCGACGCGCCCGCACCGCGTGCTCCTCGACTGCGAATCCCGCCCCACTCAGCCGGGCCGCGAACCCTGGGCTCGGGTGCGCCGACCAAACCGCCAGCACGCCGCCGGGCGTGAGTGCGTCCCACGCCTCCGCCAGCCCCTCGACCGAGTAGAGTCGGTCGTTCTCCGGCCGCGGCAGTCCGTCGGGGCCGTTGTCGACGTCCAGCAGCACCGCGTCGAAGCCGCCCTCCGACATCGCCTCCGCCACATCCGCGGCGCGCACCTCGGTGCGCGGGTCGGACAGGCTGTCGCCGAACAGCCCCGCCATCGGGCCGTGCGCCCACTCGATCACCGCCGGCACCAGTTCGGCGACCACCACCCGCGCGTCCTCGCCCAATACGGCCAGGGCCGCGCGCAGCGTGAACCCCATGCCGAGCCCGCCGATCAGCACCCGCGCGCCGCGCCGACCGGCCATCGGCCCGCAGGCGAGTTCCGCCAGCACCTCCTCGGAGCCCGACATGCGGCTGTTCATCAGCTCGACGGCGCCCGCCATGATCGACAGCTCGTCGCGCCGCCGCATGAGCCGCAGCTCGCCGCCGCCGGGCACCTCAGCCCGGCCGAGTTCCTCCCACCGGATCACCGCGAGCGCACCGTCGCCCGGCTCACATGTTCGTCTGGTCGGGCGGCACGCCTTCGGGCAGCGTGGCCGCGTCGTCGCCTTCGCGACAACCCAGCCCCTCCGTGCCGAGGCCGTAGCAGGTCATCGAGATCGACCCCATCGCATAGCCGCGCACCAGCGCGTCCAGCCGGTCCTCCCCCGCCGCCGCGAGGCCCGCGACGTACAGCAGCGGGATGAAGTGGTCCGGGGTGGGGACCGCCAGGTCGTAGTCGGGGTGCTCCATCACCTTCAGCATGTCGCCGGGGGCACGGGCGAGCTGCTCGACTACCGCCTCGTCGAACCGCTCGGCCCAGTCGAAGGCCGCGTCGGGGCTGTTCCACTGGATGCGCCGCAGGTTGTGGACCACGTTGCCGCTGGCCAGGATCATCACGCCGCGATCCCGCAGCGCGGCTAGCTTCGCCCCGAGTTCCAGATGGTACTCGAGCGGCTTCAGCGCGTTGATCGACAGCTGCACGACCGGGATGTCGGCCTGCGGGTACAGGTGGGGGAGCACGCTCCACGTTCCGTGGTCCAGCCCCCATTGGTCCCGGTCAAGCCCGACCCACAGCGGCTTCGCCACCTCCGCCACCTCGGCGGCCACGTCGGGCGCTCCCGGCGCGGGGTAGTCGAAGGCGAACAGCTCCGGTGGGAAGCCGTAGAAGTCGTGGATGGTCCGCGGTCGCGCCATCGCGGTCACCGCCGTCGCGCCGATAAACCAGTGGGCGGACACCACCAGCAGCGCCCGCGGCCTCGGCAGCGCCTCGCCGAGCCGGTGCCACGCCTTCGTGTAGCCGTTCGTCTCGAGCGTGTTCATCGGGCTGCCGTGGCCGATGAACAACGCCGGCATCCTGCTCATGACGGCCCTCGCCTCTACCGCTTCTTCCCCAGCTCGGCCGCGATGTCCTTGGTCAGCCGTCCCACCTTGCGGTGCGCGGCGGTGATCTGCTCGCGCGTCACGCCCCAGCGTTTCATCCAGTACTCGACCGCCTTACGCTCGGAGAGGTCGAGCCGCTCCTTGTCGATGAATCCGCGCTTGTCCTTGAGCCCCGCCATCAGGCGCGCTCCCGCGCCGCGAGCAGGTCGCGGATGTCGGTCAGCAACGCCTCGGTGGGCGTGGGCGCGGCGGCGGCGGCGGCCTCCGACCGGCGCATCCGGTTGATCGCCTTGACCAGCAGGAACACCACGAACGCCACGATCACGAACTGCAGCACGGTGTTCAGGAACGCCCCGTACCGGATCGCCACCTCCTCGACCGCCGCGCTCGCGGGGTTCTCCGGCCGCAGCACGATCGCCAGCTTGGCGAAGTCGACGCCGCCCAGCGCCATCCCGATCGGCGGCATCACCAGGTCCTCGACCAGGCTGGTCACGATCTTCCCGAACGCGGCGCCGATGATCACGCCGACCGCCAGGTCGACCACGTTGCCCCTGGCGACGAAGGTCCTGAACTCCTCGAGCATGCGCGTCCCTCTCTCGACCGGCCGCGGGCGCGGCTAACCCGTTCTTAGCTGATCCGGGTGCAGTAAGGGCCCCTCCAGTACGGAGAAGCGTCGATGCCGGACCCCGGGCGGGTGATCACCATGACGGTGGAGGAGCGGGAGCCCAATCCGCTCGTGCGTGTGGTCGTGCGCGGCCTCGTCAGCCCTGAGGAAGGCGCCGCAGTGCTCCTGAAGCTTTACGCCGAGCACCCGCGCGCGCCCTGGTACGATCGCCTGTTCGATCTCACCGGGTACGAGACCGGCATCGACCCGCAGAACCTCGCCCGCGTGGCCGCCGCCTACCGCGAGCGCAACACCGACCCGAGCTTCCCCTGCCGGACGGCCATCGTCACGCGCGACCGCCACTTCAGCCTGTGGGCGCGCAGCATGGACTTCCAGTTCGAAGGTCGCGAGCACCGCGCCTTCCCCACGTTGGACGAGGCGGAGCGCTGGCTCGCCGTCCCCTTGGATGAGCGCACCGCCACGCGGCTCGGCTGACCGCCGCCTCCCCGAAACGGCGGCGCAGGAGACGGCCTGAGGCGCCCTCAGCTCGCCCGCTTCAGCAGCTTCGACACCGTGTCATGGTTGGCCGTTACGAGCTCGAACAGCTTGGCCCGGAGGTCGGTGAACTCGGTCAGCGCCCTCACCGTGAGCGCAAGCTTGTCGTCGTCACGGCTCACCCAGCCCAGCTCCACCAGCCGCGCCACCTTGCGCCGGACGGTCTCGTACGGAATGCCGGTCGAAGCGGCGATGGAACGGACGTTGGTGAACAGGCTGGGCAAGGTCGCCACCCGGCCCTCCGCCACCGCCTGCAGGCTCAGCTGCAGCGTCCGTGGATCCTGCAGGGTCCTTAGGCCGATGAGCAGGTAGATGATGAGAAGATCCAGGTCCCCTTCAAAGTAGGACCGGGCGGAGACGAGGCAGTCCAGGAGCGGCGTCCAGATTTCGCTCCCGACCCGCGTGTACTCCTTGAGGAGCAGGTCGACGATGGCGCTGTTCATGAGGTTCTTGCTTGTGGGAGACGCGGCGAAGCGGCGTCTGGTTGCCACCTAGATAGGTACAGCTCGGCTGTTCCGCATCATGACTCCGGGCGCGGCGTCGATGCCCTCGGGGGGGTGCGAACACAGCTCACGCGCCAACGCCATCTGCGCGAGTTCGCGCCACAGGAAGGCGATCTGCACGTACAGCTCCCGCTCGGCGCCGGGCGGCGACTCGAGCGCCAGCCGCTCGGCCTCGGTGGCGCGCGCTAGCGCCCGCCCGCTCACGCGTCGCTCCCCTCGACGAGACGGCGCCGCTCTGGTCCGGCCTCCGCCGCTCGGGCGAGCCGCAGCGAGCGCTCGCAGGCGAGCAGGAGGGACTGGGGCGGCGGTTCGATCACCTGCTCGCCTTACGCGCGAACACTGCGCCGCCGCACCGCCGGAGCGGCCCACTTTGAGCCTGACGCCGACACACGGGGACGCGTGGTGCGGCCGGAACACGCCCCGCGCCAATTCTCCTTGCGCCGTCAGGACTTTGGAACAAAGGTTAACGTCGCGCACTTTGGCACCGAGGGACCGCTTTACAGAAGACGGGAAGTCGTATGCGTCCGGGACATCTTTCGCTGGTCGACCCAGCCGCTGCGGACGCCGATGCCGTCTCGCCCGAAGTCGCCGCCGAAGAGCTCAAGATCCGCGCCCGCCAGCTGGCCCGCGACCAGCTGCTGACCGTCCAGAGCCTGCTCGGCCACCTGACCGAGATCGCCGGGGCCGCCAGCCGCGCCGGCGACCTGCCGCTCG
>DASVVG010000104.1:0-16082 GCA_036386655.1 Caulobacteraceae bacterium | reverse complement strand
CTTCCCGCCCAAGCACCCGGCGCGCGAGACGCACGACACCTTCTTCTTCGCCCCCGGCAAGGACGGGGAGCGCAAGCTGCTGCGCACCCACACCAGCCCCGTTCAGGTGCGGACCATGCAGTCGCAGCCCCCGCCGATCCGCATCGTCGCGCCCGGCCGCGTCTACCGGAAGGACTACGACCAGACCCACACGCCGGTGTTCCACCAGATCGAGGGGCTGGTGATCGACCGCGGGATCCACATGGGCCACCTGAAGTGGACGCTGGAGACCTTCCTCAAGCGCTTCTTCGAGACGGACGCGGTCACCACCCGCTTCCGCCCGCACCACTTCCCCTTCACCGAACCGTCGGCTGAGATGGACGTGCGCTATGAGCGAGTCGGGAACGAGATCCGCATCGGCTCGGGCGAGGACTGGATGGAGATCCTGGGGTGCGGGATGGTCCACCCCAACGTGCTCAGGAACTGCGGCATCGATCCTGAGCGCTGGCAGGGGTTCGCCTGGGGCGTGGGCGTCGACCGGCTGGCCATGCTCAAGTACGGGGTCCCCGACCTGCGCGACATGTTCGCTGCCGACAGCCGCTGGCTGACGCACTACGGCTTCTCGGGCCATCAGGTCCCCAATCCCGCCAGCGGACTGAGCTGATCCGATGATGAACCGCGACATTCGCAAGGAAGCGACGGACCTGAACGCCGTGACCTTCGAGGACGCCATGATCTGGCTGCCCCAGCTGGTGCAGGCCCGCATGCGCGCGGGTGATCGGGTGATCCGCGACCGCACCTTCAGAAACTGCCTGCTGGGCGGTCCGGCCGTGTTCCTGGCGGTCGGCGGCGTCCAGTTCGACGGCTGCAACTTCGGCTGGGGCGGCGGCGACATGAAGAGCCTGCTGCTGCGGCCCGTCTCGGACGGAAAGGTCGTGGGCGCGGTGCCGTTCGAGAACTGCGTGTTCGTCGACTGTGAGTTCGCCAACGTCGGCTACACCGGCCCCGAGAAGTTCATTGAGGCGATGCTCGCCGTGCCCGTGGAGGGGCCCGCGTGAAGCTCACGCTCTCCTGGCTGAAGGATCACCTCGAGACCTCGGCTCCGCTGGCCCAGATCGCCGACACCATGACCATGGCCGGCCTGGAAGTGGAGGACGTCTCCGATCCAGGCGCGAAGCTCGGCGCCTTCACCGTCGCCAAGGTGGTCGAGGCGGTCCAGCACCCGAACGCCGACCGGCTGCGCGTGTGCCAGGTCGACACTGTCGACGGGCGCAAGGAGATCGTCTGCGGGGCGCCCAACGCGCGTGCGGGCCTGACCACCGTCTACGCCCCCCTGGGAGCCTACATCCCCGGCACCGGCATCACGCTCGTGGCCAAGCCGGTGCGCGGGGTCGTCTCGAACGGCATGCTCTGCTCGGCCGCCGAGCTGGAGATCGCTGAGGAGAGCGACGGCATCCTGGAGCTGCCGGACGACCTGCCGGTTGGGGCCCCGGCGTCCCAGGTGTTCGCCGCGGAACCGGTGATCGACTTCGAGGTCACGCCGAACCGCCCCGACTGGCTCGGGGTGCAGGGCATCGCCCGCGACCTCGCGGCGGCGGGGTCAGGACGGCTGATCGACAGGACGCGGGAGCCCGTGCCCGGCCGCTTCCCCTGCCCGATCTCCATCCGGCTCGCGGCGCCCGAGATGTGCCCCGTCTTCGCGGGCCGCCTCATCCGGGGGGTGAAGAACGGGCCCTCCCCGCAGTGGCTGCAGGACCGGCTGAAGGCGATCGGCCTCAGGCCGATCAACGCGCTGGTCGACGTGACCAACTTCGTCTCCTACGACCGCGCGCGCCCGCTGCACGTCTACGACGCGAACAAGCTCAGCGGCGACACGATCGTGGCGCGTGCGGGGCATGCGCACGAGCACCTCATCGCGCTGGACGGGAACACCTACGCGCTGGCGCCGGAGATGTGCGTGATCGCGGACGGCGTGGGCGAGGGCGAGCCGGACGGCGCCCGCCCCATCGGGCTGGGCGGGGTGATGGGCGGGGAGTCGACCAGCTCGGAAGAGTCGACCACAAACGTCTTCATCGAGAGCGCCTGGTTCGACCCGACCACCACGGCTTCGACCGGCCGCAAGCTCGGGATCAACTCCGACGCCCAGTACCGCTTCGCGCGAGGCGTCGACCCGGAGAGCGTGGTCCCGGGGGTGGAGCTCGCCACCGCCATGATCCTCGAGCTCTGCGGCGGAGAGCCGTCGGAGCTCGTCGTCGCGGGCGCCCCGCCCTCGCGTCCGAAGGGCTTCGAGTTCGACCCGGACTACGTCCACCGTCTGACCGCGCTGTCGGTGGGCCGGCAGGGCTCGCTCGACATCCTTTCGCGCCTCGGATTCAACTACGAGGGCCGCGGCGCCACCGTTTTCGTCTACCCGCCGTCGTGGCGGCGCGACGTCGAAGGGCCGGCCGATCTGGTCGAAGAGGTGGCGCGGATCGCCGGCTACGGCGCCCTGCCCTCCACGCCGCTGCCCGTGGTGGAGCCGCAGCCCGGCGGCGTGCTCACGCCGCTGCAGGCGCGCGTGCGCGCCGCCCGGCGCATGCTGGCGGCGGCGGGGTACGCCGAGGCGGTCACCTGGTCGTTCACGGGCCGGGACAAGGCGAGGCTGTTCGGCGGCGGCCGGCCGCAGCTGGTGCTCGACAACCCCATCGCCTCAGACCTCGACTGCATGCGCCCGTCGGCGCTGCCGAACCTGATCGAGGCGGTGGGCCGCAACGCCGCGCGCGGCTTCCCGGACGCAGCGCTGTTCGAGGTCGGGCCCGTCTACCGCGGCGACAAGCCGGAGGATCAGTCCACCGCCGTCACCGCCGTGGTCGCGCCGCACCCGCCGCGCCGGTGGGACGGGGTGCAGGAGGACCCGCTCTTCGCGCTGAAGGGCGACCTCTTCGCGCTGCTCGAGGAGATCGGCGCGCCGGTGGGCTCGCTGCAGGTTGTCCAGGGGGCCAACAGCGAGTGGTGGCGGCCGGGCCGTTCCGCGCGCCTGCAGCTCGGGCCCAAGACGGTGCTGGCGGAGTTTGGCGAACTCCACCCGCGCGTGCTGAAGGCGCTGGACGTCTCCGGCCCCGTTTACGGGTTCGAGCTCCTGCTGCCCCTCGTGCCCGCGCCGAAGCGCAAGGCGACGAAGACGCGCCCGGCTCTGAACCTGTCGCCGCTCATGCCGCTCAGCCGAGACTTCGCCTTCGTGGTGAGCCGCGACCTGCCCGCCGCGGACCTGGTCCGCGCGATCGAAGGCGTGGACAAGGCGCTGATCGAGCGCGCTTGGGTATTCGACGTCTACGAGGGCAAGGGGGTGCCCGAGGGCTCCCGGTCGCTGGCGGTGGAGGTGCTGATCCAGCCGCGGGAGAAGACCCTGACCGACGCGGAGATCGAGGCGCTGTCTGCCCGAGTCGTAGACGCCGCCGCGAAGCTCGGAGCGCAGCTGCGCGGCTGACGCGGGAACCCGGCGCAGCGTGGCGCTTTCCTTGCAAAGCTCGGCTGGAAGTTAACGGAGGCGGGGAATGCTTCGTCGCGCGGCGGTCGTCGGCCTGTTCGCCCTCTTGGGCGCCTGCCAGGCGAACCCGAAGGAGACGGTGCTCAACCTCGACACCACCGACCCCAAGTGGACCAGCCGCAGCTGCGTCCAGCATCGCAAGGCGGTCGCCGACTACAACGACGGCCACCGCACCCGCACGGTGGTGGGCCTGGCCGATTACGCCGTGCCCTTCGCCGGCACGGTCTCGTCCATGCTGCTGAGCTGGCGGCAGGACCCGCACCGGGCAGAGCTGAACCGCCGGGTCCAGGTCGCCTGCGTCTCGCGCGCAGCCGTGCCCCACGACCGCTACGCCCGCGTGTCACCGTACAAGACCGGCCGCGGCGCCCGCGGAGGGGCCAGCACCTCGGCGCGCTAGAACGGCAGGATGTTCCGCTGCCTGGAATAGACCAGGTAGCCGACGTTGGCTCCGAGCCTGAGACCCACGCCCGCGCGGATCGGGGCCAGCACCATCCCGTCCGCCGCCTGGTAGTTCACGCCCAGACCGCCGATCAGATAGGCGGAACCTTCCACGCCGGGGAAGCGCCGGAAGATCTGGTCCGGCTGCTCGAGGCCGTAGACCAGCGTGAACACGCGCGAGGCGTTGCCGCCCCAGTCCCAGCCGATGCTCGGTCCCTGCCAGAATACGTCGCTCGGGGCCGCGCCGCTCTTCATGTAAAGCAGGCCGCGCCCGTAGCGGGCGCCCACCGCCAAGGCCGCCGACCCTTCCTCGCCCGCGATGTAGGCGGTGGGGCGGCGGCGAGCGCCCTGCTCGCTCATCACCCGCTCGATCGCGCCCGCGATCGCCTCCGCCGTCACGCCCAGGAAGTCGGAGCCGGCGCGGACCAGTTCCTCCTGCGTGTACTCGGGCGTGGGCGTGCCGGCGGGCGGCGCGCCCTGCGCTTGCGGATAGCCGGGTCCGGGGGCCGGCACCGGCGAGGCGGTGGAGCAGGCGGCTAGCCCGCTCGCGGCGAGGCCCGAAAGGATGACGGTGCGGCGGTCCATGAGCGTGCTCCGAATCGAGGGCCTCAGCAGAGCCCCAGATTGCGGCGCCGCGGCGGCGCTCCGCTAGAGCGGAGGGCGGCGCGGGTGACCCGGGCCGCCCCGCCGTTCACCAGCCGACGGTGATGCGGCCGTACAGGAACCGGCCCTGGAAGCCGAAGGGCGAGTAGTTCGAGAACGCCAGCGCCCCATTGGTGTTGATGTTGGGGTGCGTGGGGTCCGGGTAGACGTCCAGCAGGTTGTTCACCCCCAGCGCCAACTCCGCCCGGCCAAAGTCGTAGCGGCCTTCCAGGTCCAGCAGCACCTTGTCGCCGGTGTGGACGTCGAAGTTCACGTCCGTGTTGCTGAACGGGTGCAGGACGTCGGCGTAGGAGTGCAGCTTGAACGTCGCGCCCCAGGGGTCGAGGCTCCAGTCGGTGGAGAAGACGTACTTCTCGCGAGGCGTACCCTGCTCCAACGTCAGCACGTTGATGCGGTTGAAGAGGCTGGGGGGGTTGGGGATCGGCACGCCGGACGGGATCGCCGGCACCCGCGTCACCTCGGTCTCGTTGTAGTTGGCGGCCAGCGTGAAATCGAAGCGGCCGCGGTCGCCGTAGTTCAGCCGGTAGCGCGCGACCAGGTCCACGCCCATGGTCTCGCTGTCGACGCCGTTGATGAAGAAGCGCGCGCCGCCGATGGGGACGGTGGAGCCCGGCGGGTTCAGCAGGTTGTAGATCGCGCGGGCCGTGGCGCTGCCGTTCGGATCGCCCAGCAGGTTCTCCGAAAGCACGATCCGGTCCTGCATCTCGATGCGATACGCGTCGACCGTGACCTCGAACGGGCCACGGTGGAAGACGATGCCGGCCGAGTAGTTCACCGACTCCTCCGGATCGAGCGGCCGGGCGCCCAGAGAGGCGGCGATCGGGTCCGTCGGGGGCAGCGTCGAGATTTCGACAGGCGTGCTCACGCCGTTGATGATCAGGAAGTTGATGGCCGTGGCGGTGAAGTACTGCTGCTGCAGCGCCGGAGCGCGGAAGCCCGTGGACACGGCGCCGCGCAGCGCGAACTCCGGCGTGAAGTCGTAGCGGGCGGCGATCTTGCCGGTGGTCGTCGAGCCGAAGTCCTCGTAGTTCTCGTGCCGCGCGGCGACGGCGACGTTGAACGCCTCGGTGATCTGCGCGTCGAGGTCGACGTAGACGCCCCACGAGCTGCGGGACACGTCCACCTCGTTGCTCGGCCGGAAGCCGATGAAGCCCTGCGCGCCCGGTCCCGCGCCCGGACGGCCGGGCGTGAACGAGTAGGACGCCGGCTCGCCCGTGTGGATGGCGTAGCCCTCGTTGCGCGTTTCCGCGCCGAAAGCGACGTTCAGCGGCTTGGCCCAGCCCACCTCGACCGGGCGGACGACGTCCACGCCCAGCACCCACTGATCGTACTCCATCGAGCCGGCGTCGAAGCTGGTGGGCGAGTTCGGCACCAGCGTACCGTTGATCGAGTTCTCGACCCGGTAGTCGATCTGGTTGCGGCCGTAGACGAGGTTCACGTCGACGCCGAATCCGCCGAGATCGCCGCGCGCGCCGATCGCCGCCGTGGTGTCGTCCACCGTCGGCGCGATGATCGGAAGGAAGCCGTCCGGGTACACGGCGGGATCATTGTTCGGGTTGTTCCAGGTCCGCGGAGTGGCGGCGCTCTGCGCCTCGCGGCGCTGATATCCGGCCCAGCCGTAGCCTTCCCACCCGGCGGTGATCGGGAGACCGGCGTTCAGGTAGATGGTGCCCTGCTCCACCTCCGGATCGCCGTAGCGGGAGGTGATCCGCGCCGGGCGCGGCGCAAGGCGGGGATCGAGGTCGCCGCGGCTTGTAGGCTCGCGGTCGAGGTACTCCGCCGAGACAGTCAGGAAGCCCTCGGCTCCGAGCGGCAGGCCCTGCCAGCCCGAGACGGTGACGGTCCGCCCGTCGCGCTCGTCCCGCCCCTGCGGGATCCGGGCGGTCTCCGGATGCGTGTAGTACTGGCCGAGCTGCAGGGTGGCGGAGCCGCCTTCGCGAGCTTCGCGCAGGCGCAGGTTGATCACGCCGGCGATGGCGTCGGAGCCGTACTGGGCCGAAGCCCCCTCGCGCAGCACCTCGACGCGTTCGATCGCCGCCACCGGAATGGCGTTCAGGTCCACGGCGGCCGAGCCGCGGCCGATCGACCCGTTCACGTTGACCAGCGCCGAGGCGTGCCGGCGCGTGCTGTTGACCAGCACCAGCGTCTGGTCGGGTGAGAGGCCGCGCAGCGTGGCCGGGCGCACCGTGTCCGTGCCGTCCGTGATGGACGGGCGCGGGAAGTCGATGGACGGCGCGACCGTGGAGAGCGCCTGCGCCATTTCCGTGGACGCCTGGCGCGTGAGCATTTCATCGCTGATCACGTCGACCGGCGCGATGGTCTCCAGCCGGCTGCGGCCGGGGGCGCGGGTGCCGGTGACGACGACCTCCTCGACGTCCGTCTGGGCGTCCTCCGGCTGCTCCGGCGCGGACTCCCGTGCGGTGGGGGTGGCGTCCTGGGCCAGCGTCGGGGCGGCGGCGAAGAGCAGGACCGCGGCGGAGGCGGTTCCGAGCAGGGCGAAGGCAGGTCTCATGGCGGCGTCCCCGATGATGCGCCGCGCGGCGGACGTGTCGTTGATCACACGCCGCCGCGAAGCCGTTTGAAGCGTAGCCGTTTCGACGTGACCGCCTAGGACGCTCCGGACACAGACCCTAAGAATGTTAAGCTGCAAGAAGGTTAAGCCGCTCGCCTCGCGGGCGCGAACGCTGCCTCAGAGACGGAGCTGGCCGCCCCCGCTAGGCTCCGGCTTCGATTCGGTGGTGCGGGCGTTAGTGATGTCAGTGGGTACGGACTGGGCAGAGAAGCGCGCGCACCCTCGCGAGCAGGTGCATCGGCCCGGCGTGGTGGTCCACGGCCGCAGCGGGCGCAGCATCCCGTGCACGATCCTCGACGTCTCCCTCGGCGGGGCCCGCGTGCTGCTGGCCGAGCCGGAGCTGCCGGAGATCGGCCTCACCCTGATCGATCAGCAGAAGGGCACCCTCGCCGACTGCAAGATCGTCTGGCGCAAGGGCCACTTCGCCGGCGTCAGTTTCGACGTGGCCCGCCCGAAACGCTGAGCCCGGCGGTTTCCGTGGCGGTCAGGCCGCCCGGTTGCTACATGGCGGGCGAAATGAGCGTACCCCTCGAGCGCATCCGCAACTTCTCCATCGTCGCGCACATCGACCACGGGAAGAGCACCCTCTCCGACCGGCTGATCCAGCAGACGGGCGCGCTGACGCAGCGCGAGATGAAGGAGCAGGTGCTCGACAACATGGACATCGAGCGCGAGCGCGGGATCACCATCAAGGCGCAGACGGTGCGGCTGCACTACACGGCGCGGGACGGGCTCGAGTACGTGCTCAACCTGATGGACACGCCGGGGCATGTGGACTTCGCGTACGAGGTCAGCCGGTCACTGGCGGCGTGCGAGGGGTCGATCCTGGTGGTGGACGCGTCGCAGGGGGTCGAGGCGCAGACGCTGGCGAACGTCTACCAGGCGATCGAGGCGGACAACGAGATCGTGCCGGTCCTCAACAAGGTGGACCTGCCGGCGGCGGAGCCGGAGCGGGTCCGGGCGCAGATCGAGGAGGTGATCGGCATCGACGCGTCGGAGGCGGTGCTGTGCTCGGCGAAGACGGGCATCGGCATCGACGAGGTGCTGGAGGCCATCGTCACCCGGCTGCCGGCGCCCAAGGGCGACGAGAACAAGCCGCTGAAGGCGCTGCTCGTGGACGCCTGGTACGACGCCTACCTGGGCGTGGTGGTGCTGGTGCGGGTCATCGACGGCCGCCTTCGCCCCGGCCAGCAGATCCGGATGATGCAGACCGGCGCCTCCTACAAACTGGACCGGGTGGGCTACTTCCGGCCCGCGCGGACGGAGGTGGAGAGCCTGGGGCCGGGCGAGATCGGCTTCAACACCGGGCAGATCAAGGAGGTCGCCCACGCCGCCGTCGGCGAGACCATCACCGACGAGCGCCGGCCCACCGACGCCCCCCTCCCCGGCTTCAAGGAGGTGCAGCCCGTCGTCTTCTGCGGCCTGTTCCCCGTCGACGCCGCCCAGTTCGAGGACCTGCGCGCCGCCATCGGGCGCCTGCGCCTGAACGACGCCTCCTTCAGCTTCGAGATGGAGACCAGCGCCGCGCTCGGCTTCGGTTTCCGCTGCGGCTTCTTAGGATTGCTGCACCTCGAGATCGTGCAGGAGCGCCTCAGCCGCGAGTTCAACCTCGACCTGATCGCGACTGCGCCCTCGGTCGTCTACAAGATCACGCTGACCAACGGCACGGTCATCGACCTTCACAACCCCGCCGACATGCCCGACCCGGTGAAGGTCGACTCCATCGCCGAGCCCTGGATCAAGGCCACCATCCTCACCCCGGACGAGTACCTCGGCTCGGTCATCAAGCTCTGCCAGGACCGCCGCGGCGAGCAGCGCGAGCTCTCCTACGTCGGCTCCCGCGCCATGGTCGTCTACGACCTGCCGCTGAACGAGGTGGTGTTCGACTTCTACGACCGGCTGAAGTCCGTCTCGAAAGGCTACGCGTCCTTCGACTACTCCATCGAGGGCTACCGCGAGGGCGACCTCGTGAAGATGTCCATCCTGGTCAACGCCGAGCCGGTGGACGCGCTCTCGATGCTCGTCCACCGCGAGCGGGCCGAGACGCGCGGCCGCGGCATGGTGGAGAAGATGAAGGAGCTGATCCCGCCGCACATGTTCGTCATCCCGATCCAGGCGGCGATCGGCGGCAAGATCATCGCGCGCGAGACGGTGCGCGCACTCCGCAAGGACGTGACGGCCAAGTGCTACGGCGGCGACGCCACCCGCAAGCGCAAGCTCCTCGACAAGCAGAAGGAGGGCAAGAAGCGCATGCGCCAGTTCGGCAAGGTCGACATCCCGCAGGAAGCCTTCATCGCCGCTTTGAAGATGGACGCCGATTGAGCTGGAGCTACGCCCCGGTCTGGGACGTGCGCAGGACGTCGCTGGCGCGCTTCCGCCTGGTCCACCCCGACCAGCCCTGGGCCGGCGACCGTCCCCGCGAGGACGGCCCCGACGTCGGCGCCCTCTTCGATCTCGACGAGGCCGCCGTGGCCAAGGCGACGGAAGACCTGGCGGGCCTCGCGTCCGAGGACCGTGCGGTGGTGGTCTGCACCGTGCACGCTGCGAGCCTGGCGGCCGAGTCCCGGCGCAGCCGGCTTCTCCAGCGCGTCGCCCGGGCGCCTGCGGCCGTCCGGCGCGGGTTCGCCTTCGAGGTGCTGGCGGCCGATCTCGCGCCCGCCGCGCCGACGGAGGACTTCATCGAGGCCGCGGCGGACCTGCGCCTTCGGTGCGGCGTCGCCGCGCCGCTCGCCGACCGCGACTCCGTCGAGAACGAAGGCGACTCCGGCGACACGGCCGCCGCGGAGCTGAGGGGGATCGTCGACCAACCCGAGGCGCTGTCCCGCCTGACGGACTTCGCGCGCCGCTGCGCCCGGCGAGGCCAGCTGTCGGTGGCCTACGGCCTGGACACGTCCGCCTTCGTGCTCGCCGCGGCCGCCGCCGGCGTGAGGCTCCTCTCCGGGCGCGGCGTGCACGAGGACGTGCAGACCCTGGACCTCGGCCGCCGCTTCACGCTCGCCGACATGTACGCGCGCCGGGGCCGCGGGGGCGGCCCGCCGACGTGAGTCGGGCCGAGTGCGGCGGCGGCGACAGCCGGCGGCATGCGCAAGCTCCGCGGACCAGGCGGCTCGCCTCCGCACGCCCCCCCTCGCCGGGCCCCCGCGCCCTCCTGTTCGCGCCGACGGTTTCGTGCGACGGTCGCGGCGTCAGGGGGAACGACATGACCATTCATCGGACCATGCTGGGCGCTCTGCTGGGGCTCACGACGGCGCTCAGCGCCATCCCGGCGCAGGCGGAGGTCCTCGCCTTCCGCGCGACGCTCGACGGCAAGTACGGCGCGGACGCCACCGGCTCGGAAGCCACCGGGACGGCGCGGATCAGGGTCGACACCGAGCGCCGGCGCGTTTCGGTGGACCTGACCGTCGACGGCATCACCACCGAGGCCCTGTGGGACAAGCTGGTCGCCGCCCCCATCGGGCCCGTCCACCTCCACAAGTACGCGACCGCGGAGGGCGGAGCCTCGGTCCTAGTCCTGCCGCTGCCCTACGGGGACGACTACCGGGCCACCGGACGCGGCATGCACGTGGTCAAGAGCGACCTCGACTACGCCGCCGGCGCGAAGCTGGTGAACTCCGCCCTGCCCTTCGAGGAGTTCGTGAGCGCGATGCGGAGCGGCCTGGTGGTCCTCAACGTCCACACCGACGCCTTCAACCCGGGCGAGATCAGCGGCGTGGTGACGGAGGCGGGCGCCGCCGGCCCGGCCCCTGCGCCCCCGCCGAAGGCCGGCGGGGCGCATAACCACGGCGGCTAAGGGGCGCGCGTTGGGGCGGGCGCTGTCGCGGCTGCGACATCTTTGCTGCAATGCAACAAAGTCGGCTGTCCGACGTTTAGATGCGGAACCCAAGGACCGCCATGACCCCGCTCAAGACGCTGCAGACTTCGCCCGCGCGCACCAACGACCTGTTCGCCCAACTCGCCGAGACCGGCCCCGGCGCGGTGAAGACGCGCGAGCGGCTGTTTGAGGCGCTGAAGGCGGAGGTCGCACTCTCGGTGCGCCTGCAGCACGACCTGATGCTGCCCGCGCTGAAGAAGCATGCCGGGACCAAGACCGTGGCGGCACAGACCGGCGAGCGGCTGGGCGCGATCAAGTCGCTGCTGGGCCGGCTCGACGGTGAGGCCCGCGACGGCGAGGACTTCCTGACCGGCGTGGCCGAGCTGAAGGCCGCCCTCCAGGCGCACATGCGCGAGGAGAAGGGCGCGCTGGCGACCCAGCTGCAGAAGCTGGACGAGGAAGAGCTGCAGACGCTGGCGGACCGCTTCGAGGCCGTGCGCGCCGAGGCGGAGGCGACTGCCCGCCACGACGCCGAGGTCGAGCGGGCTCAGGCGCGCCGCCAGCGCGAACGCGAAGAGGCTCGCCAGGCGGCCGTCGAGGAAGCCGCACGCGAGGAACGCCGCCTCGCCCGTGAAGCGAAGGCCGCAGCCGAGGCCGTCGAGCGCGACACGCGCGAAGCAGTCGAGCAGACCGCGCGCGCCGCCGAGTTGCCGGCGGAGGCCGCCCGCGCCGGCGCCGATGCGGGCCTGCGGGCCGTGGGGGAGACGACGCGGAGCTTCGCCGCAGCGGCGGAGCGGGGGTCCGCCTACGCCCGCGCGGCGCAGGACGCCTCGCGTGAATGGGCGAGCTGGGCGCAGGCGCACGCGAAGAACCAGATGGGCGGCTTGAGCGCGCTGCTGCAGTGCCGCACGCCGCAGGACCTGATCGCCCTGCAGACGCGAATGATGCGCGAGAACGTCGAGCTCCTGCTCGAGACGGGCACGCGGGTGTCGGGCATCGCCGCTTCGGCCGGGCGGGAACCCGCAGGCCGCGCGGGCTGACGCGCGGGAGGCCTCAGCCCGCGGCGACGGCGGGCTTAGGGCTCTCGCCTTGGGCGAGCAGCCGGCCGACGCCGTAGCCCGCCCCCCAGACGGCGCTGACGGCGTAGACGACGGCGATGGCCACGGCGACCGCTGCGTAGCGCGGGTGGCGCTTCGCCGCCGCCCGGAGGGCCGCCTCGAGGTGGCTCGCGGTCATCGCCATGTGCTGCTCCTGCGCGCCCGGCGCGCCGACGGGGCAAGATCCGCCCTTGCAGTGCGAATAGCAAATCCCGACCGGAGATAAATAATCGGGCGGGCTCAATCAGAGGTGAGCCGTATTTATATTCCCCTGCACGTTGCGGGCTGAGTTCTTCGCGCGCATATTACTGCTTCGGATGCGGCCAATGGGTTCCCGATTTCGGGGTCGACCAGCGAGGCCTCGCCGCCGGCGTCAGGCTGACTGACTGCGCCACTGGAACTCCAAATTTTGAACAATCATCAGCTGCAGCAGGCTGTGCGCGACGAGTTGCGCTTCGATCCCAGCTTCGCCGAAGCCGACATCAAGGTGGAAGCCGTCGAGGGCGCCGTGTCGCTCACCGGCACCGTGCCGACCTATTCGCAGAAGCGCTTTGCGCTGCGCGCCGCCCAGCGCGTCGGCGGCGTCCAGACGGTGGCCGACGACATCGTCGTGCGCATCCCCGCCGAGGTGACCGCCACCGACCAGGACATCGCGTCCTGCGCCTCGCAGAGCCTGGCTTGGGACACGTCGGTCCCCGAACAGGTCAAGGCGACGGTCGATCACGGCGTGCTCACCCTCAGCGGCGCCGCCCGTAACCACTTCGAGAAGAGCGCGGCCGAGCTGAACGTGAGCCGGCTCTACGGCGTCACCGGCATCGTCAACCGGATCGAGGTCAGGCCCGCCGGACCTCCGGCCGCGGGCTTCACCGGCGACATCACCAAGGCCCTGCAGCGGTTCGCGTTCGAGGGCGCCGACATGAAGGTCACCGCCGAGGGCGGGAAGGTCTACCTGAACGGCACCGTCGCCAACGCGCACCAGCGCGCGATGGCGGAGCACGCCGCCTGGTCGCCCCCCGGCGTGACCCAGGTCGAAGAGCGCCTGACGATCAACTGAGCCGAGGCGGGCGCGGGCTACGGCCCGCGTCCGCCCGCTCCGCCCGCCTTTCAGATCGGACACACGATGATCAGCCGCCTATTCGCCCGCCTCGGCGGGCCGCTCCCCGGCCTCTTCACAGGCCGCCGGGCCTCCGTTGCAGTCCCGGTCGCCGTGGCCGTCCCGGCCCTCGCGCCGGCGGCCGTCAATCGGCTCTATCTCCAGAGACTCAGCGACCTGCTCCATAGGGCCGAGCGATGATCCTGGCCGAACCCGCCAACGACGTCTTCGGCCCGCCGCAGGAGCACCAGCCGCTCCGGCCCTCGGGCGTGGAACGCCGCTCCGAAGAACGGAGCGAGGACGACGGCATGCCCGAGCACCCCCAGAAGGCCGCGGATCCGGCGGCATGGGCGACCTCTCGTGCGCCGCTCTCCGGTCCGCCCGAATGAGCGGGCCCGCTTTCCCGCGGTTCAGAGCCCTCGACGTGCGTCATGCGGAGGTGCGGTCCGTCCCGATGGAAGCGGCCTTCGTCCGTGCGAAGGGGGCGCTCGGAGCAATGCTGTCCCCGCTCGCCGGCCTCGCGACCGAAGCCCTTCGACGGCACGGCTGGAGCGAGGCCGAGATCGCGGCGCGTTGCGCCCCCCCGGACCTGACGGACTGAGCGCTGCGCGGCGCCCGACTAGCCGCCGCGCTCCCAGCGCGGCGGCGGGGTCTTCTTCACCGACAGGACGTGGCCGTCGGGGCTCCGGAAGTAGAGCCACTCGAAGCCGTTCCAGCGGCCGATGTCGCCGAGCAGCTCGACGCCGGCGCGCTGCAGCTCGTCGCGCGCGGCCTCCACGTCCTCCACCTCGAAGGCGAGCACGGGGGTGGCGGTGCGCTCGCGCCCGCTCGTGCCGGGGCCGAAGATCTCGACCACCTGACCGGGGCCCGCGTGCAGCATGGCCACGCCGCGCGGGTCCACCACCGCGGGCTCGAGCCCCAGCACGTCGGTGAAAAAGGCCAGCGTGCGGGCGAAGTTGTCGGAGCCGATGCCGACCCAGGAGACGCCGGTGACCTTCACGAGCTTCTCCGTCAGGAGGCGGCGCGGGACGCGCCTGCCGGGGCTTCGATCGCTTGCGGGCGAGAGCGCCAGACGGTCCGGACGCCGTCAAGGACGGGCCGAGGGCGGCGACCGCGGGCGCGCCTGGGGACGGAGAGGATATCGGGGATAAAGCTGGGCCGTAGCTATCGTCGGCGGCCGATCGGGCGCAGCGTCGGCCTCGGGAGCCGATCACCCCCCGGTTCCCGAGAGTAGCGGCGGCCCCGTCACCCCCGGCGGGGCCGCTTCGCGTGGGGGCTACGTCTGGACGCGAGGCGCGCGCCACGGGCGGTCCCAGGCCCAGGCTCCGAGCCAGCAGACCATCGCCCACGCGGCGCCGAGCACCCACCCGGCCAGCACGTCGCTGGGCCAGTGCACGCCCAGGTACACGCGGGTGCAGCCCACCAGCAGGGTGGCGGTGACCGCCGCGCCCACGATGTAGGCCTTCACCCGCTTGCGGCGCACGTACCGGGCGGAGAGCGCGCCCAGCGTCAGGAACACCGCCGCCGAGAGCATGGCGTGGCCGGAGGGGAAGCTGGGGTTCATCGCCTCCACGGCGCGCAGGGCGGCGTCCGGCCGCTCGCGCCCGAACAGCTGCTTCAGGCCCTGGCTGATCAGGATGCCGCCGCCGGAGGCCAGCAGCACGACCAGCGCCTCGCGGCGGCGGCGGAGCGCGGCGAACAGCCCGGACACCATGAGGACCAACAGCGCCAGCACGGCGATCGAGCCCAGTGCGGTCAGGTCCGCCGCAGCGATCTCCAACCAGTGGGGCCCGACGGGCTCATTGCCGTCCCCCGTCCGCAGGGACAGCAGGAGCCGGCGGTCAAAGGCCGCGGTCTCGCCCTCGCGGACTTCGTCGGCCACGCCGAGGAAAGTCCAGGCGCAGAGCGCCAGCACCAGCAGGGCGGCCGTGGCCCCGGCCTCGCGGCGGGCCAGTTCCCAGGCGGAGGTCACGCCCGCCCGGCCGGCCAGCCGGGTCATGCGCATCGGCAGCATGCGGAACGAAAGCTTCGCAGGGCGACAGGTTCCCCCCGCAGGGAGCTCGGCGTCAGCGCCGGCGCGTCGAGGCGGCGCGACGGGGGCTGGGCGCGGCGGCCTGCATGGCGGAGGGGTCGTCGTGGTTTGCGGACCAGCCGTTGGCGTGGCCGAGCTCGTGGCAGAGGATCTTCGCGTACCCGTCGCTCTGGGGGAAGGTGCACGGGTTGGGCAGCACCACGCGCTCGCCGGTGTGGCAGGCGTCGGTCTTCATCCCCTCGGGCGGGCGGCCGAACAGGGGGTGGCAGACGCGATCGATGCGGGCCTGGTCGCCCACCTCGATGGTGACGGTGGCGGAGCCCTGGAACTGGGCGGGCGGACGTCCGTCGCTGAACGGCGTCGGCGCGGCCGGAGCGGTCGACGGGGCGGCCGCGGCCAGGGCGGCGAGCAGAAGCAACACGGTCGGCGCCCCCCACAGGCGAGAACAGTGCGGCGAGGCTGCCATGAGTCGGGCGACGTCGCTGCGGGAGCCCGACGGTAGAACGCCACCCTTTCTGGCGCGTTAACCATGGGACGGGGGACACCCGACGGAAGCGCCGCACCGCGGCGAGGACGCAGGAGGTCGCCGATGAAACGCCTTACGATGCTGAACGGGGCCCTGGGCCTCGCGGCCGCCGCGGCCCTCGTCTGCGGAGCGGCCGCGGCCGACGACCAGGGCTACGGCCCCGGCGGCTACGGCGTGCCGGCGGGCCACATGCCGCCGCCGGGCGCCTGCCGCGTCTGGCACCCGGGCCGGCCGCCCGGCCAGCAGCCGGCGCCGACCGACTGCGCCCGCGCGCGCTACGAGGCCGCTCGCGACGGTGGGCGGGTCCTCTAGGGCGGAGAAGCGGGGAACCGCCGCTGGGACGGC
>DASVVG010000103.1:0-10991 GCA_036386655.1 Caulobacteraceae bacterium | reverse complement strand
CCCGGACCTGGGGCTGGGGGGGGGGTGGGGGGGGGGGGGGCTTCAGCTCGAACCAGAGGATCGGCGGCCGCTCTGGTTCGCCGGACTGCACCGGCTTCAGCTCGAACCGTTGTTGGTAGAGGTAAACCACCAGGCCCGCGTGCGCCGCGATCGAGAGCGCGATGCCTGCGGTGAGGGCGGGAGACAGCTTGCGGCGGGGGCCGTGCGGCGCTCCGCCGTGGCCATGGCGAGGAAGTCTTAGCGCGTTCATCACGTCGCCTCCGAACACGTCCCTGAGTGGAGCGTCCTCCCGTCTCCCGTTTCTGTAAAGAGCTAATGAGAATAATTCGCATGTGCGACGACGCCGCGCACTCGCGGGTTAGCGCCTCGTTAACCATGGAATCCTGATGCTCCGCCCATGAGCGTCGCGCCCATCCGTGACTCGAAACTGGTCGAAGCCGTCATCCAGAAGGCCGCGGAGCGCACCGGCGTGGACTTCGGTTTCCTGCTGAAGACGGCGCGCCGGGAGAGCAGCCTCAATCCCAAGGCGAAGGCCAAGACGTCTTCGGCCGCGGGCCTCTTCCAGTTCGTCGAGCAGACCTGGCTCGGCCAGCTCAAGCGCCACGGCGCCAAGCACGGCTATGCGCAGGTCGCGCAGATGATCGAGCGCGGCAAGGACGGCCGGCTGCGCATCTCGGGTGAAGACGCCCGCAAGGCGGTCATGGACCTTCGCTTCGATCCCGCCTGCTCCGCGCTCATGGCGGGCGAGTTGGCCTCCGACCATGCCGCCTACCTGAAGGGTCGCATCGGCCGCGACGCCTCGAGCGGCGAACTCTACGCCGCCCATTTCCTCGGCCCAAACGGCGCCGCGCGGCTGATCGAGGCCTGCGAGCGCAATCCGCAGCGTTCCGCCGCCGCCCTGTTCCCGCAGGCCGCGGGCTCCAACAAGTCGATCTTCTACAAGAAGGGCCGGCCGGCCACCGCCGCCGAACTTTACGCCAGCCTCACCCGCACCGTGGGCGCGAAGGAGGGCGGGGCGCCGGCGACGAAGGCACCGACGGCTCCGGAGAGTCCGAACAGCGCCTACGCCGCGTTCTCGCTCAACGAGCGCCTGGACCGCATGCGGCAGGAGCAGTCGCTGGTGGACGTGGTGCTGAAGGGCTCGGGGGCCGGGCGGCGCTCGCCGTACTTCGATTCCGCGACGCTGTCGCTGCTGGCCGCCGCCCGCGAAGGCGAGGAGTAGCCGGTCAGGCCGCTTCCGGGCGGGTGTGCTCGAGCGCTGCGGCCAGCGCCCGCGCCACGCTTCCCACCGTCACCGGCTTGCGCAGCACCGCGTCTGCGCCCGCCTGCAGGCAGGCCTGGGCTTCTTCGATCTCGCCGCCGATCACAGCGACGATCGGCGCGCGGCCCCCGGCCGTCGGCAGCTGGCGGATCGCACGGATGGTCTCCGGGCCGCTGAGCCCCGCCAGCCGGCCGCCCACCAGCACCACGTCGACCTCGCCGAGGCCGAGCAGGTCGAGGGCGCGCGAGCCGTCGTGGGCGTGCAGCATCGGGTGGCCGAGCTGCTCCAACGCCGCACGCAGCAGCGCGGCGTCGAGCGCGTCCGACTCCGCGGCGAGCACCCGCAACACCCGCCCGTTGGCCCCGGGCGCCGGCGCTTCCGGCGTCAGCCGCGCGGCGGGATCGAAGGGAAGCTCCAGCCAGA
The DNA here is from genome assembly GCA_036386655.1 of Caulobacteraceae bacterium. Taxonomy (GTDB): domain Bacteria; phylum Pseudomonadota; class Alphaproteobacteria; order Caulobacterales; family Caulobacteraceae; genus JAHWJX01. The sequence goes on along the minus strand of DASVVG010000103.1, from coordinate 9,307 downwards.
AGCGGCTGCCCACGCCCGGCGCGCTCTCGGCGGAGACCTCGCCGCCCATCAGCCGGGCGAGCCGGCGCGACAGCGAAAGCCCCAGGCCCGCCCCGGGCACGCCCGCGCCGGTGCGCTCCACGCGCTGGAACGGCTCGAACGCCAGCTGCAGCTCCTCCGGCGTGAGGCCGGGCCCGGTGTCCACCACCTCAAAGCGGATGCGGTCGTCGGCGCTCAGCGTCGCCCGCAGCGCCACCCGGCCGCGAAGGGTGTACTTTACCGCATTGCTGATCAGCGCCGCCAGGATCTGGCGCGTGCGCACCGGATCGGCCACGACCGCACCGCCTTCCCCGAGGTGCGTTTCGACAGTGAGTTCCAGCCCCTTGGCCGCGGCCTGCGGCTGCGCCAGCAGCACGGCCTCGCGGGCCAGCTGGGCCGGCCCGAACGCCTGCACCGCAAGCCGGAGCCGGCCCTGTTCGGCCTGCTCGGAGTCGAGCGCCGCATCCAGCACCGTGATCAGGTCCCGCGCGGCGTCCAGCGCCGCGTTCAGTTGCTCGCGCGAGGGCCGGGAGCGGGCGTTCGCGCCGGCCGCTGCGGCCAGCACGTGCACCACGCCCGAGAGGCCGCTGCGGATCTCGAAGGACAGGGTGGAGAGCAGGTCGGACTTGGTCTTGGCCAGCGTCTCGGCGCGCGCCAGGGCCTGCGCGCGCTCTTCCGCCAGGCCCTCGCGCTCGGCGGCCATGGCGAACTGCTGGCGCAGGAGGTGGTTCAGGATGAAGGCGAGGGCGAAGGCCACCGCCGCCGCCCCCTGGGCGGTTACGCCGAGTTCGCGCGTGGCGGGGTTCGCCGTCAGCAGGATCAGCGACGGCGCTGCGGCCGTCGGGCCCACGACGAGCAGCGACAGCCGGTGCGGGGAGGTGAAGAAGAAGGTGACCATGGCGCCGCCCAGCGACAGCAGCAGCAGCGCTTCGCGGGCCTGGCCCGCGGCGTCGGCGATCACCGCGACCTGCGCGAAGGCCATCGACCACAGCAGACCGCCCAGCACGTGCATGCGCGTCCGCGCCGTCACGTTCAGCCGGCGCGCGGGTTCTCGCCGCGTCCAGTCGTAGACCACGTAGAAGAGCGCCCAGTTCAGCGCGAACTGCACCAGGCAGACCCCGAACCAGGCCACGTTCGGCGCGCGGCCGGCTGTCCATCCCAGCAGCGGCATGCCGATCGCGAAGGCGGCCAGCGCGTAGCGCAGCAGGGCGGCCTGCGCGTCCAGCGCCAGCACCTGCGGCTCGAGCGGCGGCTTCGCCTCTGCCGCGTCGGTCTTCAGGAGGTTCAGGAGCACGGGTGGCCTCGCACTGGGTCCCCTGAGTTGTAACCGGCCCGTCTTGCCGGAGCCTTACTGAGTAACTGCCAAGTCAATGGTTAACGGCGGTAAACAATCGTTAACCGCGAATCAGCACAATCTGGGGTGTCGTCGGCGCACCGGCGTGTCCAGGCCCGTTTCATGAGCGCGTCCCGCAGCATACTGACCGAAGCTGATGTTCGCGCGCTGGTGCGCGGCGTCCACGAGTCGGAGCGTGCGGAAGCCGCCTACAAGATCTGCCGCCGCATCGAAGACCAGCCGCTGCCGCCCGAAGATCGCAAGGCGGCGCAGGACATCCTGCGCCTGATGGTCGCCGACGCCGGGGAGACCGTGCGTCGGGCGCTCGCCGTGACCCTCAAGGCCTCGCCGCTGCTCCCCCGGGACGTGGCGCTGCAACTCGCGGCCGACGTGGAGACCATCGCGACGCCGGTGCTCAACTTCTCGCCCGCGTTCACCGACGACGACCTGGCCCAGATCATCGTCTCTGGCTCCGGCGCCAAGCAGGTCGCCGTGGCCTACCGCCCGGTGCTGCCGCGCGTGGCGACCTCGGCGCTGGCGGAGCACGGGGTCGAGGAGGCGCTGCGGATCGCGTGCGCCAACGACAACGCGGACTTCGCCGAAGGGGCCCTGCAACAGGTGCTCGACCGCTTCCCGTCCTCCGACGCCCTTCGCGCCGCCATGGTCCACCGCCAGGCGCTGCCGCTGGGCGTGTCCGAGCGGCTGATGCGGCTGGTCAGCGGGGCGCTCCGCGAGCACCTCGTCGAGCACCACGGCGTGGTCGAGGACACCGCCGCCGCCCTCACCACCGAGGCGCTGGAGATCGCCACCCTTGACCTCGCCGAGGAGGGGGGGAGGGCGGCCGACGCCGCCGACTTCGCCGCCCATCTCAGCAAGTCGGGACGCCTCACGGCCTCCCTGCTGCTGCGGGCGCTGGCGCAGGGGCACATGAACTTCTTCGAGCACGGTGTGGCGGAGCTCGCCGGCGTGCCGCACGCCCGGACGTGGCTGATGATCCACGACGCCGGGCCGCTGGGCCTGCGCGCCATCTACGAGCGCGCCGGGCTGCCGTCGCGCCTGTTCCCGGCGTTCCGCGCCGGCGTCGACACCTACAAGGCCGTGGAGCTGGAGGGGGGTACGCACGACCGCGACCGCTTCCGCGAGGACGTGATCCAGCGCTTCCTGACGCAACACCAGGGAGCGACGCGCGACGAGCTGGAATACCTGCTGGAGCGATTGGATCAGGCGACCGCAGCCGCGCCGCAGCCGCAGGCCAGCGCCGCCTGAGCGGGCGGCGGCTTACGCCGCCGCGGCGAGGTGTTGCTTGACGCGGCCTTCCAGCTCGTTCGTCAGCACCCGCCCGACGGGGTGCTCCGGATCGCGGATGCCGTCGCGCACCATCGCCTTGATGGCGTCGATGTGGGCGTCGACCAGCACCATAGGCGCCGTCGTACGCTGCGCGGGATCGTCGATCAGCCGGCAGAGCGAGCCCGCCAGTTTGGTCACCAGCGGGAACTCGTAGGTCGTGCCCAGGCCCTTCAGGTCATGGGCGCGGAAGTAGAGCGCCTCGGCCGTTTCCTTGGTCAGACCGTTCGCCTTGATCGCGGCGCGGGCGCCCTCGAGCTTGGCGACCTCGTCGTTCAGCCACTGGCCGAAGTTGGCCGACAGGGCCTGCATCGCGGCTTCCGCCTTGGCGATGGCGGAGGCGTCGAGCGCGCCGAGGCCGCCCATTTTCGCCTTCAGGTTGTTCGGCACCGGGATCACCGTGGCTTTTTGAGAACTCATGCCCGCCTCCGCTCCATCCGGACGCAGGCCGGGAGCTAGGTGGAAACCATGGCCGGGATGGCTTAATAAACAGTGGCTCAGGCGGAGAATTGCTCCGAGAGGACCCGCTCTTCTAGGGTGCGCCCGGCGTCGAAGAGCATGTGGAGCTCCGTCGTGCGGTCCTCGCAGACGTCCACCTCCATGACGTCGCGCACTTCATGGTTGTCGGCCACGGCGCTGACCCGCCGCTTGTCGGGCTCCAGAACCTGGAAGGTGACCCGGGCGCTGTGGGGGAGCAGGGCCCCCCGCCATCGCCGCGGCCGGAAGGCGCTGATGGGCGTGAGGGCCAGCACCTGGCCGCTGAGGGGGATGATCGGACCGTGCGCGGAAAAGTTGTAGGCGGTCGATCCCGCGGGGGTGGAGACCAGCGCTCCGTCGCAGACCAGCTCCTCCATCCGTACCTTTCCGTCGATCAGGATGCGCAGCTTGGCGGTCTGCCGGGTCTCCCGCAGCAGCGAGACCTCGTTGATAGCCAGCGCCCGGTGGCGTTCGCCGCGCATGTCGAGCGCGGTCATGACCAGCGGGTGGATGGCGGCCTTTTCGGCCGCATTGACGCGTCCGAGCAGGTCCTCCTCGAGGTAGTCGTTCATCAGGAAGCCGACCGAACCCCGGTTCATGCCGTAGATCGGCTTGCTGTCCTCCAGGTGCCGGTGGAGCACCTCGAGCATGAACCCGTCGCCCCCAAGAGCCACGATGGCGTCCGCCTCGTCCTCCCCGACACCGTCGTAGAGTCGGTGAAGCCGGTCGCGGGCGTCCTGCGCCTCGGGTCGGTCGCTGGCCACGAAAGCCAGCCGCGACAGACGGCGCTCGGGCTCGTTCACTTCGCCGCTCGCCGCGGGGCCGGCTTGCGGGACGTCGCACCGGAGCGGGCGCGCGTACGCGGCGACTTGCTGCGGACCTTCGCGGGCCGCAGCGGCACGGCGTCTCCCGGGCGCCCTTCGTTGAGCGCGCGCACCAGCGAAAGCACGAGCGGCGTCACGGAGCGGTCCATCCCCGCCGCCTCGCAGGCGTCCGCCAGCGGACCGGGTTCGGGGGCGTCGAACGCTTCACGGACCTGCTGATGCGGCTTGTCCGTCAGGGCCGCCAGCGCATGCTCGAACAAAGCGAGCCGGCCTTCGCGCAGCACGCGCAGCGCGTATCCCGGCGAGAGCCGCCCGGCGGCTGCGAGTTTCGCCACCAGCCGGCGCTCGCATCCTTCCGGGGGCGAGAGGGCGCGAGCGGCCTCCAGCAGCCCGAACCGGGCTCGCAGCGTCAGCCGCACCGCGCCGCCGCAGTGCGGAGCCAGAGCCGCCGCCAACCCTCGCGTCAGCTCCGCCCGACGTGCGAGCGGCGCCCGCAGCGACGGCAGCCGCTTCGCCATCCCGACCAGCAGGTCGAGGTGCTCAGGCGCCAGCGGAGCCTGCGGATTAGCGGCGAGGGCTGTCAGCGCTGCAGGCTCGCCCTGCTCTAGCACGGCCTCGATCACCGCCGGCTGCAGCGCGGCGCGGCGGCTGACGGCGATCTGGCGCTCCGCGTCGCCCTCGCCGACGAGCCGGAGCAGGTCCTCCGTCTCCAGCGTGGCGCTGCGCCGGATCACCGGCCCCGCCACACCTATTCCGTCGAGGGCGAGCGCCGCCGCCAGCGGGCGCGGCATGCACCGCCCGCGCGCGGCCCACGCCGCCACCCTCTCGCGCAGTTCGGGGTCCGCGCCGTCGGCGGCCCCGGTCAGGATCTCGCCGACCAGCACCTGCGCGCGCGGGCTGGCGTCCAGGCCGCCGCCGTCGGCGAGTTCCGCCAGGGCGGCGAGCAGCTGCTCGCGTTCGGCGCGGTCGCTCCGGCGCACCCGGCGCCCGATCTGCTCAACCTGATCGGCGGCTGTCACGGGCCGGATGCTTCGATGATCTGCCGCCCTTGTCAAAGACCCGCTAGGCTGCCGCCGCGTACGGAGGACACGGTGGCCGATCCCCTTCTGCTCTCGCTCGACCAGGGCACCACCAGCACGCGTGCGGTGCTCTACGACCTGCACGGCCGCGAGCAGGTCTCCGCCAGCCGTCCGCTGCGCCAGTCCTATCCCGCCGACGGTTGGGTCGAACACGACGCTGAGGAGATCTTCAGCTCTTCGGTATCGGCGATGCGCGAGGTGCTGGAGCGGGCGTCCGCGCCCGTGGCGGCCCTCGGCATCACCAACCAGCGCGAGACGACGGTGGTCTGGGAGCGCGCCACCGGCCGGCCGATCGCACCGGCGATCGTCTGGCAGGACCGGCGCACCGCCGACGGGTGCGCGGCGCTCCGCGACGGCGGTGTTGAGCCGGAGGTGTCCCGTGCCACAGGTCTCCGACTGGACCCCTACTTCTCCGGCACCAAGGCGGCCTGGCTGCTGGACCACGTCGACGGCGCCCGCGCCGCTGCCCAAGCCGGCGCGCTCGCCTTCGGCACCATCGACAGCTGGCTGGTATGGAAGCTGACCGGCGGCCGCGTCCACGCGACTGACGCGACCAACGCGTCGCGCACCCTGCTGTTCGACCTGGAGCGGCTCGCCTGGAGCGACGAGCTGTGTGACCTCCTGCGCGTGCCCCGGTCGATGTTGCCCGACGTGCGGGACACCGCCGGTGACTTCGGCGAGACGCTGCCCGAGGTCCTCGGACGCGCCATTCCGATCCGCGGCGTCGCGGGGGACCAGCAGGCCGCCATGATGGGGCAGGGTTGCGTCCGCGCGGGCGAGATGAAGTCCACCTACGGCACCGGCGCCTTCATGCTGGTGCACACCGGCGAGCACGCGGCGCGCTCGCAGGCGGGCCTGCTCAGCACGGTCGCAGCCCAGATCGGCGGCCGCGCCAGCTACGCGCTGGAGGGTTCGATCTTCATCGCCGGCGCCGCGATCCAGTGGCTGAACGAAGCGCTCGGCGTCGCCGGCGGTGCGAAGGCGGTGGAGCAGCTGGCGCAGCAGGCGCGCCCGCACCACGGCGTCGTCTTCGTCCCCGCCTTCACCGGTCTCGGCGCGCCGTGGTGGGACCCGGACGCGCGCGGCGCCGTCTTCGGCCTCACCCGTGACGCCGGCCTGGCCGAGATCGCTTCGGCCGCGTTCGACGCCGGCGCCTTCCAGACCGTCGACCTGATCCACGCCATGCGCAGCGACGCCCCGCAGGCGTTCGAAGGCGCCCACGAGCTGCGCATCGACGGCGGCATGGCGTCCAGCCGCACGTTCGCCCAGCGGCTCGCCGACATCACCGGCCTGAACGTCGGCCGCGCGAGCTACTCGGAGACCACCGCGCTCGGAGCCGCTCTGTTCGCGGGCGTCGGTTCAGGCCTCTATGCCGACGTCGAGGCGGCCGCGCGCGCCCGGCCCGAAGCGGAAACCTTCACCCCCGCGCTCGCGGCTCCTGCGCGTGAAGCGGCGCTCGCGCGCTGGCGCGGCGCCGTGCAGTGCGTTGTCGCGCGCACCGCCGTCGGCTAATGGTCTAGCTGGACGAGGGGGATCCGCCGGTGGACATCGGCCTTCCAAAGGTGAGCCGCTACAGCGACTTCTGGCCCATCTACCTGCGCGAACACTCGCGTCCCGGCACCCGCTACGTCCACTACGCCGGCACCACCGCCGGGCTCGCCTGCATCCCGCTGGCGCTGGCTTTCCGGAATCTCTGGTTCCTGCCCGTCGGTATCGTCGCCGCCTACGGCGCCGCCTGGACCGCGCACGCGCTGATCGAGAAGAACAAGCCCGCCACCTTCCAGTACTTCGCCTGGTCGCTGGCCAGCGACTTCCGCATGCTGTGGTTCGCGCTCACCGGCCGGCTCGGCGGCGAGCTGCGCCGCTGCGGCGTCGGGCCGGGGAGGGGCTGATGGACGGCACGACGTCTCCGCCGATGCTCAGCTTGAAGGGCCAGGTCAGCGAGGACGAGTGGAAGGCCCGCGTCGAACTCGCCGCACTCTATCGTCTCGCCGCCCTGCAGGGGTGGGACGACATGATCTTCACCCACATTTCCGCGCGCGTTCCCGGCCCTGAGCACCACTTCCTCATCAACCCGTACGGCTGGTTCTTCGAGGAGATCACCGCCTCGTCGCTGGTGAAGGTCGACCTCGACGGCCAAGTGGTCCAGCAGACCTCGAGCTTCATCAACCCGGCCGGCTTCACCATCCACTCGGCCATCCACGCCGCGCGCGAGGACGCCCACTTCGTCATCCACCTGCACACGGACCAGGGCGTCGCCGTCTCGGCGCAGAAGGACGGCCTGCTGCCGCTGACGCAGCACGCGCTGATCGCGCTGCCGCGGCTCGCCTACCACGACTACGAGGGCATCGCGCTGAACCTCGATGAGCGCCAGCGCATCGTGGCCGACCTCGGCGACAAGGCCGTCATGCTCCTGCGCAACCACGGCACGCTCGCCGTCGGCGCCACCGCCGCCCAGGCCTGGGTCGGCATCTTCTTCCTGGAGCGCGCCTGCCTCCAGCAGACGCTGGCGCTCACCGCCGGCCGCGACGGCGTGCTCGACGCGCCCGCGGAGGCGCAGGACGAGGTCCGCGCCCAGACCGCCGGCCTGCCCATGATCGCCCAGCTGGCCTGGCCCGGGCTGCTTCGCCGGCTGAACCGCCAGCTGCCGGGCTACGACGCTTGAGGCTGGCCGCCGCCGCGCTGGTGGCGGCCCTGCTGGTCCCGTCGCTGGCACACGCCGGCGCCTGGCCGATGAAGAAGGGCGACGGGCAGGTCATCCTCCGCTTCGAGCGCCAGACCGCCGACGAAGCCTTCGACGCCTCCGGCGGCCTGGTCGCCATCCCGTCGCGCTATGACGAGGCAGCGTCCACTTTCGTCGAATACGGCCTGACCAACCGCCTCACGCTGCAGGGCAAGCTGGTCGCCGCGCGTGGGCAGGACGAGTTCGGCGGCTACGAGGGGACGGCCCCCGCTGAGCTCGGCGTGCGCTGGGCCGCCGTTCGTCGTGGCGGCATGGTGCTCAGCGTCTACGCCGGCGCGATCTCCCCCGGCGAGGGCGAGAACGCCGTGTACGTCTCGCGCGTGCGCAGCGAGGGCGACGCCGAGCTGCGCGTGCTCTTCGGCCGCTCCGGCCGCTGGTTCGGCCGGCCCTACTTCGTCGACTCCCAGGCGGCACGCCTGATGCGCATCGGCGCGCCGGACGAGACGCGTTACGACACCTCCATAGGCGTCGACATCACCGAGAACTGGCTGGTGCTGGTCCAGAGCTACGCCGGGTTCGTCGACGGAGCCGACGAGGGACTGGCGCCGGGCTGGAACAACGCCGAGCTGTCGGTGGTGCGGCGCCTCGGCTCCGTGCGCGTGCAGGCCGGCTGGCGGACCGCCGTCGCCGGGCGGGACAGCACCCGGGGCGCGGGACCCGTCATCGCGGTGTGGAAGCGCTTCTGACGGATTTGTAACGGACCCCGTCGCATTTTGCGTTGGATCGGGACCGACGGAAGCCTATCTGCCCGACGTGTAATCGCCTTCAGCTGAACGACGGGAGCGGCGCGCCGGTGCTGCGCAGGCATTTTTTTCTGGTCGCGGCCGCCGCGGTCCTCGTGCTCATGCTGGCTGCGGGGATGTGGAAGCTGTTCCTCTCGCCCGACGAGGCCGAGGCGCAGGGCGGCCCGCCGGGCGGCGGCGGAGGCGGCGGTCGCGCGGCGGCGGTGCGGCTGGTCCTGCCGGAATCGCGCCCCTTCGCCGAGCGCATCGAGGCGCTGGGTCAGGCCAAGGCGCGCCAGTCGGTCACCATCACCTCCGACACCACCGAACTCATCACCCGCGTGCTGTTCACCAGCGGCCAGTACGTGCGCCGCGGCCAGACGCTGGTCGAACTCAAGGCGGAGGAGCAGGGGGCAGAAGTGGTCCGCGCCCAGGCCACGCTCGCCCAGGCCCGCCGCGACTACGAGCGCTGGCGCCAGCTCGGCGAACGCGGCTTCGCGCCGAAAGCCGAGATCGAGAACCGACAGGCCGCCGTGCAGGAGGCCGCCGCCACCCTGCGCGCCGTGCAGGCCCGCCGTCAGGACCGCCTGATCCGCGCCCCGTTCTCCGGCGTGATCGGCCTCTCCGACGCCGCCCCCGGGCAACTGGTCAACCCGGGCGCGGCGATCGCCACCCTGGACGACCTGTCCGCCATCCACGTCGACTTCGACATCCCCGAGCGGTTCCTCGGCGTGCTGCGGGCCGGCCTCGCCATCCAGGCCACCGCC
>DASVVG010000102.1:0-16033 GCA_036386655.1 Caulobacteraceae bacterium | reverse complement strand
AGTGGCGCGCGGTGATCGACATCGGCGAGGGCATCCCGAGCTGGGCCGCCATCAAGTCGAACGCCCACGCGCTCGCCCGCTATGCGGCCATCTGCCAGCAGGCCCAGATCGTCCCGATCGTCGAGCCCGAGGTGCTGATGGACGGCGCCCACGACATCGACCGCTGCGATCAGGTCACCCGCTGGATGCTGCAGGCCACCTTCCAGGAGCTGTTCGAGCAGCGGGTCGCCCTGGAGGGCATCGTGCTGAAGCCGAACATGGTCGTGCCGGGCAAGAAGTGGCACCGCCGCGTGCCCGTCGAGCAGGTGGCCGAGCGCACCATCGCCTGCCTCAAGGCGACGGTCCCGGCTGCGGTCCCCGGCATCGCCTACCTTTCCGGCGGCCAGTCAGACGAAGAGGCCACCGCCCACCTCGACGCCATGAACAAGATCGGCGGCTTCCCGTGGAAGATGACCTTCAGCTACGGCCGCGCCCTGCAGGCCGCCCCGCAGAAGGCGTGGTCCGGCAAGCGCGAGAACGTGGCCGCCGCCCAGGCCGCCTTCGCCCACCGCGCCCGCATGAACTCGCTGGCCAGCCTCGGCCAGTGGTCCGCCGACCTGGAGAAGCAGGCCGCAGCGTGATCTCCCTTCTCCCCTTGCGGGAGACGGCGCCGCGTCAGCGCCGGGCGAGGGGTCGCGCCATCGTCTCTCTGGCGGCGCTCTTCCTCGTCGGCTGCGGCCGGGAAGCCGAAACGCCTTCAGAGCCGCCGGTTGTTGCGGCGCCGGCCACGCCGGGCGCCGCAGCTCCCGCCGCTCCACCCGAACCGACTGAACGCGCGATGCTGGCCCTCGACGGGGAGGGCCTTCGCCTCGTCGCCGGCGGGACCGGCAGCACGCGGCTCATCCCGTTCGAGACGCCCGAGGCCCAGGTGCTGGCGACGCTCCAGCCGCTGCGGGGCGCACCGACCGAGCGCTCGACCAACGAGGAATGCGGCGCAGGTCCCCTCTCCTTCGCCGACTGGTCCGACGATTTCCAGCTCGTCTTCCAGGAGGGCCGCTTCGTCGGCTGGTCCACCGACGAGCGCGGCCTCACCACCATGAGCGGCGTGGGCGTCGGCTCCACGCGCGCCGAGCTGCTGGGCGCCTACGCCGCCGACATCGGCGAGTCGACGCTGGGCACCGAGTTCTCCGCCGGAGGCCTCGGAGGCCTGCTCTCCGGCCCGGGCGCCGCCGCCCGCGTCACCACGATCTGGGCCGGCACGATCTGCGCCTTCCGCTGATCGCCGCTCGCGGCTAGGCTTCCGCCGCAGGGGACGAAACCATGACCGACACGCCCGCGCCCGTCGCCGAGCGCGACCGCATCGCCAGCCTCGACGTCCTACGAGGCCTCGGCGTCATGGGCATCCTGATGGTCAACGCGGCGCTGTTCGCGCTCCCCTGGACCGTGGCCATCGATCCGCGCCTGTCGGGCCTGCCCTGGACGCCCGAAGCGCTGAGCGCCTGGCGCGTCACCCACGTCTTCTTTGAGCTGAAGTGGGTCACCCTCTTCAGCATGCTGTTCGGTGTGTCGCTCTACCTCGTCGGCGGCGACGGGACGGACCCGGCCCGCAACCGGGTCGTGGCCAGCCGCCTCAAGTGGCTGCTCCTGTTCGGGCTGATCCACGGGGTGCTGATCTGGGCCGGCGACATCCTGTTCCACTACGCGGTGGTGGGCTTCGCCATGCTGCTTTGCCGGGGCATGCGGCCGAAGCCGCTGCTGATCTGGGGAAGCGCCCTGGTCGCTCTGATGGGGTTCGTCACCATCAGCTCGACCATGTCGATGGGGACCATGCCGCCCGAGATGCAGGGCAACGCCTGGATCACCGACAACGACCTGGTCGCGAAAACCGTGCGGGCGTTCCAGGGCGGCGTCGTGTCGGCGACCTTGGTGAACGCGATCACCTGGCTCGTCTTCGGGCTGATGGGCCTGCTCGGGCTCGGCCTGCGGACCTTCGGCCTGATGATGATCGGGCTGGGCCTGTTCAAGCTGGGCGTCCTGCAGGGCCGCCGGTCCACGCTGTTCTACGCCGGCTGGGTGGCGGCGGCCGCCGTCTCGCTCCTGCTGATCTGGCTGCAGTCGGGCGAGACCATCCGGCGCGACTTCGACATGATCTATTCGGCCGGGATCGGGATGGCCGCCAACTGGTTCCTGAGCCCGGTCGTGTCGCTGGGCTACGCCTCCCTGGCCATCCTGCTGCTGAAGACGCCGATCCGGCCGCTGCTCAGCCTCACGATCGGCTCCCTCGGCCGCATGGCCTTCACCAACTACATCGCCCAGTCGCTGATCATGACGACCATCTTCTGGGGCGGCCGGGGGCTGGGGCTGTTCGGCACCATGAACCGTGACGAGTGGATTCCGATCGTGCTGGCGATCTGGGCCGCCCAGCTGATCTGGTCGCCGCTGTGGCTCGCCGCCTTCCGCTACGGGCCGCTGGAGTGGCTCTGGCGACGTCTCAGCTACGGCCGCCCGCTCCCGATCCGGCGGAGACGCGAGCCCGCGCTCGCCCCCGCCTAAGCGGCCAACGCCTCGATCGCCTCCACCACCGCGTCCTGCGCGAAGTGGTGGAGCATGTGCCCGAGCTCCGGAAACTCCCGCAGCTCCGCGTTAGCCAACGCGTGCACCAGCGCCCGGCTGTGCGTGCGTGGGCTCACCACCCGGTCGCGCTCGCCCGCCAGGATGATCGTCCGCACCGGCGTCGCCCGATAGCCCGCCGCCAGCCGCGCCAGCGCGGGCACGTCGGCGAAGTCCTCGCCCTCGACGGTCATCTGCTCCGGTCGCCGCACCAGATCGTGCGGGAACTCCCGCGCCCACCGCTCGGGCACTTCCTGCGGCGAGAACATGTACTTCTGCACCAGGGGCAGCATGAGCGGATCCAGCGTCGCGCCCGCCGCCCGTGACATCAGCGGCCCGGCGCCGGGGGCGGCCCGCGGCGACAGCACGAAGTGCTCGAACGGCCGCAGCTCCGGATAGGCGGCCGTGTTCATCAGCAGCAGCCCCGCCAGCTCCTCCGGCCACTGCCGCGCCCAGGCCAGCGCCACCGGCCCGCCCATCGAGTGCGCCGCCAGCACCGGCCGCTCCACGCCCATCTGCGCCAGCCCGGCCCGGATCAGCTCCGCCTGCCGGAACGGCGACGCCTCGAACCGCTCGCGCACGCTGAAGCCGTGGCCCGGCCGGTCCGGCGCAAGCACGCGGAAGCGCGGCGCGAGCTGATCGAACAGCGCGATGGCCATGTCCTCTGCCGTGCCCAGCGCCCCGTGGATCAGCACCACGGGCGGGCCGTCGCCCGCCTCCAGCACCCGCAGGGTGCGGCGTCCGTCGAGCTGGAGGAGGCGGGACCCGGCCGCCCCGGCCCCCGCGGGCCGAGCGGCCGCGGCCATCAGTGGACCGTCACCTGGACGGGGTGCGTCTTCCGCTTCGGCATCCCGCGCACGTTGTCGGCGACCAGGGTGGCCAGGCTGCCCCAGCCCACGAAGGGCGTGACCAGCGAGGCCGCCCCGCGGTCCACCCTCTGCGCCAGCTTGGCGTAGGCCAGCGCCGAGCCGGTCGCGGCGAAGGCCACCGCCGTCTGCCCGCCCAGCCGCTTCGGCCCGAACGCCATCAGCACCAGGTTCATCCCCTGCACCGCGCCCCAGAGCGCCAAGGCCATCGTGCGGGTGCGCGACTTCGGCGCGTTCCAGATGCGGAAGCCGGAGACCGTCAGCGCCAGGAACAGCGGCGGCCAGACCGCCGAGAGCTGCCGCGGCTCGCCGCTGTCGCCCTCCTCCTGCCGCTCCTCTTCCTTGGCTTCGGCGTCGTGCTGCGCGAACTTGCCGAGCGCGATCGAGAGCGCCAGCGCCCCGCCCACGACCAGCAGCCCCGCGCCCACGTGCCCAAGGCCCCGCCCGCGGCTGTTGGCGACCATGTCGAGCCCGTCGCGCGCGTAGTTGTGCATCGCCGCCCTCTAAGCGTTCCACTGGGCAGAACGGGGTTCAGCCCAGCTTCGTTCCGGTTGACCGCGGGTCCCCGCCGGGCCTAGGCCGCCGCCGTGCCCGCCCCTCTCTGCCGCCTCTACCTGCTCACGCCGCCGCGGATCGACGACCTCGCCGCCTTCGGCCGCACCCTCGCCCACGCCCTTGACGCGGGCGACGTCGCCGCGCTGCAGATCCGCCTGAAGGAGCACACCGACGAGGAGATCGCCGCCGCGACCGAGGTCCTCCTGCCGATCGCGCACGCCCGCGGGCTGGCCGTGCTGATGAACGACCGCCCCGACCTCGCGGTCCGCACCGGCTGCGACGGCGTCCACGTCGGGCAGGAGGACGCCTCGTACGCCGAGGCCCGCCGCGTCGTGGGCCGCGACGCCATGGTCGGGGTCACCTGCCACGACAGCCGCCACCTCGGCATGGAGGCGGCGGAGGCGGGCGCCGACTACGTCGCCTTCGGCTCGTTCTTTCCGACCACCACGAAGGAAGCGAAGACCGCGGCCGACCCGGAGGTCCTCTCCATCTGGCAGGAGACGATGCAGGTCCCCTGCGTCGCCATCGGCGGCATCACCCACGACAACGCCCGCGCGCTCGCCGCCGCCGGAGCCGACTTCCTCGCGGTCTGCGCCGGGGTCTGGAAACACGCCGACACGGCGCTGGCGGTGCAGGCGCTGAACGAGGAGATCGCCGCCGGTCTGCGCGACCGGAAGACCCCCTCCCCCGCCTGAAAACCGCCGCGCCCTCAGCGGCTTAGCGGCCAAGGCTGCGTTCGCGTGGATGAAGGGTCGCGCCGTGGCTCCTTCGTGCTAAAGCGTCCTCCTCGGAGGGGCACCCGATGGACTTCGACGCCCTGCTGCTGTCGCGGCTGCAGTTCGCCTTCACCATCGCCTGGCACATCATCTTCCCGGCCTTCACCATCGGGCTGGCCAGCTTCCTCGCCGTGCTCGAGGGGCTGTGGCTCTTCACGAAGCGCGAGCTGTTCCGGAACCTGTTCAGGTTCTGGGTCAAAGTCTTCGCTATAAGCTTCGGAATGGGCGTCGTTTCCGGCGTCGTCATGAGCTACCAGTTCGGCACCAACTGGTCCGAGTTCTCGCGGCTGACCGGCAGCGTCATCGGGCCGCTGATGGCCTACGAGGTGCTGACCGCCTTCTTCCTCGAGGCGTCGTTCCTCGGGATCATGCTGTTCGGCTGGAACAAGGTCGGGAACCGCCTCCACTTCCTCGCCACCTGCCTCGTCGCCTTCGGCACGCTCGTCAGCGCCTTCTGGATCATCAGCGCCAACAGCTGGATGCAGTCGCCGCAGGGCTTCGAGGTGCTGGCCGACGGCCGCATGATCGCGACCGACTACGTGAAGGTGATCTTCAACCCGACCTTCCCCGCCCGCTTCGTGCACATGGTGCTGGCCGCCTACCTGACGACGTCGCTGGTCGTCGGCGGCGCCTCGGCCTGGATGCTGCTCCGCCGCCCGGACCAGCCGGAGAGCCGGATGGCCCTGCGCATGGCCGTAGGCATGTTCGCCCTGGTCGCCCCCCTTCAGCTCGCCGTCGGCCACTGGTCCGGCCACGTGATGACCGAGCACCAGCCCGCGAAGCTCGCGGCGGTGGAGGCCTACTGGGAGACCCGCGACGACCAGCCCTTCCACATCGTCGCCTGGCCCGACCGTGAGCGGGAGGGCAACGCCTGGGCGATCTCGATCCCGAAGGCGGGCGCCTGGATCAACGCGTTCCAGTCGACGCTGGAGATCACCGGCCTGCGCGACTTCCCGAAGGAAGACCGCCCGCCTGCGGCCATCGTCTTCTACGCCTTCCGCATCATGGTGGGCCTGGGACTGCTGATGATCGGCCTCGGCTTCTGGGGCCTGTTCCTGTGGTGGCGTGGCCGCCTCTTCACCACGCGCCCCTTCCTGCGCGCCTGCCAGCTGATGGCGCCGATGGGTTTCGTCGCCGTGATCTCCGGCTGGGTGGTGGCCGAGGTGGGCCGCCAGCCGTGGGTCGTCTACGGCGTGCTCCGCACCCGCGACGCCGTCTCCCGCGTGCCCGCCGAGCACGTGGCCTTCTCGCTACTGGCGTTCATGGCCGTCTACGCCGTCGTCTTCAGCGCGGGCCTCCTCTACATCCTGCGCCTGCTCCGCGAAGGCCCGATCACCGGCGGCCATGACGAGCCGCCCACGGACGAGCGCCCCCCGGGCTGGGCGCTGGGGGCCGGACCCGAACACGCCGCGGAGGGCGATCGATGAGCCTCGACCTCCCCCTCATCTGGGCCGGCCTCATCGCCACCGCCGTCCTGCTCTACGTCCTGCTCGACGGCTTCGACCTCGGCGTCGGCATCCTCTTTCCGTTCGCGCGCGACGAGCAGGACCGCGACGTGATGATGAACACCGTCGCGCCCGTGTGGGACGGCAACGAGACCTGGCTGGTGCTGGGCGGCGGCGGCCTGCTCGCCGCCTTCCCCCTCGCCTACTCGGTGCTGATGCCGGCGCTCTACCTGCCCATCCTGCTCATGCTGATCGGGCTGATCCTGCGCGGCGTCGCCTTCGAGTTCCGCTTCCGCGCGACCGGACACGGCCGCATCGGCTGGGGGCTCGCCTTCACCGGGGGCTCGCTCGCCGCCGCCTTCGCTCAGGGACTGGTGCTGGGCGGTTTCATCCAGGGCGTCACGGTCGAGAACCAGCGCTTCGCCGGCGGCCCCTTCGACTGGTTCACCCCCTACACCCTGCTGGTGGCCGCGGGCCTGATCAGCGGCTACGCCCTCCTCGGCGCCGCCTGGCTGGTGATGAAGACGCAGGACGAGCTGCACGGCTCCGCGCGTCGCTGGGCTTGGATCTCCGGCGGCCTCACCGCCTTCCTGCTCGCCGGCGTCAGCCTCGCCACCCTCTTCATCCACCCGCGGGTGGCCGCCCGCTGGGGCCTGGAGAGCGACAGCTTCGACGTGGGCCGCTTCCTGCCGCTCGCGCCGATCCCGCTGCTGGGCCTGATCGGGCTCGTCGTGCTGGTCACGGGCCTGCGCCGCACGACGCACCACCACCGCCCGTTCATCGGCGCGCTGCTGTTCTACCTGTCCGGCTTCCTGGGCCTCGCGGTCGGGTTCGCGCCCTTCATCGTGCCCTACGCCCTGACCTACCGGGACGCGGCGGCGGCCGAGAACGCGCTCGCCCTGATGCTGGTCGGCGCCGCCGTCGTGCTGCCGCTGATCCTCGGCTACACGGCCTGGGTCTACTGGATCTTCCGCGGGAAGGTGACGCCCGATGCCGGATACCACCACTGAACCGGGCCCGCTCTGGAAGCGCCTGCTCTGGTTCTTCGGCATCGCCGCCGCGAGCGGCCTGACCGTCGCCGCCGTCGCCTACGGGCTGAGGGCGCTGTTGCGCATCTAGAGGGCGCTCTATAGGTTCCGCGCCCGATTTCCCCCCTCTCCCCGCGAAAAACCCGATGAAGATCAACGGCAACGCCATCAAGCCCGGCAATGTGATCCAGCACGAGGGCGGCCTGTGGGTCGCGGTGAAGGCCGAGCACGTGAAGCCCGGCAAGGGCGGCGCCTTCGCCCAGGTCGAGCTGAAGAACCTGATCGACGGCCGCAAGCTCAACGAGCGCTTCCGCTCCGACGACAAGGTGGAGAAGGTCACCCTGGAGCAGCGTGACTACCAGTATCTGTACGAACAGGGCGACGCCCTCGTGTTCATGAACCAGGAGAGCTACGAGCAGATCGAGCTGCAGAAGGACTGGGTCGGCGAGGACCAGGTGCGCTTCCTGCAGGACGGCATGGTCGTGGTTGTCGAGTTCCACGAGGAGCGCCCGATCGGCATCAGCCTGCCCGAGCAGGTCGTGCTCGAAGTCGTCGAGACCGAGCCGACCGTGAAGGGGCAGACCGCCTCCTCGTCCTACAAGCCGGCCAAGGCCTCGAACGGCATGCGCGTGATGATCCCGCCGTTCATGAGCGCGGGCGAGCGCATCCTGGTCGACACCACCACGGGCGAATACGTCCGGCGCGCCGACTGACGCGTGGCCACCCCCTCCGCTCTCCTCAAGGTGATGATCGACGCCGCGCGGAAGACCGCGCGGAACCTGCGCCGTGACTTCGGCGAGGTCACCGAGCTGCAGGTGTCCAAGAAGGGCCCCGCCGACTTCGTCTCCGCCGCCGACCTCAAGGCCGAGCAGACCCTGGTCGAGGAGCTGTCCAAGAGCCGCCCCGGCTACGGCTTCCTCGCGGAGGAGCGCGGCCCCGTCGAAGGCACCGACAAGAGCCACACCTGGATCATCGACCCGCTCGACGGGACGACCAACTTCCTCCACGGCATCCCGCACTTCGCCATCAACATCGCGCTGGAGCGCGAGGGCGCGGGGATCGTCGCGGCGGTCACCTACAACCCGATCACCGACGAGCTGTTCTGGGCCGAGAAGGGCAAGGGCGCCTTCCTGGGCAACGAGAAGCGCCTGCGCGTCGCCGCGCGCCGCGATCTCTCCGGCGCGATCCTGGCCACCGGCATCCCCTTCGAAGGCCGTCCGGGCCACGCCCAGTTCCTCAAGGAACTGCACCAGATGACGCCGCGCGTGGCGGGCATCCGCCGCTTCGGCTCGGCCGCTCTCGACATGGCCTGGGTCGCCGCGGGCCGCTACGACGCCTACTGGGAGCGCAACCTGTCCGCCTGGGACCTCGCCGCCGGCGTGCTGCTGATCACCGAGTCCGGCGGTGCGGTCGCCACCGCCGACGGACCGGGCGACCCGCTCAAGGCGCTCAGCGTCGTCGCGTCGAACCTCGAGCTGCAAGGTCCCGTTCTGGAGCGCCTGCGCGCGGCGGCATAAGCTCGTCGGCGGATGCCGACTCGCCGCGATCTCCTGCTCACGGGCGCCGCCGCGACGCTTTCGGCCTGCGCGAGCCGCCCGATGCCCCCAGCGAAACGCCCCCTCGTCATCGCCCACCGCGGCGCCTCCGGCGAGCGCCCCGAGCACACGCTGGCGAGCTACCGCCTCGCCCTCGAACAGGGCGCCGACTACCTCGAGCCCGACCTGGTGATGACCAGGGACGGCGTTCTCGTCTGCCGTCACGAGAACGAGATCGGCTGGACCACCGACGTCGCCTCGAAGCCCGAGTTCCGTACCCGCCGCACGACGAAGCAGATCGACGGCCAGCCCGTCACCGGCTGGTTCACCGAGGACTTCACCCTGGCCGAACTGAAGACGCTGCGCGCCCGGGAGCGCATTCCCGACGTCCGGCCGGCCAACACCGCCCACGACGGTCGCGAGCCGATCCCGACGTTCGACGAGCTGCTGGCCCTCGTCGCCCGCGCTGCCCGCCCCGTCGGCGTCTACCCTGAGCTCAAGCACCCCGGCTGGTTCGCCCAGCAGGGCCTGCCGATGGAAGCGGCCCTTCTCTCCGCCCTCGCCCGGGCCGGCCTGAACCGCGCCGACGCGCCGGTATTCATCCAGTGTTTCGAGGTCGGCCCGCTCCGCGCGCTCCGTTCGCAAACGCCGGTGAAGCTGGTCCAGCTCGCCTCCCAAGCGGGCGGCCCAGCCGACTTGGCCGCCGCCGGCCGGCCGCGCCCGTACACGGACATGCTGACGGCCACCGGACTCGCCGAGATCGCAACCTACGCCGACGCCGTCGGGGTGGAGAAGACGCTCATCGTCCCGCGCGACACCGCCGCCCGCTCGCTCGCTCCGACCGCCCTGGTCGCCAACGCCCACGCCGCGGGCCTGCAGGTGCACGCCTGGACCTTCCGCTCGGAGAACTGGTTCCTGCCCGCCGAGCTCCGCCGCGGCGCCTCGCCGGAGAAGGGCGACTTCGCCGCCGAGTACGAGCGCTTCTTCGCGCTGGGGATCGACGGCGTGTTCAGCGACCACCCCGCCGACGCGGTCCGGAGCGCCGCCGCCTTCGCCGCCTAGTGGATCGCCGCGCTGGTGGGCGCCGTGAACCGCTGCCGCACCCGGTGCACCACCGGATCGACGACCGGGTCGGGGTTCTTCACCGCCATCCACCCCGCAACCGTCGAGGCGAAGGTCAGCCAGCCGGCCAGCGGCGTCAGCGCCATCGCCACCTCCGGCGCGGAGCGCCGCGCCGCGAAGATGGTCGCGAAGGTGTTCAGCGCCTGCGCCACGGTCACGGCCTCGCCCAGCACAGGGCTCCTGGCCCGGAAGAACGCCGGGTTGAACAGCGCGTAAAGCAGCCAGTTCACCCCTCGCAGCCCCAGCAGCCGGTTGCGCCCTTCGATCTCCCGCCCGTTGACCAGCCGCGTGTCGGCCCAGACCTGCAGCAGGTTCAGCCCCGTCCACGCGACGGGGAACACCCAGGCGGGCGGCGCGAACCCCGGCCGCTTCAGGTCACGATAGAAACGACGGTCGCTGCGCTTCGAGGTCAGCTGCGCCACCACCGTGAGGCCGACGAAGAAGGCCGCCGCATGCACGGCGCCGATGCGAGGCGGGTTCATGGTTTTCCGAACCCGGAAGGTCCGGAGCCGGTTCCGGCTCCTCAGCCCGCCGGGCTGGTCCCGAACTGCAGCGCCGCCAGCCGCGCGTAGAGCCCGCCGCGGGCGCTGAGTTCGGCGTGGCTCCCCTCCTCCACCACGCGGCCCTTGTCGATCACCACGATGCGGTCGGCGCGCAGCACCGTCGCCAGACGGTGGGCGATCACCAGCGTCGTCCGGTTCTCCATGGCCTCATCGATGGCGTGCTGCACCAGCCGCTCGCTCTCCGCGTCCAGCGCCGAGGTCGCTTCGTCGAGCAGCAGGATCGGCGCGTCGCGCACGAACGCCCGCGCGATGGCCAGGCGCTGGCGCTGCCCGCCCGACAGGCTCTTCGCCCGGTCGCCGAGCGAGGTCTGCAGCCCCTCCGGCAGCGCCTCCAGGAACTGCAGCGCCTCGGCGTGGCGCGCGGCGTCGCGCACCTCCTCCTCCGTCGCTTCCTCCCGGCCGAAGCGGATGTTCTCGACCGCCGAGCCCGACAGCAGCCCCGCGTCCTGCGCCACCAGCGCCAGCCGCGAGCGCACTTCGCCCGGGTCCGCCTCGCGCAGGTCCACGCCGTCGATGCGGACGCAGCCCGACTGCGGGTCGTAGAACCGCAGCAGCAGCCGCAGCACCGTGCTCTTGCCCGACCCCGACGGGCCAACCAGCGCAACCGTCTCGCCCGGCCGCACGGTCAGGCTGAACTCCCGCAGGGCCGGCAGGTCCGGCCGGCCGGGATAGGCGAACGTCACGTCCTCGAACGCCACCTCGCCACGCGGCGGCGAGGGCAGCGGCCGCGGCTCCGGGGGCGCAGCGATCTTCGGCTCGGCCGACAGCAGCTCCGCGATGCGCTCCATCGCGCCCGAGGCCTTCTGCACCTCGCCCCAGCTCTCGCTCAGCGACCCCACCGCGCCGGCCGCGATCACCGACAGGAACACGAACTGCACCAGCGCCCCGCCGCTCATCGCGCCGCCGACCACGGCGCGCGAGCCCAGCCACAGCACGCCCGCGATCCCGGCGAACACCAGCCCGACCACCAGCGCCGTCATGATCGAGCGCGCGACCACGCGCGCCTGGCTGCTGCGGAACGCGTCGTCCACGCCGGCGGCGAAGCGCGCGGCCACCGTCTCCTCGCGCCCGAACGCCTGCACGGTGTCGAGCGCGTCCAGCGTCTCGCCCGCGTACCCGACGGCCTCCGCGAACCTGTCCTGCGCCGCGATGGTCAGCCGCCGCACGCGCTTGCCGAGCAGCAGCAGCGGGGCCAGCACCACGACGAGCAGCAGGATCACCAGCCCCGTGAGCGTCACGCTCACCCACAGCAGCACCCCGATCGCGCCCAGCACGATCAGCAGGTTGCGCACGGCCACCGAGACCGACGCGCCCACCAGCGTCTCCACCACCGCCAGATCCGTGGTCAGCCGGCTCATCACCTCGCCCGGCCGCGTCTGCAGGAAGTAGGCGTGGTCCAGCTTCAGCACGTGCCGGAACAGCGCCTGGCGCATGTCCGCGATCACCCGCTCGCCCAGCCGGGTGACGAAGAAGAACCGCAGCGCCGTCGCCGCCGCCAGCACCAGCGCATTCAGCAGCAGCAGACCGAAGTAGTCGTTGATCGCCTCGGGCGTGCCCTGGCCGAATCCCTTGTCGACCAGCAGCCGGAACGTCACCGTCATGCTGAGCGTCGACCCCGCCGCCAGCAGCAGGAACACCGACGCCAGCCCGGCTTCCGCCCGATGCCGGGCGATGAACGGCACGAGCTGGCGCAGCGGCTTCAGGTCCCGCCGCTTGGGCCGGCGCTCCGCCGCCTGGGCGATCTGCTCGACCAGCTTGGCCCCGGGGTGGGGACGGTCCTCGCTCAACGAGCCCCTCCGGCCCGGCCGGGTCTTGCCTGCGAGCCGCCCTCTGGGGTATAGCGCGCGCCTAGCGCCCGCCGGCCTCCGGCGGGTTTTCCCTTTTTCGCGCGCCGGACCTCACCGCCGGGCGCGCCCCGGGTCTCGACACGATGAAACAGGACGCCCACCCCGACTACCACTTCATCACCGTGGTGATGACCGACGGGACGACGTACCGCACGCGCTCCACCTACGGCAAGGAAGGCGCGACGCTGAACCTGGACATCGATCCGAAGACCCACCCGGCGTGGACCGGCGGCCAGCAGACGCTGCTCGACCGCGGCGGCCGCGTGTCGCGCTTCGCCGCGAAGTACGGCGGCTTCCTGAAGAGCTAGTTCAGCGCCGCTGGCTACAGCGGTCGGCGCGACTGCGCGCCTGAGCATGAGGCGCGGCGTTCAGTTTCCGAACGCCGTCCGCAGCATGTCCATCTGCGACTGCACCGGGTTGGCGGCCTCCACCGGCGCCGCTTCCACGTACATGCGCCGGTCGAGGTGCAGGATGCGCTCGTGCAGCCGCTCGGAGCGGCCGAGCAGGTCGAGCAGTCCGGCCGGCAGCTCAACGCCCTCTTCCGCCGGCTCGCGCGAGTCCGGCTTCACCCGATAGCGGTCCTGCTGCGCCTCGTGCACCGCCATGTCGCCTTCGCGCACGGCGCGCTGCACCAGCAGCCACGATGCGATCTGCATCAGCCGCGTGGTCAGCCGCATGCTTTCGCCGGCGTAGGCCATCGCGGCGTTGCGCGACAGCAGCTTGGATTCCTTGCGGCCCATGCCGTCGAGGTAGGCGGCGGTCTCCTCGACCAGCTCCATGCCTTCCTGGAAGGTGCGCTCGAACAGCTCCGAGCCGGCGAAATCGCGGACGGTGGCCGACCGGAGCGGGGCGCCGGACGGGGATTCCTGTACGCGTTCGTCCGTCATGGGCGCTGTTCCCTACTGCGCGACCGAGCGCGCGATACGCGCCTGAGCCGCCCTACCAAGTCAAGCCGACCCGCGGCGACCTGGAGTCGCGTCCGTCGTCCGGACCACCTGATTGCAAGCGTTGCGCCAGCCATCAGCCGGGCTTCGAGAACAGCGCGTCGGCGGCCGAGCGGCCCTTCTCCTTGCGCTCCAGCTGCGCCCGCACCCGGGCGATCTCGCCTTCCAGCGCCTCGATCCGCTCCCTCAGCTCGTCGGCCCCGTAGAGTTCGAGGTCTTCGCGCGTCAGTTCGGCGAGCGTCTGGCCGCGGGCGCGGCGGGCGGTGAGTTCCTCGAACATCGGACCTCTGCTGGATCGCGGACGGCGCGCATTCTAACACGTTCGGCGCGAGCGCCGAGGCCGAGCCATGATCCCCTACCAGATGATCGCGGTCACCGTTCGCGGCGACGGCCGCAGCGCGGATTCCCTGCACGCGGGAGAAGTCGACACGCCGTCGCTGAAGCCGGGCGAGATCCTGGTCCGCGTACGAGCCGCCGGCGTGAACCGCCCCGACGTGCTGCAGCGGCGCGGTCTCTACCCTCCCCCGCCTGGCGCGCCGGAGACGCTCGGGCTCGAGATCGCCGGCGAAGTCGCGGCCGTCGCCGACGGCGCGACGCGCTGGGCCCACGGCGACCGAGTGACGGCCCTGCTGCCCGGCGGCGGGTACGCCGAGTACGCCGCGGTGGACGCGCGGCACGCGCTGCCCATTCCCGACGGCGTCTCGTTCGAACAGGCCGCGGCCCTGCCTGAGACGGTTTTCACCGTCTGGGCGAACGTGTTCGAAGCTGGCGCACTGAAGCCCGGCGAGACCCTGCTGGTACACGGCGCCACCAGCGGCATCGGCGTCACCGCGATCCAGATGGCCAAGGCGGCCGGCG
Organism: Caulobacteraceae bacterium; assembly: GCA_036386655.1. GTDB lineage: Bacteria > Pseudomonadota > Alphaproteobacteria > Caulobacterales > Caulobacteraceae > JAHWJX01. The sequence continues at coordinate 1,905 of DASVVG010000102.1, read as the reverse complement.
CCCGGGTGATCGCCACCGGCCGCGGGCCCGGCAAGGCCACCGCCGCGCTCGAGCAGGGCGCCGACCTCGCCATCAACACCGCCGCGGAGGACTTCGCGGCCGAGGTTCAAGCCGACGGCGGGGCCGACGTCATCCTCGACATGGTCGGCGGCGACTACGTGCAGCGCAACCTGCAGGTGCTGAAGCCCGGCGGCCGCCTGGTGCAGATCGCCTTCCAGGCCGGCCACCGCGTGGAGCTCGACCTGCGTCCGATCATGATGAAGCGGCTGGTGCTGACCGGCTCCACGTTGCGCCCCCGCTCGGCCGACGAGAAGGCGCGCCTCGCCCGCGCCGTCGAGGAGACCGTCTGGCCCTGGTTGGCGGACGGCCGGGTGCGCCCGCCGGTCGCCCGCACCTTCCCGCTCAGCGAAGCCGCAGCCGCGCACGCGGAGCTCGAGGCGAACCGCCACGTCGGGAAGATCGTTCTGGTGCCATGAGCGAGCTTCGGGTCGGCTGCTCGGGCTGGCTCTACCGGCACTGGCGCGGCGACGTCTTCTATCCCAAGGGCCTGCGCCAGAAGGACGAGCTCGCCTTCTACACCGGGCGTTTCGACACCGCCGAGATCAACGCCTCCTTCTACCGAATGCCCGCCGAGACCGCCGTCACCGGCTGGCGCGAGCGCACGCCCGAGGGCTTCGTCTTCGCCTGGAAGGCCTCGCGCTACCTCACCCACCTGAAGCGCCTCATCGACCCGAAGGAGCCCGTCGACTTCATGTTCAGCCGCGCCGAGGGCCTCGGCGGGAAGCTCGGCCCGGTGCTCTACCAGCTGCCCCCCAGCATGAAGCTGGATTTAGACCGCCTCGCCGGCCTGCTGGCCGTCGTGCCGAAGGGCCGCCGCCACGCCGTCGAGTTCCGCCACCCCAGCTGGTACGAGCCCGCCGTCTTCGACCTGCTGCGCGAGCACGACGCCTCGCTCGTCATCTCCGACCACCACCACGCGCCGGCGCCGTGGGTCTCCACGGCCAGCTGGGTCTACGTGCGCGGCCACGGCCCCGGCGGCCGCTACTGGGGCGACTACCCCGACGACGAGCTGCAGACGTGGGCGCAGCACATCCGCGGCTGGCGCTTCGAGGACAAGGACGTCTACGCGTACTTCGACAACGACATCGGCGGCGCCGCGCCGAGAGACGCCCAGCGGCTGAAGCGCCTGTTCAACCTCTGAGCCCGCCGACTCGGCGCGGTGGAGAAGAGGCGCGGCCCACGCGCCCTCTGCTGCATTGTTCTCTTGGATGCGAGCGTGCCGTTCGGGTCAGGTCAGTCAAGGACCGCGCCTCCGGCCGGCCGCTCCGCGGCGGCCCTCCGGGCCGTCCTTGAGTGTCCTGTCCCGAGCGGCTCCCATCCCGCAAGAGAACCAAGCCGCTTTCCCCACTCCCTGGCGGGAGAGGGTCGACTCGCAAAGCGAGCGGGGTGAGGGGTCCCCCGTAACCGCCGCTGTTCACCGGCCAGTGCAGACTTGTCCCCCTAATCCCCTCATCCCCGCGAAAGCGGGGACCCGGGCGTTTTCAGCTGATCTGTTCACCGGCGAAAAGAAGTTCCCCGGCGCCGTCCGCGGCGGCCCCATGCTGCTGCTGGTCCCCCGCACGGGAGGGCCTGAGGTCGACCAGGGCCTTCAGGCGGCGGGACACGGTTCGAGCGGGACCAGCGGCGGGGAGGTCAACCCGTCGGGTCCGGGGACTCCTCTGGTTCGGAGCCCGCCCGCCGTCCGCCGCACAGCACCGGCTAGCCCCTAAGAAGGGCGCCGACCGGGGGCGGACGTCCAACGAGCCGTGCGGAGCGCGTCCTGTCGCTCACCAACACAACCCGCTCGCCTCCGGCTTCGCACCCGGAGGAGGGCGACACGAAGCGCTCCGCAGCCCTCCCAGCCTT
>DASVVG010000101.1:0-16327 GCA_036386655.1 Caulobacteraceae bacterium | reverse complement strand
ACGCCGCGGCGATCGCGCTCTACGAAGGCGAGGGTTTCGAGCGGGCGGGGCTGCGCCGCGGCTACTACGCCCGGCCCGGCGGCGGGGCCGAGGACGCCCTGGTGCTGCGGCGTCGGCTTAACAGCGACTGACGTTCCCCCTATCTTGCGGCCCTATGGATCGCATCGAGCAGCTCTGCCTCGACAAGGGCATGCGCATGACGGACCAGCGCCGGGTCGTGGCGCGGGTGCTGTCGCAGAGCCATGACCACCCCGACGTCGAGGAGCTGTACCGGCGCGCGGCGGCGGTGGACCCGCATATCTCGATCGCCACGGTGTACCGGACCGTCCGCCTGCTCGAGGAGGCGGGCATCATCGAGAAGCACGACTTCCGCGACGGCCGCTCTCGATACGAGGAGGTGGGCGACCACCACCACGACCACCTGATCGACATGAAGACCGGCCAGGTGGTCGAGTTCTACGACGCCGAGATCGAGAAGCTGAAGGCCGCCATCGCGGAGCGGCTCGGCTTCCGGCTCGTCGACCACCGGCTGGAGCTCTACGGCGTGCCGCTGGACACGACCTCTCAGTAGATCAGCGAGACCGTCGGGGTCTCGCCGTAGGACCCCGGGCGCACGTGCTGTCCGCTCGGAATGCGCCCGTAGACGATCGACTGCTGCGGCGACTCGAACTGCAGCGCCCCGTAGGTGCGCCCCAGGGCGTTGGGCCCGGTGGTCCAGACGAGGGTGCGGTTGCTGTCGCGGTAGAGGTGGTAGTCGAGCGTCTCCGTTCCTCCGCTCCGCTCCATCCGCCGCGGCGATAGGGAGGCGGAGGCGCCGGCCTGAATCTCGAGCGTGTACGGGAGGTCGGTGCAATCCCCCACGGGCGTGCACGTGCACTGCACGTCGACGTAGCCGGAGGAATCCGTGTCGGCGGCGGCGTCGTAGCCGCCGAACGCCACAGCGCCGGTGCTGACCGAGCAGGACGCTACGCCGGCCGAAGCGGCCCCCGCTGCCGCCAGGGCGAACAGGCAGGCGGCGAGCGCGACCGCCGCGCGCTCAGGCCGGACGGCACACCAGGGGGCCGATCTCCGGCAGGTCTTTGGTCGGGCGGACATGAGGAACCTCGACGAGGCACCGGCCGGTCGGAAGGTCCACTTCGAGCCGATTCTCGGACTGCAGGAAGGTGAGATAGCTGGCGCCGTCGTAGCCGACGACGCCGGAGGGGCGGCCGTTCAGGGTCACCCGCGCGCCCACAGGGACGGGCGAGCCGTCGGGCAGCACCAGCGTGGCGAGGGCCGACGTGATCTCGCGCACCGGCAGCTTCACGTTCACGCCGGCTCCGCGCGGCGGGCGGACCTCGGCGGAGACGCCCTCTATGCGGGCGCCCAGGGCCACGCTTTCAGGGCGGACCGCTATGCGGGTGGGCGTGTAGGCGGGCAGGCGCTCGATGAGCAACCGTCCGTCGCGGCCGGTGCGCCCGGCTGGGCGGTTCTCGACGCTGATCTCCACGCCGGGCATGCCGGTGTCGACCATGACGAAGGCGTCGCCGGTGCGGGCGCTGAGCCGCGGCGCGCCGCCCATCCACACCACCGAGCCGGAGCCGAAGACCCGGGCGGCCAGGCCCTCGTCGGTGGCTGCGGCGCCGATCCCGAGGTCCCCGTAGTCGCTGACGCGACGGACCTCCCCCTCGACGCGGTTGCGGTCCCCGCCCTCGGCCGTGGCACGCCAGGCCCAGCCGCCCTCTGCGGACGCGGCCTGCGCGACCCGGACAGCGGCGCTCGTGCGGCCGGCGTAGCTGGAGACGTCCGCACCGATCGAGCGGGTGCGGCCCAGCGGGGCGGAGAGGCCGACACTGATCCCGTTGGAGGCCCAATCTTCGGTGGATGCGAAGCCGTTGACGTACACCGTCGCCAGCCGCCCGAAGCTGCGCGACCAGTTGGCGGCCACGATGCCGAAGGTCGCGTCGGTGCGCTCCTGCCGGTTGTAGTTGACGCCGAACGAGCCCAGCCGGTCGTCGTAGACCGACGCGCCGGCGAGCAGGCCGCGGACGATGATCGGGTCCCCAGCCGCTCCCGCGAGATCGACGAAGCGGCCGAAGCTTTCCTGGGCGGAGGCGTACACCGAATACCGGCCGGTCTGCCGCCGCAGGCTCAGGTGCATGCGCGCGCCCTCGCCGCGCCGGGCGGACGAGAGGTCCAGCGCGGCCCCGACGATCCCGGCCTGCGCGAGCTTGCCCACGAAGCCCGCCCCGGCGCCGGTCACGCCTTCGGAGGCGAGCAGGTGTCCCTCGCCGGTGAGGTTCTCGGTCAGGCCCCAACGTCCGGTGAAAGAGGCGAAGGCGGTTTTGTAGGTGTCGCTGCCGCTGCCGAAGCCGCGGCGCACGAGGCCGCTCTCGAACGCGGTCGCCGACAGCCCCGGCCGGAGCAGTTCTCCCGAGCCGTAATACTGGAAGCTCTGCACCGACTGGCGGCCGAGCTCGTCCGTCACCACCAGCGTCACGCGCCCGTGGCCGTCGACGATCGGCGCGCGCTTGATCGAGAAGGGCCCCGTCTCGGTGCGGGCCGAGAGCCGCCGCACGCCGTTGACGTAGAGGTCGACGGCCGAGGGCGCGGCGGCCATGCCGCTGACCTCGGGCAGCGGCTCCAGCACGATGTCCGGGCGAATGGCGAAGTCGGTGGCGAGGCTCAGGCCCGCGGCGCGCACCGGCCGGGTCCAGCTCAGGCCGGCCCCCACGAAATCCCCGAAGGTGAGCCGCCGCGCGCTCTCCGGGTGGACCATCGTGAAGGAGGTGTCGAGCCGGACGAGATTCGCCCCCTCGGCCTCGCTGGAGGTGGTGGCGAGGAAGCCGCTGGCGAAGACGCCCCCAGGCCCGAACAGGCGCACGTCCAGGGTCGCGGAGGCGCCCGACTCCCCGCCTTCCTCAGCCAGCGCGTAGAAGCCGTAGTCGATCAGCCCGCCCCAATCGGCGCTGTCGGCGACCCTGGACCCGTCCCGGCGTCCCTCGATGTGATGGCGCGCGAAGGCAGACGCGTCCGCGATCAGCGCCACCGACTGAGTGCGATCGTCCACACTGAAGCGCACGCCCGGAAGGCGGGCGACGTCGACCACCGGCGTGTCAGGGACGTGTAGGCCGACGCCGCGGAGCGCGGACGTGGGGGCGAGGAGGGCGGATCCCCGCCGCTCGAACTCGGTGATCGCGCCCGTGGCGGTCCCGTTCAGGACGATCTGCGCCACCAGCGGGCCGTCCGTGGCGGCCTGCGCGGGCGGGGCGAGCGCGTAGAGGCCGTAGTCAGTGAGTTCGCGACCGCTACGGCGGCTCCTTCCAAGGCGAACGCCGCCGCCCTCCGCGGCGGCGCGCGCGTCCACCGTCAGCAGGACGGACTGCGTGCGTTCGTCAACGCTGAAACGCACGCCGGGGATGGCGGCGAGGTCGATGACCTCGCTATCGCCGGGCAGGTCCAGGCCGAGGCCTGCGAGCGCCGAGCGGGGTGCGAAGAGGGAGGGGCCGTCGCGCTCGAACTCCGCGATCGCTCCCGTCGGGGCTCCGTTGAGGACGATCTGCGCGATCAGCGTGGGCGTGTCGGCGTGGGCGGCCGGAGCCAGAAGCACGCCCGCGGCCGCCGCGGCGCCGGCCGCCACGACGCACCCGCGCGCGGCGCTCACTTGGCCGGGGCGAGCGGGACCGTTACGGCCAGCGGCCCGCTCTCCGTGCGCGCCGTCAAGGCAATGGATCTCGAGGCGGCTTCCCGCGGAAGCCGCCAATTGCGCGTTTCGCCGGCGAGCACGTAGCCGGCGAGGCCCGCCTGGATGGTGCGGGAGGCGCCGCCGTCCGTCCGCGCCATGTCGAACAGCTTCACGCGCCGGATGCCCTCGTTGCGGGCGGTGAGGACCACGTGTTCGCCGTCAGGCGCCGCGCTCCAGACGAGGCGGCCCTCGCCCTTCGCTGCCGGAGGGACGAAAACTGGCAGGATCATGCGCACCGGCATCTGCACGCCGCTGACGCCCGCCTCGGGCAGCTGGTCGATGATCAGGCGGTAGGCGCCCTCCTGCTTCTCGGGCGCGGGGGTGCGGAGCATCAGACGGACGATCTGCTGCTCGGCCGGCGCGAGGCTGAACATGGGCGGGCTGAAGCCGATGTCGCGGGTCTCGGTGTAGACCTCGCCTTCAGGGCCGTTGACCCAGCGGAACAGGCGAACCTGCACCTGCATCGGCGCGAGACCCCGGTTCACCACGATGGTGGTCAGGGCCCGCTGGCCGGACTCGAACTCGAGCAGAACCGGGCTGACGGAAACGGAGGCGCCCCGCCCCGCAACCGGGAGCAGGGTCAGCAGCAGCGCCGCAAGGAGCGCTCGGCCTGGAAGCCGCCGAGCGCCGCTCATTCAGTACCGGACGACGATGGCTACGGTGTCCGTGTAGGCGCCCACCGCTGCGGTGGTCTGCCCGCTCGGGATGCGGCCGTAGACGGTGATGGGCGTGGCGGCGTTGCCGGCGCCGACGCCGGGGGAGCGGTCGGTCGAGCCGGTGTCGCCGAAGCGCTCCGCGTAGCCGGCGTCCCGATAGAGCTCGTAAACCAGCTGGTTGGTGGTCGCGCCGATCTGCATGTGGCGCAGGCCGCCGGTGTAATGGGCCCCGTTGCCGAGGCCCACGGCGAAGGCGGTGCCGATGGTGCAGGTGACGTCGATGGTCGCGGTGGCGTCGGTGTCGGAACCCGAAAGGGGGTTCACCGACGTGCCGAAGGACAGGGTCGGGCTGTTGACCGAGCAGTAGTTGGCGACGGTCGCATTCACCGACAGGTTTCCGTTGGCGGTTTGAGCGTGGGCGGCGCCCGCGAATGCGAGACCTCCCAGAGTCAGCGCAGCCAGAACAACGCGCTTCATCAGGACCATCGTGAGCTGATTCGGCCCACGCCTCTGCTGTTTGGCGAACAGCTATGGCGTGGGAGGTGTTAACGTTCTGTTCGCCACATTTGATCACCACGACGCGCTGAGCTTGCGCGCCGGGTCGCTGTCCGCATAAGTCGCGACGATGGAGCCCGCGCGAGCGCCCAAGCGCCTGTTCATCAAGACCTACGGCTGTCAGATGAACGTCTACGACAGCGAGCGAATGGCCGACGTCCTGCGCCCGCTGGGGTACGCGCTGACGGAGGAGGCGGAGGGCGCCGACCTGGTGGTGCTCAACACCTGCCACATCCGCGAGAAGGCGACCGAGAAGGTCTATTCCGAGCTCGGGCAGATCAAGGCCATGAAGCTCCGCAAGGAGGCCGCCGGCGATGGGACCTTCCAGGTGGTGGTCGCCGGCTGCGTCGCGCAGGCCGAGGGCGCGGAGATCATGCGGCGCGCTCCCGTGGTCGACCTGGTGGTGGGCCCGCAGGCCTACCACCAGCTGCCCGAGCTGATCGCGCGGACGGCTCGCGCGTCGGGCGAGCGCATCGCGGCCGAATTCGCGCCGGAGGCGAAGTTCGACAGCCTGGGCGGCGAGCGGAAGGCGGGGGGCTACAGCGCCTTCCTCACCGTGCAGGAGGGCTGCGACAAGTTCTGCAGCTTCTGCGTCGTGCCCTACACCCGGGGCGCGGAGTTCTCCCGCGGCGTCGACGAGATCGCCGCGGAGGCGCGCAGCCTGGCGGCGCAGGGCGTGCGCGAGGTCACGCTGCTCGGACAGAACGTCAACGCCTACGCCGGGGCCGCCCCCCGGCTGGACAGCGGAGCGCCGTGGACGCTGGCTCGGCTGGTCCGACATCTGGCGCGGATCGGCGGGCTCGACCGCATCCGCTACACGACGAGCCACCCGCGCGACATGGGCGAGGACCTGATCGCGGCTCACGCGGAGCTGGACGCCCTGATGCCCTACCTGCACCTGCCGGTGCAGTCGGGCTCGGACCGCATCCTCAAGGCCATGAACCGAGCCCATACGGCGGAGAGCTACCTGCGGCTGGTGGAGAGGATCCGCGCCGCGCGGCCTGACATCGCGATGAGCGGCGACTTCATCGTGGGCTTCCCGGGCGAGACGGACGCCGACTTCGAGGCGACGCTGCAGCTGGTGCGCGAGGTCGGCTACGCCTCGGCCTTCACGTTCAAGTATTCGCGGCGGCCGGGCACGCCGGCGGCGGCGCTGCCGCGGCAGGTCGCTGAAGCGGTGAAGGACGAGCGGCTGCATCGGCTGAATGCGCTGCTGGACGAGCAGCAGCGGGCGTTCAACGCCGCCTGCGTCGGGCGCACCCTGCCGGTGCTGTTCGAGCGGAAGGGCCGCCACCCGGGTCAAATCCTGGGCAAGAGCCCCTATCTGCAGTCGGTGCACGTGACCGGACCCGAACACCTGATCGGCCGCATCGTCCCCGTGACGGTCGAGGCGGCGGCGAAGATGAGCCTGACCGGCGCGCTCGCCGCCGGGCGCGAGGCCGCGTGAGCTCCGAGGATTTCCTCCCACTGTCCGATCCGGCGTCGCGCGCGGTTTCCGGGCCGAACAGCCGCCACGCGGCGCTGATCGAGGACGCCTTCCGGGTGCTGATCGAGACCCCGGGCGGCGGGGTCTCCGTGCGCGGCGACGCGCGCGGGCGCGCCGCGGCGCGTCGGGCGATCGACACCATCGCCGACCGGGCGAACACCGGCGCGGAGGTTTCCGAGTCCGATGTGCGGGTGGCCATCGGCGCGGCGCGGACCGGCGACGGGCCGCCGGGCGGGGCGGCGGCTGGGTCGCTGCCCGTCGGCAAGCGCGGGCTGGTGGCGCCGAAGACGGCGGCGCAGGCGCGCTACATCGACTGCCTGCAGACGCACGAGATGGTGTTCGGCGTCGGCCCCGCCGGAACCGGCAAGACCTTCCTGGCGGTCGCCTACGGCGCGGGGCTGCTGTTGCGCGGCGAAGTGGACCGGCTGGTCATCACCCGGCCCGCGGTCGAGGCGGGGGAGCGGCTCGGGTTCCTCCCTGGTGACCTGACCGAGAAGGTTGATCCCTACATGGCGCCGATCTGGGAGGCGCTCGGCGACATCGTGGGCGCCGAGGCGCTGCGACGGCGGCGGGAGAAGGGCGAGATCGAGGTGGCCCCCTTGGCCTTCATGCGCGGTCGCACGCTCAGCCACGCCTTCGTCATCGTGGACGAGGCGCAGAACGCCTCGCGCCTGCAGATGAAGATGGTGCTCACCCGACTCGGCGAAGGCGCGCGCATGGTGGTCACCGGCGACCCCAGCCAGGTCGACCTCCTGAACCCGCGCGATTCCGGGCTCGCCCATGCGCTCGGCATCCTGGACGGGGTGAAAGGCGTGGCGGTGGCCCGGTTCTCCGCGGAGGACGTGGTGCGCCACCCGCTCGTGGAGCGGATCGTGAAGGCCTACGACGCCGACGCCGCACGTCGCGAGGGCCGCCCGCTGGAATGACCGCCGAGGTCGAGGTGGAGGTCGAGGCCGACCTCTGGCGCGCACTGCCGGAGGCGGAGACGCTCGCGCGGGCGGCCGCCGAAGCCGCGCTGCAGCCACGCGAGGGCGCGCTCGCGGTCCTGCTGACCGACGACGCGGCGGTCCGCGAGCTGAACCGGCAGTGGCGGGGCAAGGACGCGCCGACCAACGTGCTGTCGTTCCCGGCGGCGGAGACGGCGGCTCCGTGGCTCGGCGACGTGGCGCTCGCTTTCGAGACCTGCGCGCGCGAAGCGGAGGGACAGGGAAAGCCGCTCGGCGACCACGTCGCGCATCTGGTGGTGCACGGCGTGCTGCATCTTGTAGGATGGGACCACCAGACCGACGCCGAGGCCGAACAGATGGAAGGCCTCGAGCGCGACATCCTCGCCCGCATGGGCGTGCCCGATCCGTACGGCGAGCGCGACGCACCCCCCACCCATGGCTGACCCCGACAGTTCGAGCTCCTCCAGCCACCCCAACGGGCGGCGGCCGGCCGGCTTCCTTTCGCTGCTCCGCCGCTGGGCGGGCGGCGACGTGCACGAGGACCGGGACCAAGACGGCGTTCCCGACGCTGCGCGCGACCTCGTCGACCAGGCGCAGGCGTTTCAGTCGCTGCGCGTGCAGGACGTGATGACGCCGCGGGCGGACGTGGTGGCGGTCGAACTCGACACCTCACTGGAGGACGTGCTGCGCCAGTTCGCCGAGAACGAGCACTCGCGCATGCCCATCTATCGCGAGACGCTCGATGATCCCTTGGGCGTGGTCCACATCAAGGACCTGGTGAAGCTGATCGCGCCCGGCCCGGACGCCTCCCCGGACTGGACGCAACCGGTGCTCCATCGCGTCAGGCGGGAGGTGCTCTACGTGCCGGCGTCGATGCGGGCGGCCGACCTGCTGGTGCGCATGCAGTCCACGCGGACCCACCTGGCGCTGGTGATCGACGAGTTCGGCGGGACCGACGGGCTGGTGACGCTCGAGGACCTGATCGAGGCCGTCGTGGGCGAGATCGACGACGAGCACGACGTGGACGTGACGCCCGCAGTGACCGCGAGGCCGGGCGGCTGGGACTGCGACGCCCGCGCGCCGCTGGAGGACCTGGAGGTGCAGGTCGGCCGCTCGCTCTCGCCCGAAGACGAGGAGGAGATCGACACCGTCGGCGGGTTGGTCGCAGTTCTGGCTGGCCGGGTGCCGCAGCGGGGCGAGGTCATCGCGCACCCGGCCGGGCTCGAGTTCGAGGTCACCGACGCCGATCCCCGGCGTATCAAGCGGGTCCGCGTGCGGCTGCTGGAAACGCCGCCCGCCCCGACCGGACCTGACGCAGCCGGATGAACCGCTGGATCACCGGGCTCCTCGCGGCGCTGTGCGGCGGCGCCGCCGGCCTCGCGCACCCGCCCTTCGGGCTGCTGCCGGGCCTGCTCGGCTACGCGGGCCTGCTGGCGCTGCTCGACCGCACGTCGCCCGAACGGCCGCTGAAGTCGGCGTTCTGGCGCGGCTGGTGCGCCGCGTTCGCCTACTTCGCGGTCAGCACCTGGTGGGTGGGCGAGGCCTTCCTGGTCGACGCCGCCGCCCACGGTTGGATGATGCCCTTCGCCGTTTCCATCCTGCCGTCCGGGTTGGCGCTGCTCTGGGGGGCGGCGGCGGTGCTCTACCGCGCCCCTGCGCCGGCCGGACCGCACCGTGTGCTGGTGTTCGCGGCGGCGTTCGGCGCCCTCGAGTGGGTCCGGGGGCACCTGTTCACCGGCTTTCCCTGGAACCTCGTCGGCGAGACCTGGGCGGCGGGGAGCGCCGTGTCGCAGAACGCCGCCTGGCTGGGCGCCTACGGCCTGACCGTCCTGACGCTTGGCGTCGCCGCGGCGCCCGGGGTGCTGCTGCGGCGGGGCCCGCCCTCCCGAGCGGCTGTCGCCGCAGTCGGCATCGCTTTCCTGACCCTGGCGGGGATGTATGCGTGGGGCGCGGCGCGGCTGCAGCCCGCGGCGCTGACGCCGCTGCGCATCCGCGTGGTGCAGGCGAATGTCGACCAGAAGGACAAGTGGCGGCCCGAGAACCTGGAGCGGATCATCGCCGACTACCTGGCGCTCTCCACCCGGCCCGGACCCGCGCCGGACGTCATCATCTGGCCCGAGGGCGCGCTGCCGGCGCCGATGAACGCCATCCTCGCGCCCGAGCACCCGTTCGCCGGCACCATCGCGGCGGCGCTGAAGCAGGGTCAGACGCTGATGCTGAGCGGCTACCGCATCGCCGGTACCCTGGACGATCCGCAGTACTTCAGCAGCCTCTTCTATCTCTGGCGCGAAGGCCCCTCGCTGTCCGGCGCCGCTGTGTACGACAAGCACCGGCTGGTGGCGTTCGGCGAGTTCCTGCCGTTCGAGGATGTGCTCGAACCCCTGGGCGTGAAGAAGCTGGTCGCGGTCGGCGACGGCTTCACCCACGGCGCGCCGCCGGCGCCCGTCGCCCTCCAGCGGCCGGGCGTGCCGATCGTGCAGCCGCTGATCTGCTACGAGAGCCTGTACCCCGGCTTCACCGGTGGTCGCGGGCCGCGGCCGGGCTGGATCGTGAACGTGTCGAACGACGCCTGGTTCGGAGCCACCAGCGGCCCCTGGCAGCACCTCAACCTCGCCAGCTACCGCGCCATCGAGCAGGGCCTGCCGATCGTCCGGAGCACGCCTACGGGGGTGTCCGCGGTGGTCGATCCTTACGGCCGGGTCGCGAACGGTCACCGCTTGCCGATCGGCGTCGCAGGCGTCATAGACGCTCGCCTTCCGGCTGCACTGTCGGGCACCCCGTACGTTCGCTGGGGCGAACTGCCGTTCTGGTTGCTAGTGGCCCTCGGAGCCGCCTCCGCGGTGACCCCGCGCATCCGGCGGCGGGGCAGCCTCAAACGGGAAAAGCCGTGACAGCTGGGCTGTAGTATACTTTAGAGCACCGAGTATCTGGCTTCGGAGGGGCCGCCATGGCGGACAAAGCGAAACCCGACGGCGGCGAGCGCCGCCCCAACCCCGTCGACATCCACGTCGGCACCCGGGTCCGCCTGCGCCGCAAGCAGCTCGGCGTCAGCCAGGAGCGGCTCGCCGATGCGCTGGGCCTCACCTTCCAGCAGGTCCAGAAGTACGAGCGCGGCGCCAACCGCATCAGCGCGTCGAAGCTGTGGGACACGGCCGGGTTCCTGTCCGTGCCGATCGCCTTCTTCTTCGACGGCCTGAAGGAGGGCGTCTCGTCCGGCATGGCCGAGCCCGACTCCGCGCCCTTCCTGCACGATCTCGTGATGGACCGGGACGTCAGCGACCTAGTCACCGCCTTCGCCGGCATCGAACGCCGTCGGATGAAGCGTCGGATCGTGGAATTGGTGCGGGAAATCTCGGCCGAGGAGTCGGCGCTGCAGACCGAGGACGAAGGCGCCTGAGGCGCTTGCTCATATAAAGACCTCTTTATATGTTCCGCGGCCTTTCGCGCCCGGGAGCTCGCCTGTGATCCGTCCGTCCTACATTTTCACGAGCGAGAGCGTCTCCGAGGGGCACCCCGACAAGGTCGCCGACCGCATCTCCGACGCGGTGGTGGACGCCTTCCTGGCCGCCGACCCGTACGCGCGGGTGGCCTGCGAGACGATGGTCACCACCAACCGGATCATCCTGGCCGGCGAAGTGCGCGGCCCCGCCAGCGTGACCGCCGACCTTCTGGAGGAGCGCGCGCGCGCCGCCGTCCGCTCGATCGGCTATGAGCAGGACGGCTTCCACTGGAAGAACGCCGAGTTCGCCTCGCACCTGCACGCGCAGTCGGCGGACATCGCGATGGGCGTCGACGCCTCGGGCAACAAGGACGAGGGCGCCGGCGACCAGGGCATCATGTTCGGCTACGCCTCCGACGAGACCCCGGAGCTGATGCCGGCGCCGCTGCAGTTCTCGCACAACATCCTGCGCCGCCTGGCCGAGGGCCGGCACTCGGGCTCGCTGTCGCAGCTGGAGCCCGACGCCAAGAGCCAGGTCACCATGGAGTACGAGAACGGCCGGCCCGTTCGGGTGCTGAAGATCCTCGTCTCCACCCAGCACAAGGAAGGCCTCACCCCACAGGAGGTCCGCGAAGTCATCGAACGCGACGTGCGCGCGGTGTTCCCGGAAGGCCTGGTGACGGACCAGACCGAGTGGCTGGTGAACCCGACGGGCAACTTCGTCATCGGGGGCCCCGACGGCGACGCCGGCCTCACCGGCCGCAAGATCATCGTCGACACCTACGGCGGCGCGGCGCCCCACGGCGGCGGCGCCTTCTCCGGGAAGGACCCGACGAAGGTGGACCGCTCGGCGGCCTACGTGTGCCGCTACCTGGCCAAGAACGTGGTGGCCGCCGGTCTGGCCCAGCGCTGCACCATCCAGGTGGCCTACGCCATCGGCGTCAGCCGGCCGCTGAGCTTCTACGTCAACCTGCACGACACGGGGACCGTGGACCCCGCGAAGCTCGAGCAGGTGCTGCCCGACATGGTGGGCGGCCTCACCCCCCGCGCGATCCGCGAGCACCTGGGCCTGAATCGGCCGATCTACGAGCGCACCGCCGCCTACGGCCACTTCGGGCGCACGCCGGACGAGCAGGGCGGCTTCGGCTGGGAAAAGACCGACCTCGCGCAAGAGCTGCGCGGGCTTGCCTGATCCCGGCGACCCGAACCGACCGCTCCGCTCCTACGGCCGGCTGAAGGCGCGGCCGCTCAAGCCGCGCCAGGCCGGACTGCTCGACAGCCTGCTGCCCGGGATCGCCGTCCCCGTCGACCGGCCGTTCACGCCGCCGGGCGATCGCGAACTCTGGCTGGAGATCGGTTTCGGCGGCGGCGAGCACCTGGCGGAGCAGGCGGCGCGCCGCCCCGAAGTGCTGTTCCTGGGCGCAGAGCCCTTCGTGAACGGCGTCGCGAGCGCCGTGCGGCACGTCCATGAGCACGCGCTGCAGAACGTCCGCCTGCATCAGGGCGACGCGCGGGACCTGCTCGCGCTGTTGCCGGATGCGTCCGTCGCCCGCGCGTTCATCCTCTTCCCGGACCCGTGGCCGAAGTCTCGCCATCACAAGCGGCGGCTGATCCAGCCGGAGTTCGTCGAGGAGCTCGGGCGCGTGCTCCGGCCCGATGGCCGGCTGCGCTTCGCCACGGACTGGCGCGACTACGCGGTGTGGACGCTGGAACGCATGTTGAAGTCGCCCGTATTCGAGTGGACCGCCCAGAAGGCGGACGACTGGCGCCTTCCCCCGGCCGACCACGTCACCACTCGCTACGAGACCAAGCGGCTCGGGGATTGCACGCCGGTGTTTCTGGAGTTCGTGCGCGTCGAGGGTTGATGAAGCGAGCGTGCTGTCTGTGGCTGGTGTGCCTCCCCCTCCTCGCCTGCGGACCTGATCGGGAGAACGTGGCGGACCGAGTGTCCTCCGCCGCCGCGCCCCGGGCCCAGGCGGCCGCCGCCCCGCCGGCGCGTCCGGCTCCCGATGAGGTCCAGCAGGCGGTGGAGGCGCTCGGCCGCGGGTTCGACGGGGAGGTCGGCATCGCGGTGAGGGACCTGCGCGAGGGCTGGACAGCTTCTTGGCGCGGCGCCGACGCCTTCCCCCAGCAGAGCGTGATCAAGATCTGGCTCGCGGTGGCGGTCCTCGACGCCGCCGAGCGCGGCGAACTCGACCTCGACGAGGCGGTGGTGGTCCGCCCGGAGGACCTGAGCCTGTTCAACCAGCCGATCCGCGCGATCGTCGTCCGGGACGGCGAGTTCCGCACCACGTTGGGCGAGCTGCTGCGGCGCTCGCTGGCCAACAGCGACAACGCGGCGACGGACATCCTCTTCCGGCGTCTGGGCGGCGGCGCGAAGGTGCAGGACATCCTGGACCGCAAAGGCGTCGAGGGCGTCCGGGTGGGCGTGCAGGAGCGGGTGCTCCAGCCGAGCATCTCGGGGCTGCGCTGGCGGCCGGAATACAGCGATCCCACGACCTTCAAGAACGCCCGCGAGGCGGTGCCGGAGCCGGTGCGCACGGCGGCATGGGAGCGTTATCAGCGCAAGCCGCTCGACGGGGCCACTCCGGTGGCGACGGTGCAGGCGCTGGAGGCGCTGAGGGAAGGGCGCCTCCTGCGGCCCGACTCCACCGCGCACCTGCTGAGGATCATGTTCGAGAGCCGGGCCGGCCGCGCGCGGCTGAAGGCGGGGCTCGAGGAGGGCTGGTCGATCTCGCACAAGACCGGGACCGGGCCGGACTACGCAGGCAAGACGGCCGGGTTCAACGACGTGGGCCTGCTCACCGCGCCCGACGGGCGCACCTACGCGGTGGCGGTCTACATAGGCGAGACGGGTCGGCCGGTGCCCGAGCGCCAGCGCCTGATCGCCGACGTCGCTCGCGCGGTGGTGGCGCACTGGAATGCGTCGCAGGCGCCGAAGGCCCAGGAGCAGGCGCAGGCGACCCCCGCGAGGAAGCCGGCTGAGTAACGGCTCGCGTCGGGGCTTCCCCCCGGCGGCTCCGGGGCCTATATTGCGCCTACATCGATCGTCTGCTCCGGATGGAGCTTACGAGCGGCGGCCGCGAGGCCCGCCGCTTTTTTGTTGGATTTTCGACCCTTGCGCTGGAAGACGGCCGAAGACCGGAACGTGCTGGAGCTCCTCGACCCCGTCGCGGAGGCGATGGGCTACGAGATCGTCCGGCTGCGGCTGATGGGCGGGGCCACGCGCCGGCTGCAGATCATGGCCGAGGATCCGGCCACCCACGACTTCACGATCGGCCAATGCGCCCTGCTCAGCCGCGCGATCTCCGAGGTGCTGGACGCCGCCGACCCGATCTCGGGCGAGTACACGCTCGAGGTGTCGAGCCCGGGAGTGGACCGGCCGCTGACCCGCCTGAAGGACTTCGACACCTACGAGGGCCTCGAGGTCCGGCTCGAGCTCGACCGCCTGGCCGAGGGCCGCAAGCGCTTCAAGGGCGAGCTGGCGGGCACCGACGGCGACAACGTCGGCATCAACCTGGAAGGCGAGGACGAGACCACCGTCTACGTCCCCTTCGCCTGGGTGGCCGAAGCCAAGCTGGTGATGAACGACGAGCTGATGAAACGGGGCGCCGTCCAGCGCGCCGCCCGGATCGAAGCTGAACAAGCTGAACAAGAACAAGCCCTAGAGGAAGAGGAGTAAGCGCATGGCCGTCACCGGCATCAGCGCCAACCGTCTCGAGCTGCTCACGATCGCCGACGCCGTCGCGCGCGAGAAGTCGATCGAGAAGGAGATCGTCATCGAGGCGATCGAAGAGGCGATCCAGAAGGGCGCGCGCGCCCGCTACGGCGCCGAGCACGACATCCGCGCCAAGATCGACCCGAAGACGGGCGAGCTGGCGCTGACCCGCCACGTCACCGTGGTCGACGAGATCACCGAGCCCGAGTTCGAGGGCATGCAGATGACGCTGGCTGAAGCGCAGCGCCGCGACCCCGAGGCCTTCGTTGGCAAGGAGTACGTGGAGGACCTGCCGCCGTTCGAGTTCGGCCGGGTGCAGACGCAGATGGCCCGCCAGGTCGTGACCGGGAAGGTCCGCGAGGCCGAGCGCGAGCGCCAGTTCGAGGAGTTCAAGGATCGCGTCGGCGAGATCGTCAACGGCACCGTCAAGCGCGTCGAGTACGGCAACACCGTCGTCGACCTCGGCCGCGGCGAAGGCATCATGCGCCGCGACCAGTCGATCCCGCGCGAGATGTTCAACATCGGCGACCGGATCCGCTGCTACATCTACGACGTCCGGCGCGAGACCAAGGGACCGCAGATCATGCTGTCCCGTGCGCACCCGGGCTTCATGGCCAAGCTGTTCGCGCAGGAAGTGCCGGAGGTCTACGACGGCGTCATCGAGATCCGCGCCGTGGCCCGCGACCCGGGCAGCCGCGCCAAGATGGCGGTGCTGTCGAACGACGGCTCCATCGACCCGGTCGGCGCCTGCGTCGGCATGCGCGGCTCGCGCGTGCAGGCGGTCGTGGCCGAGCTGCAGGGCGAGAAGATCGACATCATCCAGTGGAATCCGGACGAGGCGACGTTCCTGGTGAACGCGCTGGCGCCGGCGGAAGTCTCCAAGGTGGTGATGGACGAGGAGGACGAGCGCGTCGAAGTCGTCGTGCCCGACGAGCAGCTGTCGCTGGCCATCGGCCGCCGCGGCCAGAACGTCCGTCTCGCGAGCCAGCTGACCGGCTGGCAGATCGACATCATGACCGAGAGCCAGGAGTCGGAGCGCCGGCAGCAGCTCTTCACCGAGCGCACGGCCCTGTTTCAGGAGGCGCTCGACGTCGACGAGGTCATCGCGCAGCTGCTCGTCACGGAGGGCTTCGCCACGGTCGAGGAAGTCGCCTACGTCGAGCCCCACGAGATCGCCTCGATCGAAGGCTTCGACGAGGACACCGCCGAAGAGCTGCAGGCTCGGGCCCGCGAGCACCTCGACAAGGAAGCCGCGGCGCTGGACGCGCGGCGCCAGGAACTCGGCGTCGAGGACGGGGTGCTCGAGGTGGAGGGGATCACCCTGCCCATGGCCGTCGCGCTCGGCGAAGGCGGCGTGAAGACGGTCGAGGACCTCGCCGATCTGGCCACCGACGAAATCCGCGGCGGCTACGAGGCGCGGCCCGAAGGGCGCGTGCGCGTCCCCGGCGTGCTCGAGCAGTTCGGCCTCTCTATGGAAGACGCCGAGGCGCTGATCCTGCGGGCCCGCGTGGCCGCCGGCTGGATCGACGCGGCCGACCTGGAGCAGCCTGCTGAAGAGGGCGAGGGCGAGTACGCCGAAGCCGAAGGCGAAGCTGGGGCCGCGGCGGAGCAGGGCGAAGAGGAGCGGGTCTGACGCTTCCGACTCCAGCAGCGACCCTGGCCGAAGCTTCCCGCGAGCGGCGCGACATCGTCTCCGGCGAGGTGATGGCGGAGGAGCGGCTGATCCGCTTCGTCGCCGGACCCGGCGGGGAGGTCGTGCCCGACCTCGCGCGCAAGCTCCCCGGCCGCGGCGTCTGGGTGGC
>DASVVG010000100.1:0-2359 GCA_036386655.1 Caulobacteraceae bacterium | reverse complement strand
CGCCGCCGCGCCGCGTGAGTCGGGCTCTCCGCCCCGGCCATGCCCGGGCGGCGTGGAACGCAGGGCGGCGCCCCCGCGGTGGACCAATCCCCGCCACCGCGAGGAAGTCCTGTAAAAGCTGGACCAAGCACCAGGCGCAGTCGCCCGCCTCTTCCGCGGCTGTGCAACGCTGCCCGCGTTGCGAAGGCAGCCCGGCCCTCAGTTCCAGCTTGCTCAGCTGCCGATGCGCACACAACGCTGGGCCAGAAGTTCGGACGCAATCCGACCGCGTTACGCCCAGAGAGTGTTGGATCCCGGTTCCCACCGCTGCTCCAGTCGGTTTTCCCCAAACCGTTCTCTGCGTTGGTGGCCGGCGCTGAAAGGCGCAGGTTCTGCCGGGATTTCCGTGCGCACCTTGAGGGTGCGCGGGCGGAATGAGAGCGGGAATCGCTCTCCGAACGGCAGAGGCTCTCCGGACCTTGAGGGTTGGGCGATTTGGCCAACAAGGCCCAATGCCCTGATCTTCAGGCGTTCTGGTGGCGAACCCTGTGGCGGAATTCAGGGGCGCCATCGCTTGGGCGATCGATGCTGGCGGCACGACAGCGGTTCTCCGCCCAGCAGGCCTCGCACGTACACCGGGGCCCAGCGCTGCCGCGTCTTGTGGCCGAGCGCCTCCAGAAAAGGCGCCAGCCATTTCGCCAAGGCCCGTTCCCAATCCGCCGCCGCCGCTTCGGCCATGCGCCACCTCGACTGGCTGCACCCCGATTGATCCGCCAAGCAGCCTACCGGCAGTGGCTTCAGGGGCTCGGACCACCAGAAATCTGCCGAAGTAGTGTTAGTCAGCCGTGAAATAGGCTGAGAGCCGCGTCTTTCTGCGGGCTTTCCGGGCTCGGGAAGTATCCGGGTTTGCAGGAGCGGCCGCGGTCGAGCGCGAAAACCTTGCAAACCGCCATGGCCGTTGCGGCTCAGGGCGGGACATGATTCGCTCGGCGGCATCACGGCAGGGAGCCCGCCGATGCGCCCGAAGCAGCCCACGGCGGAGGATCAGGACGACCTGTTCCGTGCCAGGCTGGCGAACCTGGTGGACCGGCGGCATCCGCTGGTGCGCCTGGCCGGGCTGATCGACTGGGGCCGGTTCGAGACCGAGTTCGGGCCGCTCTACACGGACGCGACCGGCCGTCCCGGGCTGCCGACGCGGCTCATGGTCGGCCTGCACCTGCTCAAGCACATGGACGGGCTGTCCGACGAGGCGGTCTGCGCCCGCTACCTCGACAGCCCGTACGCGCAGCTCTTTTGCGGCGAGACCCACTTCCGGCACGGCCTGCCGCTGGACCGCTCATCCCTGACGCGCTGGCGCCAGCGGATCGGCGCCGAGCGGCTGGAAGTGTTGCTGGCCGAGAGCCTGGCCGCGGCGCAACGGGGCGGCGCGGTGGAGGACAAGCACCTCCGGCGCGTCACCGTCGACACCACGGTCATGCCCAAGGCGGCGACGCACCCGACCGACAGCAAGCCGCTCCAGCGCGGCATCGAGATCCTGGCGCGCCTGGCTCGCCGCCACGGGGTGAGGCTGCGCCAGTCCTACCTGCGGGTGGCCAAGCGGGCGCGGCGCGAGGCCGCCAAGCTGATCCACTCCGGCCGTCGCCGCCAGGCGGAGCGGCAGGTCCGGCGGCTCCGCACCTGGCTCGGGCGGCTGTTCCGCGACATCGGCCGCAAGATCGCCGGCAATGCCGCAGCCGCGGCCGCCTTCGACGGACCACTGGCGCTGATCGCGCGGCTGCTGCGGCAGCGGCGCGAGGACCGCGGCCGCGACAAGCTGTACTCGCTGCACGCCCCCGAGGTGGAGTGCATCGGCAAGGGCAAGGCGCATGCCCGCTTCGAGTTCGGCGTGAAGGTCTCGCTCGCCACGGCCAATGCCGCCGCACCCGGCGGGCAGTTCGTGCTCGGCGCCCGCGCCCTGCCGGGCAACCCCTACGACGGCCACACCCTCGGCGCCCAGATCGCCCAGACCGAGCGCCTCACCGGCGTCGGGATCGAGCGCGCCTACGTCGACCGCGGCTACCGCGGCCACGACGCCGACCGCGCCCGCGTCATCCTCTCCGGCCAGAAGCGCGGCCTCACCCCGACCATGCGCCGCGAGCGGCGGCGGCGCGCCGCCATCGAGCCCGTCATCGGCCACATGAAGAGCGATGGTCACCTGGGTCGGAACTTCCTGCTCGGCACTCAGGGCGACGCCACCAACGTCATCCTCGCCGCCGCGGGTCACAACCTCCGCCTGCTCCGGGCCTGGCTGGCCTGGCTCTTGGCGTGCCTGCTCAGCCTGCTGACCTCCGCTCCTCAGGTCGGAGAGGACCGCAAGCTCAGCCCCTCAGCCGCCTGAAAA
>DASVVG010000099.1:0-10331 GCA_036386655.1 Caulobacteraceae bacterium | reverse complement strand
TCCCGCCGTCCGAGCAGCCAGAGCCGGCCGTGCTCGTCGAAGCGGCCGGCATCGCCGGTGCGGTGCCAGAGCCGCCCGTCGCGGTTCACCTTGGTGGTCGCGTCGTCGGCTGGATCGAGATAGCCGCCGTTCACGTGCGGGCCGGACACCTGGATCTCGTGATTGCGGATCTCGGCGCGGATTTCGGGCACGGGCAGGCCGGCCAGCAGACCGGAGCCGGAGGACATCCCCGCCCAGTCGGCGTCGGTGATCTGGTCGTACTCCACGTGTGCGATGGGCTCGGCCTCGGTGGAGCCGTAGGCGGCGTGGATCGCGGCCTGCCGCGCGGCGCGCTTCAAAGCGTGCAGTAGGTTGGGGAACACCGGGCCGCCGCCGGTGAACACGGCCTCCACGCCGGGCAGAGTCGCGCCCCCGTCGACGAGCCTGGCGCAGACGGCGGGCGGGGCGAGGACACGGTTCACCGCGTGCCGCGCCATCTGTGCTCGCAACGCGGCGCCGCGGAGGGCCGCGGGACGCCGCAGATTCCCCGCAGGGATCACGCTGGCCGCGCCCGCGAGCAGGTTGGACAGGATGAACACCGGCAGAGAGATCAGGTCGACGTGCCCGGGTTCGGTTCGCCTCAGCGTCTCGATGATCTCGTGCTGGAGGCGAAGGAAGCCTGCGGTGCGGACTATGCCTTTCGGGCGGGCGGTGGAGCCGCTGGTGAAGGTGATGAGCGCCGGCGTGTCGGCGCTCGTGGCGGCGAGCGGCCCGGCGGCTCTCCCTCCGCCGGGCGGCTCCGGGAGCACGGGCAGTCGCCGAAGGCTCGTGAAAGGGCGCAGGGCGCGGGCCTTGGGCCCCGCTACCAGCGCCTTGGGGCGCGCCGCGTCGATCGCGATCGCGAGCCCTTTCAGGCCCGCGGCCGGCTCCGGGAACATGGCCACGGCGCCGAGCCGGAAGACGGCCAGCAGGGCGGCGTAAAGGTCGGGCGACACGCCGCGCGCGATCAGCACGACGTCTCCGACGCCTATCCCCGCCCGGGCGAAGGCTGCCGCCCTCGCGGCCGAGAGCCGGGCGAGGTCGGCATAGGTGATCACGCGGCCGTCGGGGCCGATCAACGCCGGCGCGTCGGGCCGGGCCTCGGCGTGTTCGAGGAAGGCCTCGACCAGGTTCAAAGACGCTTGCCCCAGAGCGCGTAGCGCCGGAACACGCGCCCGCCCGAGCGGCTGCTGTGGCCGGCCGAGAGGTTGCTCTCATGCATGAGCGCGTGGACCACGCGCGTGAACGGCTTGCGTCGCACGTTGGCGTAGAAGGCGTCGGTGAGCAGCGAGCCGCACCCCGGCCGCAGGGAGGCGTAGGTCTTCAGCACCACGCTGTCCGGCTGCGGGCCCTGGGCGAAATCGGGCACCCCGAAGAGAAAGCCCTGCAGGGCGTCCGCTTCGTTCTCGGCCATCAGCACGAGCTCGGGATCGAGCAGCGGGACGACGGGCCGGTACAGCTCGAGGAAAGCGTCGACGTCGATAGGCCGGTACAGGAAGTTGTCCGCGAACGCCGCGAGGGAGACCGCGTGCAGCCGCCGAAGCTCCGCCTCCGCGCGGGAAGGATCGAACGTGCGCACCGTGATTCCGTCCAGCTGGGACGAGCGCGCCTGCCGGTCGGCGACGAGTCCCTCGGCGGAGAGGTAGCGGCCGACCACCTCGAAGCCCGCCCCATCGAAGGCGGCGGGGTAGTGCGCGGGGTTCTGTGGCTCGAGGAAGAAGGGGGCGCGGCCGTCGCTCTCCACCACCAGGCGGTGCGAGCCCCAGGTGTCGCCGTCCATCGGCCCGACGACGGCCTCGAAACCCTCGCTCGCGAGCTTTGCGCAAACTTCGCGCAGGAGCGCGGCGCCGCTCTCCGCGTCGTCGCAGCTGAAGGCGCCGATCGCCGCCGTTCGTCGGCCGTGCAGGCTCGGAGCCTCGCGCCAGACGCCGAGCGCCGCGCCCGGCGCGGTGGCCCGCTCCGGCTCGGTCACGCGGGCGACCAGGGCAGCGCGACGGCGCCGGCCGCCAGGCTGAGCGCGCTGATCTTCGCCCACGGCTTGGCGGGCGAGGGTCGAACCAGGAGACGCGTCCCGGCCGCCACGAGCAGGATCAGCAGCAGCGCCAGCGCAGCGAAGGCGAGCGTGTCCGGTCGGGCGCCCTCGACCGCCAGGATGCGCACGCAGGCTATGCCCCAGGCGGCGAGACACGCCGCCACGAGCAGCAGCGGGGCGGCGGTCCGGTCCCCGAAGCGAGCCAGCACCGCGGCCGCCAACGCCGCGAAGGTGACGTTGAAGGCGAAGATGGTGTCCGTCCGCGCCAGGTCGCTGACGGCGAAGAAGACCAGCGCCAGGCCGAGGATGGCGAGGATCAGGCTGAGCGCGTCAGCGGAGTCGATCGTCGCGCGCTCCCGCGCGACCAGCAGCCAGGCGATGACCGCGGCGAGCGGCGCCAGCAGGCTCACCGGCCCGGAGAACATCGCGATGCAGAAGAAGAGCGTCGCTCCGGCCGCCGCCACGTGCCGCGTTTCGGGGTGCTTGCGGGTCAGCACGAGCAGCAGAAGGAGCACCGCGAGAAAAGCCGCGCTGGCCGCCAGAAGGACGCCCAGACCCTGGGGCATCAGGTTGGCCAGCAGAAAGTACAGGCCGAGCGGGATGAACAGGTTGTCGAGCCCGCGCCAGCTCGCCGCCTCGAGCAGCGCCCCGAAGCTGGCGGCGATGAAGGCGAGCACGACGGCCTCGCCGCGTGGCACGTCGGAGAACAGCAGGAGCGCGATCAGGGAGAGCAGCCAGGCAGTGACGACGAATACCACGACGCCTTCCCAGGACTTGATGCCCGCCTCGACGTGGAACTTGGCCCGCCCGTAGTTGGCGCCCACCACCGCGCAGGCGGCGTCGCACAGGGTCAGCACCAGGATGGGCAGGATGTAGAGGATGGGCTGCGGCGTGGTCTGCAGGCCCAGCTGGCGCAGGATCTCGTGGCCGTCCTTCAGGTGGAACAGCAGCAGGACCGAGATCGCGAACAGGATCTCTCCGTAGGAGCTGCGCTCGACGCCGTGCAGGCCTTCGCCCATCGCGGTGCGGAGGCGCCCGCGGCGCACGAACAGGAAGACGATCACCGCGAGGCCGCAGACGGCTGCGACCTCCCACGTGTGCTCGAACACGGCAGGGAAGGTCAGGCAGTAGGCGCCGAGGCCCACGTGGATGAGCTTGCGGGCTATCTCCGGCTGCAGGCGCAGGCGCCGTCCCGCCTGCGTCACACCGAAGAGGACCAGGGCCAGCAGCAGGACCGAGCCGGCGATCTTCGCGAGACTGACGGCGAGGTCGGGGTTCACGCCACCTCCTCGACGACGAAGTCGCTGTAGAAGAAGGCCTTGTCCCTGGGCTTCAACGACGCCTCGAGGTCGGGCAGCGGTCGAACGCGGTCGCCGAATGCCGACGGTGCGCGGCGCGGCGCCATCATGTTCCAGTAGGCGAGGCGGGCTCCGGGCGCGGCGATCGCCAGCGCGGCGGCGTAGGCTTCGGCATGCGCCGGCGGCGACATGTACTCGAAGATGTCCGAGAGGTTGAACGCGTCGGCCCGGACGCCGCGCTCGGGCAGGGCTTCGAGGCTGCACTGGTGGAGCTCGAGCCGATCGAGGCCGTTGCGAATAGCCTCGAAGTGCTCCTCGCGCAGCGCGCGCGGCAGCGCGGTTCCGTGGCGGCCGGTCAGGATCCAGGCGAGGTACGGGTTGTCGGAGGGGTCCTGCTCGACCAGCGCCTGGCGCGTCTTGCCGGCGACGTGATCGGCGACGCTCCCGCTCACCTGATCGAAGAAGGCGGGGTCCCGGCCCAGGCGGCCCATCATGGCGCGCGAGAAAAACACCTTCATGGTCGTGCGCCAGCGCCAGTTGTTCCAGCGGCGTTCGTAGAAGGCGCTGCGTTGCTCGGCAGGTCGCGGCTGGAGAAGGGCGCGGACCGTCCTCGCGCCGTGCGTGAACGGCAGCACGCGCGTCCTCAGCAGGCGGAAGTAGCTTTCGAACTTGCCGACGCCGCCGAGGGCGTGGGCGATCACCGCCTCGCGACGGGCGGCCCAGAAGGCCTGGTCAGTGGGATCGAGCGAACGAGCGACGCGATCAAGCAGGTCGCCGCGTCGTGCGGACGGGCGCGAGCCCATCAGCTCAAGCAGTTCGCCATGACTCAGCGTTCGATAGGCGGCGATGCGGAGGCGCACGCACGCGAGCTGCGTCGGGTTCAGGTCGACGGCGACCACCCGCTCGGCGCCTTCGGCCAGCAGGGCCAAGGCGTTGTCGCCGGCGGACGCAATGGAGACGATGGTCCCGCGCAGGCGCGGGCGTAGCGCCTCCACGAGGATGTCCGCGTCCTCCCAGACCTGCGCGTAGCGGATCAGGTCGAACGCGGCGCGGTGCTCGATCTCGGAACGCCGAGCGACGGCCTCCATCAGCCGTCCACCCGCTCGACCGTGCCGGCGCCGCCGTCGAGCCGCACGACGTCGCCGGTCTTCAGCCACTCGGTGGCGCCCTTCAGAGCGACGACGCACGGCACGCCCATCTCGCGCGCGACGATGGCCGAGTGCGACAGCAGGCTCCCCCGCTCGGCGATCACGCCCGCGGCGTTGGCGAACACCGCGATCCACCCCGGATCGGTGTGGCGGGCGACGAGGATCTCGCCGGGGTCGAGGGCCTGCCGTCGCGGATCGTCCACCACGCGTACGCGCGCTGTCACCACGCCGGCGCAGCAGCCTTGACCCATGCGCAGGTGCGGGTCGCCCTCCACGATCTTCGTCCGGCTGCGCAGCGAGGGCAGTCCGACCAGGAAGGCGCCGCGGATCTCGAAGCGTTCGGGCGGATCGCTTCGCGCGCGATCCTCCCTGTCTTCGCGCCGGCGAACCTCGACGACGCCCTTCAGGTCGCGCCCGACCACGCCGCCTTCGAGGGCGCCCAGCCACTCCTCGATCGTGAGGAAGAACACGTCGTCCGGGCTCGTCAGCACGCCGGCTTCGGCCAGCCGCTCGCCGCCGCCCCACACGAGCCGGCGAACGCGTCCGAACAGGCGCGTGCGCTCGAAACGCAGGTTCTCGCGGTCGCGCACGCGCGCCTTGGCCCAGCGCAGCAGCGCGCGGGCGAGCGGCCGCCGGAGCGGACGGTTGGCCAGCAGCGCGTCCAGCCGACCGAAGGGGTCGGCCGCCGTTTCGTCGCGGTGCTCCTGCCGCGAGCGGGCCGCGGCGGCGATCGCGGACAGCAGCGGCCATGGCTCCTCGTGCAGGGTCGCGCTTTCGAGCTTCAGCTCCTCGGTGCAGCGGTCCCCGAACCTGGCGAGGTAGGAGTCGATCGCCGGACCGAGCGTGGCGTCCGCGCGCGCCGCGTCGAGATCGCCGCGCTCGAGCGCATCCTGAAGCTCGGGACGGTCCCGCGCGGCTGCGCCCATCGTGCGGATGCGGCGTGCGGGTTCGGCGGAGATGATGTCGCCCTGGCCGATCAGGGCTTCCGAATGGAGCGCCAGCCCCTCGGCTCCGGCCCAGCGTTCGAGCGCCTTCCGGGAAGCACCGAACGCGATCATGCACAGGAAGTCGTTCACCAGCGGCGCGTCCCAGCGCTCCAGCAGCTGCGCTTCCAGCGACCGGTACTCGGCCGCGAGCGCACTGGCCGGCAGCCGCACGATCTCGGCGTCCGAGCGGGCGAGGGCCGTTTCAAGCCGGGCGTAGAAGCGCCGTATCGTGCGCGGCAGGACGAGCGCCTGGAAAACCAGTCCCGCGCCTACCCTGGCCAGCCTCAGGCGGTCCGCCACGCGGGCCAAGCCGGGCGGCGTCTCCGGTGCGATGCGCCTCGCGAGAGAGGCGGGCAGGGGCTCGCCCACCCCCATCATCTGCTCCATGAAGGCGCGGTTCGCCTTGAAGCCGGGGAACAGCGAGAGCAGCCGGTACCAGGCCAGCAGGTTGTAGTAGACGCGCCCGTGCGCCCGCCCGAGCATCGCCTCGAACGCCGCGCGATTGGCGGCGATCACGGGCTCCGGCACCCCCATCAGCTCGGCGAACGCGCGATAGGCGTGGCCGTAGACCCGGCGCGCGAACGAGAAGGTCAGCGGGCTGACCACGCCCGGGTAGCTCTCCACGATGTTGGAGTTGTCCCACAGGGTCACCGCCGGATCCGCGGAGGCGGGGAGTGTGGTGATCGGGCGGGCCTGCAGCAGCCGGACGGAGCCGTCCTGGATGGCCCACTCGATGTCCTGCGGCGCGCCGAAGTGGGCCTCCGCCCGCCGTGCGAGCGCGGCCACGGCGGCCGCCTGCGCCGGGGTGAGGATGGGCAGCGCTCCCTGCGGGTCCGCGTCGAGCAGTTCGCCGTCGGGTCCCACGCGGTACACGTCGCCGTCGACTTCGCCCGCGACGAGACGGTCGGCAAGACCGGCGACGGCCGACACGATGGCGACGTCGGTGTCGCCGGTCACCGGGTCTGCGGTGAAGGCGACGCCGGCCGCTTCCGGGTGGAGCATGACCTGCACGACCACGGCCGGCGGCTGCGGGGCGCCGCTGAGCCCGTGCGCCCGGCGATACGCGGCGAGCGTGTCGCTGAAGCCGGAGCGCCAGACGGCCTGTACGGCCTCGGCCAGGCCGTCGAGCGGGACGTTGAGCTGCGTGTCGAACTGGCCGGCGTGGGCGGCCGCGGCCCCGTCCTCTTCCACGCCCGAGGATCGAACCGCATACGGACCCGGGCCCAACCTGCGGGCGGCGTCGGTGATCGCCTCCCGGGCGGCGGGGGGGAGGCCCTCCGCCAGAGCGTCGGGCGGGATGACGAAGAACGGGGGCACCGGGAAGGTGTTCGCGAGCTCCGCCAGCACCGCGCCCTTGCCGCCGGCGAGGTCGCGCCGCCGCGCCTGCTCGGCCGTCAGCACAGGCGGGTGCGAGAGGGTCAGCTCAGCCACGAGCGGCCCAGCGGCAGGATCGAGACCAGCAGGTAGCCGGCGAGTACGAAGGCGCCGGTCAGGGTCTCCTGCCGCCGCGCATTGGAGCCTGTGGGACGCGTCGCGTAGAGGAGCTCCGCGGCTGCGGCTGCGGCTCCCCCGAGCAGGATGAGAAGCCCCCAGGGCAGCAGCCCGACCCCGGCGGTGTAGAGCGCGGCGACCGCCGCTGCCACGGCGCCTGCGAGGGCCAGGAGCACCGCCGCGCCGGTGCCTCTAGGCCCCCAAAGCCGGGAGTATGTCTCCACGCCCTCGCGTTCGTCCTCGGGCCCCCAGGCCTTGCGCGCGATCTCCAGCGCCACGCCGTTGCAGACGCTGAGCGCGAGGAAAGGGGTGACCTCCGACAGGTGCGGTCCGGAGTCACCCGCCCCGAAAGCGAAGGCGAGGAGGGCGATCAGCGGCATCACCGCCATGTGCGAGAGCAGGTAGACGAGCGGGCGGGCCTTCAACCAGTGCGGCGCGAAGAACTCCGCGGTCATCAGCGCCATCCACGCCCAGACCAGCGCCAGGTAGACCAGGAGCCGCGGGTCGACGGCCGCGGTGATCGCCACCTGCACCACAGCAGCAACGACGGCGGCGACGCGCAGCTCCGCCAGCGAGACCAGCCCCCGCGGGACCGGACGCTCCGGGCGATACGTCAGGTCGTCCTGGTAGTCCTTGTGTTCGTCAGCGACGCGGAGCTGGAGAAACAGCAGGAACACGACGGCGGCGGCCGCCGCGGCCTGGGGCCAGCCGGGCCGCGCCCCGAGCAGCGCCGCGTAGGCGACGGCGGACCCCGCGAAGACGGCGATCAGCACACCGTGCTTGAACAGGGGGAACCGCTCGCCCTGGTAGGTCCACAGACGCCGTGCGAGGCCGGGCCGGGGGAGAGTGGCGTCCGTCACGGCTTCGCCCGGGCGAGGCTGGCGTGCGCGCGCGCGAAATGACCGGCCGCGAGCGCCCCGATGATCGACAGCTCGCCCGCCAGGCACACGGCGGCGCAGACCTCCGCCAGCGCCCTGGCCTTGCCGTCCCCCTTCAGGCCGAGGATCGACAGCCCGGCCGCCTGCGACGGCAGGCTCGTGCCCCCGCCCACGGTGCCCACGATGATGTTGGGCAGGGTGACGGAGGCGTAGAGGGCACCGTCCTCGCGCAACTCGAACCGTGTCACGCCGACCGCGGACTCGGCCACGCAGGCGACGTCCTGGCCTGTGGCGAGGTAGAGCGCCGCCAGGCCGTTGGCGTAGTGGCCCTGCACGCCGATGGAGCCGGACATCACGCCGCCCAGCGCGGACATGCGCCAGTAGTCCTGCATGCGGCGGGAGGTGGTGTGGAGCTGGCTCTCGACGAGTTCGGCAGGGATCACGATCTCGGCGCTCACCTTGCGGCCGCGCACGGACATGAAGGAGAGGGCGGAGGCCTTCTTGTCGCCGGAGAGGTTCGTCTCGACGAACCAGTACAGCGGCTTCACCGGGCAGTTCTGCTCGATCGAGCGGCAGAGCGCGTCGGTGGCGATGGTCACCATGTTCTGTCCGGCCGCGTCGCCCGTCAGGTAGGTGCAGACCAGGTAGACGTGGTCGCCCTCCAGGTGCGGGGAGAGATCGACGAGCCGCCCGAACCGGCTGGTGGCGTCCGCGGCCTGCTTGAGCCGCTCCTGCTCCCCGATCACCCACTGAGTGAACAGCCCGGCGTCCGCCAGGTTGGCGAACGCGAAGCCGGGCGCGCGATGGACGCCCTCGGCGAGCACCGCGGCGGCGCACCCGCCGGCGGCGGAGATCAGGCGAGCGCCGCGTCCGTAGGAAGCCACGAGAGCGGCTTCGGTGGTGGCCAGGGGCACGTAGAAGTCGTCGCTGGCGAACAGTCCGTTGATCCGGAGCGGCCCGACCACGCCGACGGGGACGCTGACGGTGCCGACATAGTTCTCGATGTTCCGCCCATAGTGCTCGAGTTCGGCCTGCGCCTTGGCGTCGTAGAGCTCCGCCTGGTCGGCGGCGGTCGCCGGACCCGCGGTGGTCAGAGTTCGCCAGTGGGCGGCGGTGAACGTCGGGTTGAGCCGTTTGGACGGACGGATCCAGGGCTTGAGCGGCCGGCCCTCGGGGCCGCGCTGGGCGCCCGCCAGATTCTGCGCCGAGCGGTCCTGCAGGAGGGACCGCAGCATGCGCCGGGCGGCCTCGGAGGCGCTAGGCATCGGTCGCTCCCCTCAGGCCGTGGCGGGCCCGCAGTTCCCTCAGCAGCGTCCGGTCAAATTGCGCCTTGGGCATGGCGTTCCAGCGCCGCAGCTGGGCGGTGAGCCGGGCGCGGGCCTTGGCGTCCTCAAGGCTCTCGCCGGGGATGAGCCCCAGGTCGAACAGGCGCTGCGGCGAGTAGCCGGTCAGCACCCAGGAGTAGTGCCAGCCGAGGCCGGCGGTCCTGGCCAGCTCGTTGGTGCAGTTGGAGGTGAACGTGTTGTAGAAGCGGGGCTTCTCAGAGACGCTGCGGGTCTCCTCAAGGGCCGCCTTCAGGAAGTCCAGCCGCTGCTGCGGGGAGAGCGCGAGCGGGTAAACGTAGACTTCCTTGGCCAGGTACACGGCGCGCCGGTTCAGGAGCTCCCTGGCCGTCGACCAGACGTAGGCGAGTTCGTACCTGTTGAAGAGCCCGAGGAGGGGGTCGTAGGCCTCGTCCGCCTCGCGCCTGGCCTCGACCGTGAGGCCGATCACCCGGTCGTCCGCGAATTCGAACAGCACCAAGGTGTGGGCGGCGTAGCCCCCGCCGGGCTGCGGCTCCAGCACGAACCAGACGTTGCGCAGGTCGGCGAAGGCGGCGGAGAAGGCGACGCTCTCCTTCCGGACAGGCCCGGCGGCGTCGTAGGACCAGTCGGTCGCCGGCGCGACCGCGAACCCGCGTTGGTCCACGTCCACGCGCGGCAGGACCGCGAGGTGTTCGACCCACGCCCGGTCCAGGCGGGGGGTCTGCGAGAACGCGTACCCGCCCGCGAGCAGGCCGCTGGCCGCCGCCACGACGGCCACACCCGCGGCGGCGCGCTTCACCAGCGCCCGAATCATCCTGGGACCCCGACCCCTCACCCAAGAAGATAACCACGCCTTCGCCTTCAGCAGGAGAGGGGCAGCCGCTCTCGCAGCGCGCGACCGCGGTTCGGGGGCCTCGCCTGGGACAACATGGGTGAGTGACAGGCGCCGGTGGCCCCGATAAAGCCGCTGAGGGGGCGCATGCACGGGCCGAGTCCGGGCTCGACAGTCAGGGGATGCGCGTTGTCACGAACGGTCTGGGCGCTCGCCGCCTCCGCGATCGCCCTCTGCGCCGCGACCGCCGCCTATGCCGAGCCCCGAGCGGCCGTCGAGGGCGTGCAGGACGAGGCGCTGCGCGCGCAGCTGGAACGTGCGATCGGCGAGGCCGACGATCCCCC
>DASVVG010000098.1:0-9654 GCA_036386655.1 Caulobacteraceae bacterium | reverse complement strand
AGACCTTCATCATACACGCGGCATGGCTGCGTCAGGGTTTCCCCCATTGCGCAAGATTCCCCACTGCTGCCTCCCGTAGGAGTCTGGGCCGTGTCTCAGTCCCAGTGTGGCTGATCATCCTCTCAGACCAGCTACTGATCGCCGCCTTGGTGAGCCATTACCTCACCAACAAGCTAATCAGACGCGGGCCGCTCCTTCAGCGTAACCTTTCCCCCTAAGGGCGTATCCGGTGTTAGCCAGGGTTTCCCCTGGTTATCCCGAACTGAAGGGCACGTTCCCACGTGTTACTCACCCGTCCGCCGCTCCCCTTGCGGGGCGCTCGACTTGCATGTGTTAAGCCTGCCGCCAGCGTTCGCTCTGAGCCAGGATCAAACTCTCAGGTTGAGTTGACATTGACTCCAGTGTTCCGACCCCGAGGCGTACCTCGTGGCCGGGCGTTCTGGTTTGCATAGTATCTTGACGAGTTCCCAATCGTATCCGCGCCGTCGGTGGAACCGGGACGCGGGTATTCATGGTGTCTTCAAGAGACCGCAAGTTCGTCAGTGTCGAGACGTCACCCGGATTGCTCCGAGTACGTCCGCCAGGACACCGCCGCCTGCGTTTCTCTTTCCAATTCAACGATGTCAAAGACCCGGTGCCGCCGGAGCGACACCGCCGTTTAGCGCCCGGCTGCGGCGGAGGCGGCTATCTATTGTTAGCCCACCTCGGTGTCAACCGACCCTCCGAAGCTTTTTTCGCCTTCCCGGAGAACCGGGCGGAGCGACAAAAACCGGCGCGAAGAGAACTCCGAGGAGCATCCCTCATGTACGCCTGGGCGAGTCGATTGAGCGGCGGAAGATGTCTTCGTGGTTAGCGAAAGTCAAGTGGCTGTAAGCCGCTCGACCCATCCTCCGACCGGATGCTGAGATAGGCGCCGGAGGCCTCTTTGGCAAGGCCTCGAAACGCCGATTTTCGCAACCGGCCCGGCCGCTGCGCCCCCTTGGAAGCGCCCCGACCGGACCGCCTATCTAGGCCCCGGCGGCGGACCCCGCTAGGGGCCCGGAGTGGTCAGGAATGTCGCACCCCCGCGCCCTTCGGGGGCCACTCGCCTCAGCCGGCGGCGATGTAGTTTTTCAGCGTCTGCGCCTCGGCCTCGATCTCGCTGATCTTGTGCTTCACGAGGTCGCCGATCGAGACCAGGCCGCAGAGCTCCCCCTGCCCGCTCACCACCGGCAGGTGGCGCACGCGCCGGTCCGTCATCCGGGCCAGCAGCGCGTCGACGGTCTCGTGCGGGGCCGCGAAGATGACGTCGCGCGTCATGTGCTCGGCTACGGGGCGCTCGAGGGCGGCGGGGCCCCCGGTGGCCAACTCGCGGACGATGTCGCGCTCGGAGACGATCCCGATGACCGAGCCTGCGTCGCGGACCACCAGGGCGCCGACCCGCTTCTCATTCAGCTGGCGGGCGGCCTCCGACAGCGTCTGGTCGGGCGAGACGGTGAACACGTCCGAGCCCTTATGCTTGATGATCTGTGACACCAGCACCGTCGGAGCCTCCGTCCCGAGCCGACTTCCCGTGAAATCTCGCCCGTTTACGCGCGTGAATCAAATGCCGGGGCGTCGCGGCGGCCGAGAAGGGCCGTCACGGGCCCGACCAGCAGCAGCCCGGCGGCGTAGCCGGCGAGGTGCGCCTCCCATGCGACGGGCGTGGTCCCCGCCCCCGGCGCGAAGCCCAGCACCGCCACCAGCAGGTTCACCACGAGCCAGCCCACCGCCAGGCCGATGACAGAGGGGCTGGTGAACGGGGCCAGGCCCCGCTCCCGACCGATCACCCGCGAGGCGGCCCCCATCAGACCGGACACTCCACCGGAGGCGCCGATCAGCACGACCGGCGCGCCGGCCTTCAGCCAGACGAACGCCGCGCCGGCGAGCGCGCCGCAGACCAGGAAGAAGAGGAAGAAGGCGGCCGCGCCGAGGATCCGGGTCCCGAAGAGCCGGGCCACGCCCGCGCCGAAGGCCAGTGCGCCGATCGCGTTCATCAGCACGTGCGCCCAGTTCCCATGCACGAAGAGAGAGGTGACGAACCCCAGCCGCCTCCCCTGCTCCGCCGCCTCGGGGCTCAGGCCGTACCGCAGGTAGAGCAGCTCCTGGTCCGGGGCGCGGCCCTGCAGGACGAAGAGGCCGATCAGCGCGACGCCGAGGACCAGCGGCGGCCACGGCGCGGTGACGGCGGGTTCGCGCCCGGGGCGGTCTTCAGTCGTCTCTGGCCCGTTGTGGGACACTCGGCGCTCCGGCTGCTTATCGTTTTCGGGCGTCAGCCGCCTGCATTCACCCTTTTCAGCTTCCCGCCAGCGGCGAAACCCCCTCGCCCCCGTGGGTAAACGCCGGATTCACGCTGGCACGGCGGTTGCTGAGGTCGGTCCGAACAACGGAGCGCCTCGATGACGCACGAACTCAACAAGCAGCTGTCCCGCACCGGCGCGGTGATCGCCGCGGCGTGCGCGGCGCTCATGGCCGGGCAGGCCTCGGCCCAGACCGCGACCACCAACTCCGCCTCCCTCAACGGGGGCTGGGGCCGCATCCAGGGCACCGAGAACCAGGGCATCAACGTCCGCACCCGCGATGAGAACGGCAACCGGATCATCGTCGACGGCATCATCCAGGACGGTTCGGACAACACCGAATACGTGGACAGCAACGCCAGCGGCGCGGGCTCGGTCTACGCGGGAGCCGGCGGTCGGCGTCGGGGCGGCGGCAGCGCCACCGCCATCGGCAACAACCTCCAGGTCATCACCCAGGGCAGCTGGAACACGGTGATCGTGAACTCGACCCAGATCAACAACGGCAACGTCACCGCCAACAGCCGGTCGGTGCTCAACGGGGAGCTCAAGCTCAATGACTAAGTTGAAGACCATGCTCTTCGCTCAGGCGAAGATCCCGGCGGTGGCGGCTGCGGCCTCCATGGCGCTGGCTGGCTGCGTCTCCCCGGTCGCCGGACCGGGCGGGCTGTACGCCTCTCCGATCGGCACCGCGCCGGTCACGGCCAACCCGACCCCCTATAGCCAGGCGCTGGTCTGCCTCGGCAGCTGGGCCCGGCAGAACAACATGGGCGCCCCGCGCATCGCGGTCGGCCGCATCGCCGACTACACCGGCAAGGCGGAGTCCGACGGTTCGGGCCGCAAGATCACGCAGGGCGCTTCGCTGATGGCCATCTCGGCCCTGGCGAAGTCGGGCGCCCGGCTGGTCGAGCGCTACGACACCTCGGTGGGCGAGCTCGAGCTCAAGTACGCCAACAACAAGCTCATCTCGGACGACGTGCCGGGCGACTTCCGCAAGATCCATGCGGGTCAGGTCCCGGGCTCCGACTTCTACCTGGTCGGCGGCATCACCGAGCTGAACTACAACATCCGCTCTTCGGGGATCGACGCCTTCGGCGCGGACCCTGACCCGACGGACTTCAAGGGCAACCTGGGCGCTCGGCTGTTCGTCATGAACATCGGCGTCGACCTTCGCCTGGTGGAGACCAAGACCCTCGAGGTCGTGGACGTGATCTCCTACCAGAAGCAGGTCATCGGCCGCGAGATCAGCCTCGGGATCTTCGACTTCCTGAACGGCAACATCTTCGACGTGTCGGCCGGCGAAGGCGCTCTGGAGCCCCTGCAGCTGGCGGTCCGCGCGACCGTCGAACGCGGCGTGCTCGAGATGATGGCCAACCTGTACGGCGCGCCCGGACCGGAAGTCTGCCTCGAAAGCGACCCGCTGCTCACCGCCGGCGCCACCGGCAACTTCTATCCCGCTTACGAGAACCTGGGGACCAACAATGCGGCGACTCGCGAAGATCCTTCTCGCTGGAACAGCCGTCGCGACGGTCGCGTCCGCCGCTAACGCCCAGACCGGTCCCGGCGCGGACGTCGACAACGAGCAGGTCCTGCTCGGCGACGTCCTCGCCGACGGCCGCCTGCACGTGATCGACCCCTCGGACGGCGTGCAGTCCGAGGTGGTCGCCTCCGGCAACGCCATCGCCGCCGGCGTCCAGAACCGCCGCCTCGACTTCGCGTCGAAGCAGCGCGTCAAGGCCGACGTGAAGGCGAAGACGGACGTGGAGATCCACGGCTGGACGCCGAAGACCGAAGCCTCCTCGGCCGCCACGGGCAACCAGGGCGAGGTCTGGGCCACGGACGGCGGGGTCATCGACGCCAACGTCCGCCAGGTCGTGGACGACGGCTCCAAGGTCACGGCGAAGACGAAGGTCCGCGCTGAGCTCAGCTCCTCGGGCGACACCGACGCGACCTCCTCGGCGATCGGCAACAGCCACTCGTACGCGGTCGGCAGCGGCGCCTACTCGCGCTCCGAGACGCTGCAGCGCCAGCACGGTTCGGTGAAGGCCAGCACGGACGCCTCGCTCTTCCACGTGAAGGGCACGGCGAACCTCGGGGCCTCGGCGGCGTCGAACGACGTGTCGCACACCGGCGACGGGGCCTCGGGCAAGGTCGGCGCGCACCAGCACGCCACCGGCCAGACGATCGCCAGCGTGGTCGGCAACGTGAAGAGCGGCTACCTGGTGAACACCGACGCGCAGGCGTCGGGGAACACCGTGTCTCTGCTCAGCCGCAGCCGCGACGCCGGGATCGACGCCCGCCAGAAGCAGGAAGGCTACGTCCGGGCCGAGACCTACCTCTACGTCCAGGACTTCGGCGCCGCGAGCGCGCTGGCCAACGGCGTGGGCAACTCGATCTGGGCCGACAACGCCGGCGAAGACCTCGACATCGACGCCGACCAGGAGAACGACGGCCAGGTCGACGTGGAAGCGGCCTTCTTCGGCGGGAACGGCTACGACGCCGAGGTCCTGGCCACGGGCTACGGCAACAACGTGTACGGCTCGGTTTGCAGCGATTGCGAAGGCGGCCTGACGGCCAACAACCGCCAGATCAACACCGGCGGGGTCAACGTCACTGCTCGAACCGACATCGGAGGCTCCGCCCGCAACGTCCGGAGCACGGCGCACGCGGTCGGCAACAACGCCGCCTTCTACGCCAACAACCCGAACAGGTAGTTCAGTCCCGCGTAGAGTTCCTCGTTCCTGACCAGCGCCCGGCCTCACGGCCGGGCGCTTTTTCTTGTGCTGCCCGCCTACGAGCGGTGTCGCTCCCTCTGCCGGCGGAGCGCGACCGCCCGCGCCGCCGCCACTTGCGCTGGTTTGGTGTTGTATGTATGTATAACACCTAGCGGGCAGGGGCCGAAGGGCCGCGGTCGTCCGCAGGCCCGGAGGGGCAGCCGGAATGGGTCATGGATACAGAGTGGAACGACAGCCAGCCGATCTACCGACAGGTCCGCGATCGGGTCGTCGCCATGATCCTCGAGGGAACGCTCGCCGAGGGCGACCCGCTGCCTTCCGTCCGCAGCGTGGCGACCGACACACGGATCAATCCGCTGACGGTGCTCAAGGCCTACCAGCAGCTCGTGGACGAACAGCTGGTCGAGAAGCGGCGGGGGGTCGGCATGTTCGTGAGGACGGGCGCGCGCAGCGTGTTGCTGCAGGACGAGAAGCAGAAGTTTCTGTCGGAGCAGTGGCCGGAGATCCGCGCGACCATCGAGCGGCTCGGGCTGACGGAGCAGCTGCTGGGCGGCCTCGACCCGAAGCGGCCGGCGCCGCCGAAGCGCAAGGCGGGCTGAGCCGATGACCTGTCTCGAAGCGCGCGGCCTGCGAAAGGCCTACGGACCCAAGGTGGCCTTGGACGGGATCGACCTCCGGCTCGAGGAGGGCCGCATCCTGGGCCTGATCGGGCCCAACGGCGCGGGCAAGAGCACCGCCCTGCAGGCGATCACCGGCCTGATCCCTTACGACGGCGCGCTCAAGGTCCTCGGCCGCGACCCGTGGAAGGACCGCGGCGCGCTGATGAACGACGTCTGCTTCATCGCGGACGTGGCGGTGCTGCCGCGCTGGATGCGGGTGCGGCAGGCGATCGACTTCATGGCGGGCGTCCACCCGTGGTTCGACCGGGAGCGCGCCGAAGCCTTCCTGGCCCGGACCAACATCGCGACGACCGACAAGGTGCGCCAGCTTTCGAAGGGCATGGTCACCCAGCTGCACCTGGCGCTGGTGATGGCCGTGGACGCGCGGCTGCTGGTGTTGGACGAGCCGACGCTGGGGCTCGACCTGCTGTATCGCAAGCAGTTCTACAAAGCCTTGCTGAACGACTACTTCGACGGGAACCGCACCATCGTCGTCTCCACGCACGACGTGAGCGAAGTCGAACACATCCTGACGGACGTGGTGTTCGTGAACCGCGGCCGCGTCGTCTTCGAGAGCAGCATGGAGGATGTCGAGGCGCGCTTCGCGGAGGTCGTGGTGCCGCCCGAGCAGATGAGCGCCGCGCGCGCCTTGCAGCCGATCCAGGAGCGCCAGGCGTTCGGCCGCAACATCCTGCTGTTCGACAACCGCGACCGCGCCCGGCTGTCGGCGTTGGGCGAGGTGCGCAACGCGAGCCTGGCCGAGGTGTTCGTGGCGCTGCTCAGCCGCGACGCCGCCCCGAGCCGGAGGACCGCGGCGTGAGCGATCGTCCGCTGCCCATGGCCGAAGCGGCGGCGGTCCCCTGGACGCGCGCCTTCTACTGGTCGCTGCGGCGCGAGTTGTGGGAGCACCGCGCGCTCTACCTTGCGCCCCTGGCGGTGGCCGCCTTCGCGATGCTGATCCATCTGCTGGCGACGTTCACCACCGCCGGCGTGCGGAGCGCCTCCCTGGCGGACCCGGCGCGAAGCCGCGGCTTCATGATGCACTACGACGCGGTGACCGGCCTGATCGTGATCAGCGCGCTG
Organism: Caulobacteraceae bacterium; assembly: GCA_036386655.1. Lineage (GTDB taxonomy): Bacteria > Pseudomonadota > Alphaproteobacteria > Caulobacterales > Caulobacteraceae > JAHWJX01. Next base: position 2,862 of record DASVVG010000098.1, on the reverse strand, counting down.
CTGGTGGGCGTGCTCTACGCGGTGGGTGCGCTTTACGGCGAGCGGCGCGACCGGAGCGTGCTGTTCTGGAAGTCGCTGCCGGTGTCCGACACCACCACCGTCCTGTCCAAGGCGGCCGTGCCGATGCTCGTCCTGCCTGTGGTGATCTTCGGGCTGGCGGTCGCGGCGACCATCGTCATGGCGGCGTTGCAGAGCTTCGTCTGGTCGCTGCAGGGCTTCGATCCGCGCACGCTGTGGGGCCGGCTGGACCTGCCGTTCCTGTGGCTGTCGCTCCTCTACGGGCTGCCGTTCATGGTGCTGTGGTACGCGCCGATCTACGCCTGGCTGCTGCTGGTCTCGGCGTGGGCGCCGCGCTGGCCGTTCATGTGGGCGGCCGCGCCGTTCCTGGCGGCGTTCATCGTCCAGCACACGATCCTGCACCACACCGTCGGTCACTGGGCGCTGGAGCGGCGCCTCGGCGGCGGCGTGATCCAGCCGTTCAGCGCGGGCGGCGAGGGCAAGGTGTGGATCGAGCGCCTCTCCGACCTCGAGCCGCTGCGGCTCTACACCCTCCCCGGCCTGTGGGTCGGCGTCGCGCTGGCGGCCGCGTTCCTGGCCGCTGCGATCCACATGCGCCGGACGCGGGGGCCGATCTGATGGAGCGGGACCTCCTCGAGGGTGCGGTGCTGCTCGTCCACATCGCCGCCGGGACCGTGGCCATCGCTGCCGGGTACGCGGCGCTGGTGCTGCGCAAAGGCGGCGCGCGCCACAAGCTCGCCGGCAACGCCTTCGTGGCGTCGATGCTGGTCATGGCCGTGTTCGCCGGCGTCCTGGGCCTCGCGAGGGGACAGTCAGGGAACGCGGTCGCGGGCGCCTTCACCTGCTACCTCGTCCTCACCGGCTGGGGCGCCATGCGCAGGCCCGCGGGGACCGTGGGCCGGCTCGAGACTGCGGGGTTCGCGTTCGGCGCGGCTTTGGCGGCGGCCAGCGTGCTCGGCGCGCTGCTGGCGGCGAGCGGAGCGCGCACCGATGTGCCCGTCCCGGCGCGGTTCATCTTCGCCGCCGTGGCCGCGCTGGCGGCGGCGCTCGATGTGAAGGTGATCCGGCGCGGCGGTCTGGCCGGCTTCCAGCGCCTCCGCCGCCATCTCTGGCGGATGTGCGCGGCGATGTTCATCGCCACGGGCTCGTTCTTCCTCGGGCAGGCGGACGAGATCCCGCGAGCCCTGCACGGGCCGCACCTTTGGGCGCTCGCGCTCGCCCCGCTCGCCGCGCTGGTCTGGTGGATGATCCGCACCCGGCCCCGAAAGCGGCCCGCGCGGGTCGCGCCCGCCCCCGCCTAACGGCGAAAGCCAAGCAAATTCAGTGACGTCAAACCAACCAGGAGGAAAGCTATGCCCAAAGTGTGCCTGAATTTCAGCGTCGCGGCCGCCGCGTCTGTGGCCGCCGCGACCCTCATGTCCGCCCAGCCCGTGCAGGCCGATACGGTCTGTGACTGGTGGGAGTTCGCCAACAAGGTGTCGCCGCAGTACGGCGGCGGCGCGCCGGAGCAGCAGCGGACCGTGACGCGGGTGTCGCTCGCCATGTTCGAGGCGCTGAACGCCATCGACCGGCGGTACGAGAGCTACCTGAAGCTCCCGGCCGGCGACCCCACGGCTTCGCAGGACGCCGCCGCCGTGACGGCCGCCTACCAGGTCATGCTCCACCACTACCCCGACAAGAAGGCGGCGCTCGAGGAGAACTACACCATCGCGATGGCGGCGATCACCGACGAGGGGAAGCGCGAGGCGGGGCGGCTCATCGGCGAGCAGGCGGCGAAGGCGGCGATCGCCGCCGGCGGGATCGATCCGGCGGTGCCGCAGGCGCCCTACCGCCCCCGCACCGCCCCCGGCATGTTCGTCTCCGTGCCGCTGCCGCAGCTGGAGTCGCACTACGGCGCCTACCGCCCGTGGGCGGTCCCGAGCTACGAGGCGCTACGCCCGCCCCCGCCGGTGGCGCTGACCAGCGACCGCTGGGGCCGCGACTACGAGGAGGTGCGCCGCCTCGGGGGCAAGACCAGCAAGGAGCGGACGCCCTACCAGACGCTGGTGGCGAAGTACCGGCAGGCCTACGACCTCACGCCCACGCTGAGGATGGTGGCCGATCAGCCGGGACGCCGGCCGGTGCAGAACGCGCGCATGTTCGCGCTCTACAACATGGCGCTGGACGACGCGGCCGTGGCCATGGTCACCGCCAAGCAGCACTACGAGTTCTGGCGGCCGATCACCGCCATCCGGAACGGCGCCGAGGACGGCAACGACGCGACGCAACCGGATCTGGCGTGGACGCCGCTGATCGCGACGCCGAACTTCCAGGAGTACCCGTGCGGGCACTGCACCGCGGCGGCCGCCAACGCAGAGGTGCTGAAGACGGAAACCGGGCCGAAGCCGGCCGGCGGCGTGAAGGTCGGGTCCATAGGGATGCCCCTGGCCGCCGTGCACGTGCTGCCGAGCTGGGACGCCTGGGTGCAGGAGGTCTCGGACTCCCGGATGTACGGCGGCGTCCACTACCGCTTCTCGAACGAGGCGGGCGAGGAGATCGGGCGCAAGGCCGCGAAGATCGTGCTGGAGACAGTGGCGCGCCCGCTGCCGGTGGTGCGCGCCCGCGCCCGGCGCTGACGCGAAGAAAGGCCCCGGCGATCGCTCGCCGGGGCCAGGCTTCTCGAGGGAGGGAGCCGCTTGCGCGGCGTCCCTCGTTTTCACGTCCGCACGTGAACCGGTCCTGAAGCGGGAGCGCCGGTGAAAGCGCTCCCCGTCAGGTCAGTGGACGTAGCCGCCCACACCGCCGTCCAGGGCGATGGAGCCCTGCGAGGCGAAGGTCTCTTCCTCGTAGCGGGTGTAGGTCTCG
>DASVVG010000097.1:0-27194 GCA_036386655.1 Caulobacteraceae bacterium | reverse complement strand
CGAAGCGCAGCGACGAGGCCGCCGGCGCCGAATGCTCGCCCTCCAGCCCCTCGCGGCGCTGGAAGCCCGCGCTGACCGTCCAGTCCTGCACCACCTGCAGCGCTTGGGTGAAGCCGTACGACAGCCCCATGCGTGCGCCCGCCGTCGACGCGAACTGGTCCGCCGAGACGTTCGCCTGCGCACCGCCCCAGGGCGAGCCGCGCACGCCGATGCGGTTCAGGTGGCCCCGGCGCTCGCCGGACTCCAGCTGCTCGTGCGTGACGTAGGCGGTGCTCGTGTCGTTCAGCCGCCAGTCGGCGCGCACCAGCGTCCGCGTCGGGAACTCCAGCACGTCGTCGTGGCCCGCGATCCCGTGCTCCCGCGCGAGCCGCAGCGTCAGCCGGTCGTTCATGAAGCCGCGCTGCACGCCCAGCAGCAGCTGGTCCGACACCGCCTCGCTGTCGTCGTATTCCGCCACATCGGAGACGCGCCGCGCGCCCACGTCGAACCGCGCCCCGGCGAAGTTGCGCGCCACGCCCGCCTGCATGAAGGCGCGCGCCCCGCCGACCATGGCGCTGTCGCGATGGTAGGCCTGCGCGTGCACCTCGGCGTCACCGCCGAGCCGCGCGACGTCCGCCCGCCCTTCGACGCCGAACTCGGTCACGCCCGAGAGCGACTCCCGGCGCCGCCCGAGCCCGAAGGCGCGGTCCTGGTGGCTCAGGTACGCGCGCGCGCTCACGTGCTCCTGCTCGTGCAGGATCTCGACGTCGACCGCCGAGCCCGTGCCGATCGGCCCGTCGCTCACCGCCACTTCGGCCAGCGCCCGCGTGTGCTCGTTCAGCGGCTTCTCGGCGTGCAGCCCGAACAGCTGGCCTGCCTCGCCCTGGTGCGGCTCGCGCACGAACGTCGCGCCCACCCGCGCCTCGCCGATCCGCCGTTCCGCCCGCAGGCCCACCGACGGGTCCATGCCGTCCGCGCCGATCGTCTCGTACTCGACCGTGAGCACCACCGTCTCGAACCCCGAGTCGATGTCGAGCACCGGGTTGGTCAGGAAGATCTCGCCCGACCCGTAGTCGATTTCATAGTCCACATGCCGGGCCATCGACCGCCGCGACCGCACTTCGCCCGCGCGGAAGCGGTCGCGGATCTCCAGCGCCACGCGCTCTGAGTTCACGATCAGCGGCGCGCGCCGCAGCCGGAACACGCCGCTCGTGCCGTCGAGCGGGATCTCGTCGCGGACGAACTGCGCGCCGGTGTCGCTGACGAACGCCTGGACGCTGTTCAGCTCGTCCGTCCACGAGCCCTGCAGCCCGTGCATGCGCCGGCGGTAGGCGGTCAGCTCCGTCCCGAAGAACGCCGCCTCGAAGTCCCCGAACTCCGTGACCAGCCGATCGTTCTCCAGCCGCGCGTAGAGCGAGCCCGAGCTCGGCGCCTCGTGCCCCAGCCGGCTCTGGTCGCCGTACAGCGGGTAGACGGAGCGCTCCTCCGGCGCGGTGAACAGACGCTCGTCCGAACGGCCGCGCTCGGAGTCGTAGCCGACCTTCAGCGACCAGTCGTCGAGGATGCGCCCCTTGGCGAAGAAGGCCACCCGGTCGTCGAACAGCGAGGTGTTCAGGATGTTGTCGTCGCGCGCCTGGCCAGCGGTGCCCGACGCCAGCGCCACCAGCAGCCAGTCGCGCGTTGCTTCTCGCAACTCGACCTCGAACGTCTGCTCGCCGGAGGGCAGCGCCACGCCCAGCACCACCCGCTCAGCGCGGTCCACGGGCGCGAGCCGCACCCGCAGCAGGCCGCCGTCGTCCACTTCCAGCATTTTCCGCCGCACCGGCGCCGCGTCGTCCGTGGCGGAAGGAAACGCATGCGGCGCCTCCACCGACGCCTCGACGTAGCTGCCCGGCCGCGCGGGCCGTCCCTCGGCGTCCGTCAGCGCCAGCACGATCTCCGGCTCGCCGTGGGGACCGACGCTCAGCAACGACCCCTCGCGGTCGAGCCGCGCCGCGGTGGCCGCCCCGGTGAACGTCACCACCCGCTCCACGCGCGCGACCTCGCGTCCCGTAACGTCGGTCGCCACGGCCACGAAGCGGTTCGCGCCGTCGACCAGGTCCAGCCCGCGCCAGGTGCTCAGTGCGCCGCCGTCCTGCGCCGCCTGCGTCCCTTCGAAGTTCTCCGCCTGTGCCGGCCGGTCGCCCTGGAGCAGGACCACCTTCAGTCCCCGGTCGTGCCGCAGCGTGACGTGGACGGACTTCATCCGCGGCTGGTGGTCCGCCTCCGGTGTGACGAACTCGACCAGCGCGGTCTGACCCGGCTCCACCGGAGCCGACGCGGCATCTGCCGGCGCCGTCGGCGCGTCAGCGGCGGCTTCGACCACTGCGGCCGGCGCTGCCGCCGCCGCCGCCCCCGGGATCAGCCGGAAATCCGCGCGCCAGAGCGCCCCGCCCTGCACGTCGACGAACCGCGACGCCCGCTCACGCGACCGCGGCCCGCAGGATTTCGCCGTCGCGCCCTCGGGAAGGCTCTCGCGATCGAGCTTCACCACGTGCGCGCCCGGCCGCACGTCCTCGAAGTGATAGCGGCCGCGCTTGTCGGTCACCGCGACGGCGCCGTCCTCGAGATACACCCGCACGCCCTCGACCCCGACCGGATCCGTGCCGCAGGCGCCGATCACCACGCGCCCCACCAGCGAGGCCGAGCGGCCGAAGAAGTCGTCGCGCACCCGCAGCGCCGCCATGGCGACGTTCGACTCGCGCCCCGGCGCATCCTCCGCGCGCGCGCGGTTGATCGCCTGGCCGAGCGCCGCGCGCCCGCCGACCTGCAGGCCATAGCTCAGCCGCTTGGCCTGCTCCGGCTGCAGGTTGCCGATGAAGAACCGAAGCCGGCCGTCGGCGTCGACGGTCGGCTCTGCGACGGCTTCACCGTCGAGGCGTGCGGATCTCGGTCGGTAGTGGAAGCCCGCCGGCGGATCGTCGATGATCTGCACGCCCGCGGCGCCGCTCCCGTCGGCCACCACGTTGACGCCGTAAAACACCACGTCGCCCAGGGCGGCGTCGGTGCGGTTGGTCGTCTTCTCGATGCGCAGCGACCCGTCGGGGTCGAGCGGAACGTCGAAGCTGGCGATCTGCCCTCCGGGGTGGACGAACGGCCGCCCCCACGACCCGTCCTCGTCGAACAGGAGCCACCCGGTGCGCAGCGACAGCAGCACCGACAGCGGCGTCGCCGACGGTCCCTTGAACCCCAGCGGCGCGTCCGCCACCACACGGTAGGTGCCCGGCGCCGTGTTCGGGAAGCGGAAGCGTCCCGACTCCGCCTCGTGATGCCGTCCGGCGCCGTCCACCACCACCGCGCCCGAGCGCACCGTCGACGGATACGGCGTCACACCGTCGTCGCTGAACACCTGCGCCGGCAGGCCGGTGACCGCGTCCACCAGCGTGACAGGGATGTTGTTGAGCGGCAGCCCCGTCGCGCTCGAGATCACCACGCCGAACGACTTCGACTGCCCGTTGATCTGCGCCAGCACATTGCGCGCGCCCATGTCGGCGCGCATCACCACCAGCCCGTGGCCGCGCTGGATGGGCAGCCGCCCGTCGCGCCGCGCCGCCGGCGCCGGAGCGGTCGAGAACGCCCCGGTGAACACGCCCGTGTCCGGGCCGTTCTCCTGCAGCTGCAGCATCTCGCTGTCGCCGGTCTCCGGCACGGTGACGGTGAGCACCAGGTGGTCGGGCGCGGCTTTGTCCAGGTTCCGCCGCTGGTCGATGATGCGCAGGAACAGCACCCCCGTCGTGGACAGCGACGGCGCCGGCTCCAGCGTGACCGGCGACTGCAGCGGGATGGCGCGCCCGTTCTCCGTCGGCGCGGGCGCGGGCGAGAAGCTGCCCTCGGCCTGCCCCGAGGGGCTGTAGCGCACCGGCGCCACCTGCAGGCGCAGGCCGCCGCCGGGCGCCAGGCGCAGGATCGACATCTGCCCCGGCTCGAAATCGGTGATGACGTCGAACTCGTGCGTGTTCGAAACCGCGCGGTCGGGATCGCCCCCGGCCTGGACGTACTCGAGCCAGGCGGTGTTGGAGATCCGCGAGGCCTGCGCGGCGGCCGGCGAAGCGGTGGCGGCCAGGCTGAGAACGCCGGCGGCGAACGCCGTCAGGCTGCGGCGGAGCGGCGCCCGCTGGCTCGTTCGAAAAGGCCGGCCCATGCCCGCGGCCCGCCCGCGGGTCAGTTTACGGTGACGTCGAAGACCAGCGTCACCGAGCCGCCGCTGGCGGCGATGGTGCCCGCGGCGGCGCGCACGGCTCCGGCGACGGTCGCGTTGTAGTCCACCTCGTCGTCGCCGCCGACGTCGGTCTTGGGCGTGGCCCCGCCGCCGAGGTTGAGCGTGATGGAGCCCGGGACGTAAGCCGTGTTGGCCGGGATCGGATCGGTCATGACGACGCTCGTCGCCGCCGCGGACCCGCTGTTGGTGGCCGTGATGCTGTACCGGATGCGCGCGCCCGGGATGCGCTTGGGATCGGTGGAGCCGTTCAGCGGATCGCTGACCACCGTCGATGTCTTGGTGACCGCCAGGCTGGCGGCCGCGACGGTGAACGTGCCGAACGAGGTGTGCTTGCCGTCGCGCGCGCTGTCGTTCGTGCCGGCGTCGCCGTCGCCGTCGGCGAACACGACCTGGATCGTATCCTTGTTGTCGGCGCCCGCGGTCTGCGTGGACACGGTGGTAGTGCCGGCGTTGAGCGCCTGTGCGACCAGGAACCAGACCGCGCTCTGACCGTCGGTAGCGCCGGCCGGCGTGTCGGCCACGATCAGCAGCCGCTGCGTGGCGTCGGCCGCCAGGTCGCCGACGTTCGTGCCCGGCGTGTAGAGCGTGTCGGTGCCGCTGTCGTAGGCGCCGTTGGCGTTCACGTCGCGGAAGATCCGGACGTTGGTCATCGTCATCGTGGCGGCGCCCTGCACCGCCGTCAGCATGTAGCCCTGGGTCGAGTTGCCGGTGTTGGCCAGCGTGAACGCCAGCACCCGGTTGGCGGAGCCCGGCGCGATGGAGGCCGCGTCGGCGTTCTTGGTGACCGTGAGGTCGATCTTGGTGTCGACCACGAACGTGGCGCTGGCCTGTACCGCCGTCTGCGGCACGCCGCCGACCGAGTAGTCCAAAGTCACCGTGTTGGTCACGGTCGTACCGGAAGGCGTACCGCCCGCAAGGGCAGTAGTCCCGCTCAGCGCTACCAGTAATACTGTCGCTGCGGACAGTCCCAACCGGCGGTTCATGACCACAATAGCCCTGTCGGCGCAGAGTGCACGCCTTTGTCACATTAAGCATGACCTTCGCTAACGGGTGATTACTACGTTCGTGTACGACTTATTACCTGTGACGGCGCGCCGTTCTTAAACGTGGATTAGCTATGTTCTCTGATGCTCGCGCCATGACGTTGCGCGCGAGGGCGGGGCTGCTGGGGGTGCTCACAGGGGGCGCGCTCGCGCTCGCGGCCGCCCTGTTTCCCGCTGCGGCCTCGGCGCAGTCCGTCACCTACACGATCGCTCCGAGCCAGGACGCCTGGATGCGCTCGAACCAGGCCGGCCAGGTCCAGGGCGCCACGCCGCTGCGTGTCGAGCCGGACAAGTCGCAGACGCTGGTCCAGTTCAACATCTCGTCCGTGCCGGCCGGGCATTACGTGGTGAGCGCCACCCTGCGCATGTGGGTGACCACGGCCAGCTCCGGCCTGACGGTCCGCGCACACCGCGCCAACACGGCGTGGGCGGAAGGCACGGTGACCTGGAGCAGCATGGCGCTGAACCACGACGCCGCGATCGTGGGTTCGGCGACACCGGCGACGGCCGGGCAGTACATGGACATCGACGTGACCAGCCTGGTCCGGGACTGGCGCGCAGGCACGACGAACCACGGCATCATGTTGACCGCCCCGTCGGGATCGGCGGCCACCAGCGTGTCCCTCGCCTCCAAGGAGACCGTGACCGCGGGCGAACAGCCGCCCCGCCTCGTCGTCGTCGCGAACGGCTACCCCAGCTACAGCATCAGCAAGATCAGCCAGGTCATCTCGGACCCCGCCAACGACACGACACAGCCCAAGCGCATGCCCGGCGCGGTGATCGAGTATTCCACCACGGTCTCCAGCACGAATTCGAACAGCTCCGACAGCAACTCGGTGGCCTTGGTCGAGGCGGTGCCGACGCAGGCGACGCTCTATGTGGGCGACTTGGGCGGCGCGGGGAGCGGCCCGGTGTCCTTCACCAACGGCTCGCCGGTCAGCGGCCTCACCTACACACGTGCGACCGACCTCAGCTTCTCGAACAACGGCGGCAGCACGTTCGGCTATACGCCGCTCCCGGACGGCGACGGCTACGACAGCACCGTCACGCACCTGCGCATCGCGCCCAAGGGGATCTTCGTCGGCAACACCGGCGGCGGAAACCCCACCTTCACCGTCGCCTTCCGCGCGAAGAACAAGTAGCCCTCAGACCGCCGCCTGCACCGCTCCCATCGGCCGCAGGCCGAGGTCGGCGAAGAGCTGCGCGTCCTCGTCCTTCTCCGGGTTGGCGGTGGTCAGCAGGCGGTCGCCCACGAAGATCGAATTGGCGCCCGCGAGGAAGCACAGCGCCTGCAGCTCCCGGCTCATCGTCTCCCGTCCGGCCGAGAGCCGTACCACCGCCTTCGGGCACACCAGCCGCGCCACCGCCACCGTGCGCACGAACTCCAGCCCGTCGAGCGTCCCCTCCGCCAGCACGGCGTCTCCCAGCGGCGTGCCCGCGATCGGGCACCAGCGCGTTGACCGGCAGCGAGTCCGGATGCGCCGGCAGCGTCGCCAGCGCATGCAGCAGCCCCGCCCGCGCGCGCCGCGTCTCGCCCATCCCCACGATGCCGCCGCAGCAGACCGACATGCCCGCGTCACGCACGTGCTCCAGCGTCTCCAGCCGGTCCTGGTAGGTGCGCGTGCTGACCACCCGCGCGTAGTCGTCCGGCGCGGTGTCGAGGTTGTGGTTGTAGTAGTCGAGCCCGGCGGTCTTCAGCGCCTGCGCCTGCTCCGCCGTGAGCATCCCCAGCGTCGCGCACGTCTCGAGCCCCAGCGCCTTCACCCCGCCGATCGTCGTCGCGAGCGCCGGCACGTCGCGGTCCTTCAGCTCGCGCCAGGCCGCGCCCATGCAGAACCGCTGCGCCCCGCCCGCCTTCGCCGCGCGCGCCGCCTCCAGCACCGTCTCGGGGTCCATCAGCCGGCTGGCCTTCAGCCCGGTGTCGAAGTGCGCCGACTGGCTGCAGTAGCCGCAGTTCTCCGCGCACCCGCCGGTCTTCACCGACAGCAGTTGCGAGAGCTGCACCTCCGCCGGATCGAACCACCGCCGGTGCACGGCGGCGGCCCGGAACACCAGCTCCGTGAACGGCAGCTCGAACAGCGCCTCCACCTCGGCCCGGGTCCAGTCGTGTCGCGGGATCGTGGGGTCGGGGGTCACGGGCGCTCCTGGCGGGCGGCGAGACGCCGCAGCCGCGTTAACGTTTCGCTAACCATACTGAACAACCCTCGGGAGGGTCGCGTCCGGGTCCGCCCGCGGAGGGCGATCGCCATGTACACCTTCCTCTTCATCAGCCCCAACGGTTCGATCCCGGTGTTCGAGTTCGCCGCCTGCGCCGACGCCGAAGCCGCCCGCGAGGACGCCCTGCGCCGCCTGGCCCGCAGCCCGGAGCGCCGCGCCGTCGAAGTCTGGAGCGACGACGAGCGGCTCTGCGTCGTCGAGCGCGACTCCGCCGCCTGACCCTCGTCCCCGGGGACAGGACAACCGAGGACATCGCGATACATCCGTCGATGTCGGGGACATCGCCCTGATCACCGGCTTCCCGCCCGCACTACAATGGCGGCGAGGGAGCCCCCGCCGGGGCCCTTCGCGCTCTTTGACACCGCCGCTCCCGGTCCTCCGCTGCAGGACGGCCGCCGCCGCCCGGAAGTGGGCCAACGCCGATCTGTTCACCTATCCGCGCCCCATTTCGGCGCCGACCATGTCCCCGCCCCGAGGCGCGGACATTCCCCCCGCCAGCGCCGCCCTCAGGCCCTCGAGGAACGCGCTCACCTCCTCGTCGAGGCCGATCGTGACCCGCAGCGCGTCCGGCAGGCCATAGCCCTTCAGCTCGCGCACCAGCACGCCGCGCGCCGCGAGCGCCGCGGCCAGCTCCGCCGCCTTGAGCCCGCACTGCGGAGGAACATGGAAGGTCACGAAGTTCGTGGCCGAAGGCACGGGCGCCACCCCCGCCCGCTCCAGCGCAGCGGCGATCTCCGGGCGGAGCCGCTCCACGTGCGCGACCGACGCGGCGACGTGCGCGGCGTCCGCCAGCGCCGCCACCGCCGCCGCCTGCGCCGGCGCGGCCGCGTTGAACGGGGGCCGGATCCGGTCCATCGCCTCGATCAGGCCCGGCCCTCCGTACCCCCACCCGATCCGCAGGCCCGCCAGCCCGTGGATCTTCGAGAACGTGCGCGTGACCAGCACGTTGGCCGCCCGGCGCGCGAGCTCCAGCCCGTCGTCGAAGCCCGCCAGATGCGCGGCATACTCGGCGTATGCCCCGTCGAGAACGAGCACTACTTCGGCCGGTAGGGCCGCGTGCAACCGGCGCACGTCCTCGAACGGGATCATGGTCCCGGTCGGGTTCGCCGGGTTCGCCAGGAACACGAGGCGCGTACGGTCGTCGACCTCCGCCAGCAGCGCGTCGACGTCCACCGTCAGGGCCCGCTCCGGCGCGTCCTTCACCGCCGCGCCCGCCGCGCGCGCCGCGATGGCCCAGGCCGCGAAGCCGAACTCCGGCTGCACCGCGTTGTCGCCCGGCGCGAGGTACGCGTTGCACACCAGGCTGAACAGCTCGTCCGACCCGCAGCCGAAGATCAGCCGCTCCGGCTCAAGGGTGAACCGGTCCGCGATCGCCTCGCGCAACAACGTCGCCCGTGGATCGGGGTACAGGTTCAGCCTCGCGGCCGCTTCCAGATACGCCGCGCGCGCCGAGGCGCTGCACCCGAGCGCGTTCTCGTTCGCCGACAGCTTGATCGGCCGCTCGAACCCGGCCGCCCGCGCCTTCCCGGGCACGTACGGGGCGATCTCGAGCACGCCCGGCTTCGGCGAGGGGCCTGTCACCGCGCCCGCCGCGCCAGCACGTCGAGCACGTCTTGCAGCGCCAGCCCTCGCGCCTTCAGCAGAACGAGCAGGTGGTATATCAGGTCCGCCGCTTCCTCGCGCAGCTCCGCGTCGTCCCCGGCCGCGCCGGCGAGCGCGGTCTCGACGCCCTCCTCGCCCACCTTCTGCGCCACGCGCTTCGGTCCCTCGGCCAGCAGCCGCGCCGTCCAGCTCCGCTCCGGGTCGGCCGCGGCGCGCGAGGCGATCGTACCCTCCAGCCGCGCCAGCACGCCCAGGCCGGGCGCGTCCTCTCCCCCGAAGCAGCTCGTGGTGTTCTCGTGGCACGCGGGACCCGCCGGCTCCGCCCGCACGAGCACGGCGTCGCCGTCACAGTCGGCGAACACCTCCCGCACACGCAGGCGGTTTCCCGAGGTCTCACCCTTGCGCCAGCGCCCGCCCCGCGACCGCGAGAAGAACGTCGCTTCCCTGCTCTCCAGCGTCTCTGCGAGCGCCGCCTCGTCCATGTAGGCGAGCATCAGCACCTGCAGCGTGCGCGCGTCCTGCACCACCGCCGGCAGCAGCCCACCGGCCTTGGCCCAGTCGAGGCCCGCCACGTCGGAAGCGCTCAGCGCCTGACGGGAACGCCCCATTCGGCGAGCCTTTCCTTCAACACGGGGATGGAGAGGACGCCCTTGTGGAACACGCTGGCGGCCAACGCCCCCGACACGTCGGCTTCGACGAACACGTCGCGGAAGTGCTCGGCCGCCCCGGCCCCGCCCGACGCCACCAGCGGCACCGACAGCCGCTCCCGCACCCGCCGCAGCTGCTCGATGTCGTAGCCCTCCCGGACGCCGTCCTGGTTCATGCAGTTGAGCACGATCTCGCCCGCGCCCCGCTCCTGCGCCTCCGCCACCCAGTCCAGCGTGCGGCGCCCGGCGGCGCGCTGCGCCGCGGGATCGCCCGTGTACTGCCGCACGACGTACTCGCCCTCGCTCTCCAGGCTGTCGACGCCGACCACCACGCACTGCGAGCCCGCGACGCGCGCGATCTCCTCGATCAGCGCGGGCCGCTCCAGCGCCGGCGAGTTGATCGACACCTTGTCGGCGCCGGCTTCGAGGCAGCACAGCGCCTGGTCCACCGACCGAATTCCGCCCGCGACGGTGAATGGGATGTCGAGCTCCCGCGCCACCTCGCGCATCCAGCCGTACGCGGGCGTCCGCCCTTCAGGGCTCGCGGCGATGTCGTAGAACACCAGCTCGTCGGCGCCCTGCTCCGCGTAGCGTCGCGCCAGAGCCACCGGCTCGCCCACGACCTCGTGGCCCTCGAAGCGGACGCCCTTCACGACGAGCCCGTCCTTCACGTCCAGGCAGGGGATCACGCGCCTAGCCAGCACCGAGCGCCTCCTCGAGCCGGAACAAGCCCTCGTAGAGCGCCTTGCCGACGACCGCACCGCTCGCGCCGACGGTTCGAAGCGCGGCCAGATCCTCCAGCCCCCGCACCCCCCCGGACGCCTGCAGCTTAAGGTCCGGCCGGCGGCGAACGATCTCGGCGACCAGGTCCACGTTCGGCCCCGCGAGCGCTCCGTCCTTGGCCACGTCGGTGACCAGCAGGTGCCTCAGCCGCCCGTCGCCGAGCCGCTCCAGCGCCTCCCACAGCGAGACGCCCGAGCCCTCGCGCCACCCGTGCGTCACCGCCTCCGGCCCGGCTTCGCCCAGCCGCACGTCCAGCGCTACGGTGATCGCATCGGCGCCGAGTTCCTCGAGCCAGCGTGCGACCGACTGCGGATCGCGCACCGCGGTGCTGCCGACCACCACCCGCTCCACCCCCGCCTGCAGCAGGCGCGCGACGTCCTCGCGCATGCGGACGCCCCCGCCGGCCTGCACCCGCAGCCCCGAAACGCGTGCCAGTTCGCCTATCAACTCGTGCTGTCGAGGCCCCCCCGCTTCCGCTCCGTCGAGGTCCACCACGTGCACCCACTCGGCGCCGGCGGCGGCGAACGCGTCTAGGCGCGCACGAGGGTCCTCGTCGTAACGCGTGACCGCGTCGAAGCGCCCCTGCAGGAGGCGCACGCAGACTCCGGCGCGCAGGTCCACGGCCGGGTAGATCAGCATGGCAGGTCCAAGAAGTTCTTCAGGATGCGCGCGCCGGCCCCGCCGGACCGCTCCGGGTGAAACTGGCAGCCGCAGACGGAGCCCCGCCGCACCACGGCCGAGAACGGCACCCCGTACTCGGCAGAGGCAGCGGTCTCCTCGCCGACGGGCGCCGCATAGCCGTGCACGAAGTAGACGAACGCGTCCTCCGGCACCCCCTCCAGCAGCGGGTCGTCGGGGCGATCCCGTGACAGGCGGTTCCAGCCCATGTGCGGCACGGGTCGGTCGGGCGCGGCCGTCAGCCGCCGCACTTCTGCGGTCAGCAGGCCGAGCCCCTCGGCGTCACCCTCCTCGCTGCGCGCGTAAAGGATCTGCATGCCGAGGCAGACGCCCAGCAGCGGCCGCGGAAACTCGCGCAGGGTGTCGGCCACGCCGAGCGCGGCGATGCGGTCCGCCGCAAACCGCGCGGAGCCAACGCCGGGGAACACGATCCGGTCCGCCTCCGCCAGCACCACGGGGTCGGCCGTCAGGCGCGGGCTCTCGCCAAGCCGCTCCAACGCGAACAGCATGGAGGCGGTGTTGCCCACCCCCAGGTCGAGGACCGCCGTGCTCACGCGATCATCCCCTTGGTGGAGGGGACACCGCCGCCCTCGACGCGGACCGCTTGGCGCAGCGCCCGGCCGAGCGCCTTGAAGCAGACCTCCGTCTTGTGGTGGTCGTCCTCGCCGGTCACCCGCACGTGGATGGCCGCCCCTAGCGAATCCGCCAGGGACCGGAAGACGTGGGGAGTGAGCGCGGTGGGATACTCCCCGATCCGCTCCGCCGAGAACGCGCCTTCGAACACCGAATACGGCCGGCCGCCGAGATCGAGGCTTAGGCTGGCCTCCGCCTCGTCCATGGGCGCCACGAAGCCGTAGCGGCCGATGCCGGCCTTGTCCCCGAGCGCCTGCCGGAGGGCGCAGCCGAACGCGAGCGCGCTGTCCTCGACGGTGTGGTGCGGGTCGGTTTCGAGGTCGCCCTGGCAGGCGAGGCGGAGCGAAAAGCCGCCGTGCGCCGCCACCTGCTCCAGCATGTGGTCGAAGAAGCCCACCCCGGTTCGCACCGCCGTGTCTCCGGCGCGATCGAGGTCGACCGAGGCGACGATCCGCGTCTCTTTGGTGTCCCGCACCGCCTCCCCTAGGCGGCGCGCCGTCGGTTCGCTCAGGCCTCCGAAGGCGGCGAGGGCGCGGTCGTTCGACTCAGGCGGACCCACGTCGACGCGCAACCCGCCTTCACAGGACCACGCCTGCGCGCCGTAGCGGGCCAGCCGCGCCTCCAGGTCCGCAACTGCGTCGGTCTCGACGAACAGGAACGGGCCCTGTCCGGCGGTGACCAGTCGCACGTCCGCAGAAGCCTGCAGCGCATCGCGCATCCGAACCTTCTCGGTTCGAACCAGCCGAACGCGGGCATCCACGGCGAGCGCACGGGACGGAGACAGCACGGCCTCGGCTGCGCGCACGCAGGGGATTGGGAGCGCGTGGGGCTCCAGCACCCGTCGCAAGCGCTCGATCATCGACGGATGGGCCACGGCCGCCCCGCACCGGATGCCTGCTAGGCCGTAGGCGAGCGACAGGCTCCGCAGCACCACCAGGTTTTCCACCTCGGCCGTCAGCCTGGCCAAGGACGGCGCGTCGGCGAACTCGATCGCGCTCTCGTCCACGACCAGCAGGCCGATCTCTCCCGCGGCGGCGCGAGCCGCCTCGGCGGGAAAGACCTCCCCTCGGGGGGACGAGGGCGAGGTGACCACACGCACGTCGGCGCCGTCCTCTGCCATGTCGAGGCCGTATAGACGGGCCAGTCGAGGCAGCATCGAGCCGTCGCCGCATACCGACGACGCGCCGGACCGGCCGGCGGCACGGAGCACCAGTTCGAGCGCGTGGGTCGCTCCCCGCGTGGGCAGCACCTGCTCCGGCGCGACGCCGTAGACCTCCGCCATCCGGCGGCGCAGGCCCTCAGGCTCCGCCGGATAGCGGTTCAGACCTTCGCCGCCGGAGACGAGCGCCGGGAAATCGAGCGTGCTCACCTCAAGCCGCCCCCCGTGCCCGAACACGCTCCAGGCGCAGGTCCGCGGCCAGGGCGTGCGCCTCCAGGCCTTCCAGCCGCGCCAGCCGGGCGGCGGCTTCGGCGAGCGCCGGCACGGCCTCCGCGTCGACCGACTGGACGGCGAAGCTCTTCATGAAGCTCGCGGTGCTGATGCCGCTGAAGGTGCGCGCCGCTCCGTCCGTGGGCAGGACGTGGCTGGGGCCCGCGACGTAGTCCCCCAAGGTCTCGGCCGCCTGCTCTCCCACGAAAACCGCCCCTGCGTGGCGCACGCGCTCGGCCCACCGCTCGGGCGAGCGGACCTGCAGCGACAGGTGCTCGGGGGCGTAGGCGTCGGCGATCCGGATCGCTTCCTCCAGGTCGGAGCAGACCACCGCGCGCGCGGCCGCGAGCGAGCGGCGAGCGATCTCGGCGCGGGGCAGCCGGGCGAGCAGCCGCTCCACCTCCGCCTGGACGCGCTCCAGTATCCCGGTGTCCGTCGTCACCAGCAGCACCTGCGCGTCTGCGTCGTGTTCCGCCTGGCTCAGCAAATCGATCGCGACGAGCGTGGGATCGGCGGCCGAGTCCGCGATCACAAGCAGTTCGCTCGGTCCGGCGGGCAGGTCGACCGCCGGGCCGTTCGGAAGCTCGGCCGCGAAGCGCTTCGCCTCCGCCACGTAGGCGTTCCCCGGTCCGAAGATCTTGTCGACACGCGGCAGCCCGGCGCCGAGCGCCAAGGCCGCCACCGCATGCGCTCCGCCGACGAGCCAGAGCGACTCCAGCCCGGCTTCGCGAGCCGCAAGGACCATCATCGGGTGCACGGATCCGTCCCGTGCGGGCGGGGTCACGGCCACCCGGCGCGCGACGCCGGCCACCGCCGCGGGGATCCCCTGCATCAGCAGGCTCGAGAACAACGGCGCCGTGCCGCCCGGCACATAGAGGCCGGCCGACTCCAGCGGACGCCAGACGCGGCGGCTGCGCGATCCCGGGACCGTCTCGACCACCGCGCCGTCCACCGGCCGGTCGGCTTCGTGGAAGCGGCGGATCGCCGTGGCGGCGAAAGCCAGCGCCTCCGCGTCCGCCGCGGACACCTCAGAGCGCGCCGCGGCGACCGCGGCGTCGGTGATCTGCGCCTCGCGTGGCTCCGCGCCGTCGAGACGCAGCGCCCAGTCGCGAACGGCAGCCTCGCCCCGCGCCTGCACGTCGGCGAAGATCGCCGCGACCCGCTCGGCGACAACGCGGTCGCGACCGCGCCCGGGCCGCGCCAGCGCAGCCGTCCGCTCGGCGGCCGAGGCGGCGCGCCAGTCGATGCGTCTCATCGGCGGCGCCTCACATCATCATTTTTTCGATGGGCAGCACGAGGATGGCCGAGGCTCCGGCGCCCTTGAGCCTCTCGAGAGTCTCCCAGAAGACGTTCTCCTGGCAGACCGCGTGCACGGCCACGGCGTCACCGTCGCCCGCCAGCGGCGTCACCGTGGGCGCTCCCGCTCCGGGGAGGATGCCGGTGATCTCCGACAGCGCCGAGCGGGGGGCGTTGAGCAGGATGTACTTGGTCCCCTGCGAGGCGACGACGCCCTGCAGCCGCTCGACCAGCACGTCCGCCAGGTGCGCCAGCGACGGATCTACGCCCCCGGGCGCGCGCACCAGCACCGCCTCGCTCTCGAGCACGGTCTCGACCGCCTTGAGCCCGTTCGCCTCCAGCGTCGCGCCGGTAGAGACGAGATCGCAGATCGCCTGCGCCACCTTGAGACGCGGCGCGACCTCGACCGCCCCGTTGAGCTTCACCACCTCGGCCGCGACGCCGCGTGCGTCGAGGAAGCGCCGGAGCACGCCCGGATAGGAGGTCGCGACGCGAAGCCCCTGGAGCGAAGCCGTGCCCTGCCAGGCGAAGCTCTCCGGCACGGCGATCTTCAATGAGCACCGGCCGAAGCCCAGGCTCATCACCGTCTCCGGCGCCGGGCCGTTGCGTCCCGAGCCGTACTCCTCGAGCACGTTCAGGCCGACGAACCCGAGGTCGCACACGCCGTCGGCGACGAAGGTCGGGATGTCGTCGTCCCGCACCCGCAGCACGTCGATGGGGTAGTTCTCGATGCGGTAGAGGAGGTCGTTGGCCCCCTTCATCACCCGCAGGCCTGCGTCGGCGAGCAGGTCCAGGCTGCGCTCGGCCAACCGGCCGCTCTTCTGCATGGCGATGCGCAGGCGGGCGGGCGAGCCGCTCATGTCGACCCCTCCTGCTGGCGGTCGAGCACCACGCGGTAGCCGTGGTAGGGCATGTCCTTCAGGAACCGCGCGACGCGCACGACGGTCGTGGTGCTGGCGCCCGCCCGCTCGGCGATACCCCGGTACGACAGGTCGCCCTGGTAGAGCAGCCGCGCGACCTCCCACCGCTCCGCCATGGCGCGGATCTCCCGCGGCGTGCAGAGGTCGGTCAGGAAAGCCTTGGCTTCCGCGCGGGTGCGCAGCGCCAGGAACGCGTCGAGAAGCCGGGATTCCGGAGTGGGGGAGGACATCGGAGCCTTGCGGAGTTGCGTCAGCGTGTTACCACGGTGAAACACTACGTCAACCGTTCGACCCGGGAGGACGGCTCATGATCGAAATGCTGTTCGACGACGAGGAGCTGACCCCGCCGGCGCAGGTGGCGGCGAACGCGGCGCGCGGCCTGGAGCTACGGATGCGCTTCAAGCGAGGCGGTACGGATGTGGGCGTGCGCCGCGCACAGGGCCTGGAGCGGCGGCGGCCGATCACCGCCGCTGACATCAAGGCCATTTATAGCTACTTCGCGCGCCACGAGGTGGACCGCCGCGCCGCCGGCTGGGGGCACGAGGCGGATCCCAGCGCGGGCTATGTGGCCTGGCTGCTCTGGGGCGGGGACGAAGGACGCCTCTGGATCGGGGCCTTGCGTGAAAGGCTGCGCAGCCTGGAGTCGCCGCGGCCCTGAGCCGCGGGCCAGCATCGAAGCAGCACGCGGCGGCCACAGCTTAACGCCGCATTCACCCTGTTCTCGGAGGCTCGGTCTTCGACCGGGGCACCCATGATCGCCGCAGCAGTTTCAGGCTCTCCTACGGGAAGCGCAGACGATCTAGCCGTCGCGCGCGAGGATATCCGGAACGGCCGGTCCCTCCCCGCCGCCCAGCGCCTGCAGGCGCTCGTCCAGGCGGCCCCCGCCTCGCACGAGGCGCGCTATTGGTTCCACAGCGCGCTCGCCGCGGCCGGGCATCCGGACGCGAGTCATGCGCTCACGGAAGCTGTCTCGGTCCACGCCGTGCAGGTGATGCGGGGCGCCGGCGTCGACATGGCCCGCTTCGGCGCGGACCCGGACTATGCCTTCGAGATCGGGCAGCGGTTCTACGCCGCGAAGCTCCCGGCGGTCGCCTCCGTCGCCTTCGGAAGGGCGATCGCGATCGGCGAGGTCACCCCGCAGCTGCTCATCTCTTATGGGCTGTCGCTGCAGCACCAGGGCCGCGCGGAAGAGGCTGTCGCGAGCTTCAGAGCCGCGTGCGAGCTGTTCCCGGGGCCCCAGGTCCACCAGTTCCTGCTCTTCGCCCTGTTCTTCGCGCCGGACGGCGTCCGCCGCTACGCGCTGGAGGCGCGCCGGTGGGCCTCCCTCTACGCACCCGGAGCGCCGTCGACGGATCTGCCCCGGCGGCCGCTAGCGGGCCGGCGCCTCCGGCTCGGCTATGTCGCGCCGAGTTTCACGCGCTCCCAAATCGCGCAGTTCATCCTCCCTGT
This sequence comes from Caulobacteraceae bacterium, assembly GCA_036386655.1. Classification (GTDB taxonomy): domain Bacteria; phylum Pseudomonadota; class Alphaproteobacteria; order Caulobacterales; family Caulobacteraceae; genus JAHWJX01. The sequence continues at coordinate 10,260 of DASVVG010000097.1, read as the reverse complement.
CCTCGCCGCTCACGATCGTAGGGCTGTGGAGGTGGTGCTCTACACCGCCGATGCGGCGGCCGAGGATCCGACCCCGCTCGCGCCCTGGCGTGTGGTTCAGATCGGCGACCTTGCCGATGAGGAGGCCGCGCGCCGCATTCGGCAGGACCGCCTCGACGTGCTGGTGGACCTCTGGGGCCACACCGCCGGTAGCCGCCTTCCCGTCTTCGCGCTTCGCTGCGCCCCTGTGCAGGCCGCGTGGGTGAACTTCGTTCAAACCACGGGAATGTCGGCCATAGACTACGTGCTGCACTCCGACTCGATGGAAGCCCCGGGGACGCACGAGCTGTTCACCGAGACCGTCTGGCGGATGGGCGAGATCACCATCCCGTACCGGCCCGCAAGCGACCGGCCGGAGCCTAGGCCGACGCCGGCACTGACCAGCGGCTGCATCACCTTCGGCTCCTTCAACAATCCGGTGAAGCTCAGCGAGCCGACGGTAGCTGCGTGGGCCCGCATCCTGCAGGGGCGACCCGGCTCTCGCCTGCTGCTCAAGTACGCCTACTTCGCCGACCCGGTCCTGCAACGGGCGACACAGGCTCGGTTCGCCGCATACGGCGTGGAGCCCGAGCGGATCCATTTCCGCGGTCACAGCACGGGCCCGGAGTACCTGAGGGAGTTCGCCGACGTCGATCTCGCGCTCGACCCCTCCCCCTGCCCCGGCGGCACGACGACTTGCGACGCCCTCGCCAACGGCGTCCCGGTGCTCACGTTGCGCGGCCCCGACTTCTACTCGCGGATCGGGGTTCAGGCCCTGGAGTGCCTGCCTGAGCTCATCGCGGAAAGCTGGGAAGACTACGTCGCCCGCGCAGTTGCGCTGACGCAGGACCTGCACGCATTGGACGCGCTGAGGGCGCGGGTGCGCCCGACGTTCGACGCATCGCCGATGCGGGATGAGGCGGGCTTCACCCGGAAGCTGGAAGCCGCGTTCCGCCAGATGGTGTCCGGTCGACGCGCGAAGGCGGCGTGACCGCTCCCCTGCCGGCGATCGGCAGCGTTCTGCCGACGCCGCCTGCGCACGCGCCAGTCGCCGACAGTGTCTGGTCGGCGTGGACATCAAGGCATCGCCATTCAGCCGCTTTCCGGACCGCGCGAGCAGCGCTCGCCGCCCTGCTCCAGCAGCGAGACCTGCCCCGGCTGTGGCTGCCGGCCTACGTCTGCGACACGGTCGCGGCCGCGGGCGCCGCGGGTGAGATCGCCTGGTACCCTACGGACGAGCGGCTGCACGTCGACGCAGGGGCGCTGGAGGCGGATCTGCAGGCGGGCGACGCGGTGCTCGTCGTCGACTATTTCGGACGTTCTCCTCCCCCTGCCGTCACAGCGCTGGCTGAGCGACGGCGCGACGTCCTCTGGATCGAAGATCGCGCGCAGGCGCTGGAGCCCGACAGCGCCGCTTTCGGTGACGTGCTGCTGTACAGCCCACGGAAGCTGTTCGGGGTGGCGGACGGCGGGCTCCTCGTTTCGAACGAGCCGCTGCCGAGACCTTCACCGGACCGAGAAGACCCGGAACTCTGGGCCGCGAACGATGCGCGGGCACAGGACCGCGAGGGCGCGCACCCCGGACGCTGGTTCCCGGCCTTTCAGGGTCGCGAGGGAGCTTTCACCATCGAGTCGAAGCCGATGAGCGGCCGGGCCAGAGCCGTGCTGGAAGCTATGGCGCTCGCGCCGGAAGCGGCCACACGTCGGTCCAATTGGCGGCGTCTTGCGGAGCAGCTCGCCGACTACGCGCTGTGGCCCGTCACCGAGCCTGCGTTCGCGCCCATGGCGTTCCCCGTTCTGGTGGACCATGCCGGCGCGACGGCGGCGGCAATGGCGGGGCAGCGCGTCTGGTGCGCGCGACATTGGTCGGAATTACCAAGTCCCTGCGGGGCTTTCCCTGAAGCGCACCGGCTTGCGGAGCGTTGCCTGTCGCTGCCTCTGGACGGCCGCTATGGCGACGAAGACATGGACCGCGCGGCCGACGCGCTGCGTCGCTGCGCGCGGCCTGCTCAGCCTCGATAGGCGGGGAAGAAGTCGCCGGCCTTTCCGGCGGACCGGGCGGCATACGTCGCCTCGTCGAGCGCAGCCCCGCAGAGCAGGGCGGTCGCCGAACTGTTCGCGAAGCCGCGCTTGAACGCCGCGAGACCGTCGTCGGGGTCGTCGGTCGCGCCCGCCCCCCCGCCCAGGTTCATGACGCCCGACCCGCGGAAATGCTCGATTGCGGCGTCGTACAGGGCGAAGCTGGCCCCGGCCGCGTAGCCGCGGTCGTTCGACGCCGTCAGGTGGTTGTAGACGACGCCTCCGTGGGCGAACCACAGGGTCATCGCGACGACCTCTCCCTCGGCGACTGCTGAAAACGCCTCAAGTCGCGGCTCCTCCGCGAGCACGTCGAAGTAGGGATCGGGAAAAGCGGCGACACCAGTGACTCCCCGCAGTCGCACCAGACCGGCGTAGAGCGCCTTCCACTCCTCGAGCCGATCGCTCAGGCGGCCGCGTTCGACGCCGCAGCGCCGCAGGCTCCGGCGGATGCGGTCGCGGTGGTGCTTGGTGGGCTCGTAGGGACCCTTGGCAAGATCGATCAACAGGTGGGTCTTGAAGGCTCTGCAGACGGGAAAGACCTCCGCGAGCGCCTGCGGGGATGGTCCGGCGAGCGGATCGGCCACCAACACGACGGAGATGAGCCCGTGCGCGGTCAATCGGCGAAGGCCACCCGCCAGGTCGGCGTCCCGGCTCAAGGCGGCCAGCGGGTAGGATCCCATGGCGTCGCGCCCGCCGCCCGGCGCGTCGCGCCGCAGCACGAAAGCGCTCCACTCCGGCGTCTCCAGCGGCTGCGCGTAGCCGCTGAGCGCCCGGGCGTAGCGTTCGCTCGCGTACGGATGAGCCGTCAGGCGACGGACCAGTAGCCGTTGGCGCGGACCAGCTCCGCGTAATCGTCGCGCGTCACGCCCACCACGACCTTGTCCCAGTAACGGCCTTTGCGGAAATGCCAGCGGCGCAGCCGCCCCTCTTCCTTCCACCCGCACTTGCCGACGTAGAGCCGGTGCGACGCCTCATTATATTCGATGATGTCGCCATCGAGCCGCTCGAGGTGGAGCTCGTCGAAGGCGTAGCGCATGACCGTCATCACGGTGTCCAGGCCGTAGCCCTTGCCCCGCAGGTCCATGGGTCCGAGCATCATCCCGTGGAAAGCGTGGTTGTTCTTCCAGTCGATGTCCACGAGGTTGGCGGTGCCGATCACCTGCCGGTCTTCACGTGTTTCGATCGCCCAGCGGTGGTTGAGCTGGTCGTTCTTCAGCCCCGAGAACCAGTGGCGGATCGAGTCGTAGCTGGAAGGGAAGCGCCAGCCGCCGAGGTTCGACCAGATTTCGGGATCGTTCGCCCACTGGTGCAGCAGCGGAAGGTCCGCCTCCTCGATCGCACGCAGCACCACGCGCTTTCCGTGGATGCTCATGAGGCGCTCCCGCGCGCGACTGCGTAGATGCTCGCGCACTGATCCGGCTGCTCGCGCCCGAGCTGGTAGCAGCCCTCCAGGAAGGCGTCGCCGATCAGCGGCCCGCCGATGAGAGCGTTGAGCTGGAAGTTCGCCAGCGGCTTGAAGAAAATTCCGCCTGTCTGCTCGAGCGTCAGCCCGCCGGCCCGAACGTCGCGGCCGAGCGTGTCCAGGCGATAAACCCGTCGGTGGCCAGCAGCCACGTCGTCGGGGCTGAGCGCCTCCAGATGGTCGAGCACACCCATCTTCACGGCGATGCGTCGCGAGGGGGCTTCGGCGTTGGGGACCACCACGAACATCCTCCCGCGCTCCGTGAGCAGCGAGCCGAGCTTGCGCAGGACGGCCGCGGGATCGAGCACGTGTTCCAGCACGTGGGAGAACAGGATCGTCTCGTAGCGCTCGGAGGTCTCGTAATTCTCCACCAGAGCCTCGACGAAACGGGCGCGGTCCCCCACGCGCTTCCGGGTATGGGCGATGAACGCGGCCGCCGGCTCGACCACCGTGACTTCTGAAAACCGCTCAACCAGCAAGCTCGTCTGGTCGCCGTGGGCGCAGCCGACCTGCAGGCACGGACCGTCGCCGAACAGCGGCTCGAACGTGCGCATCATGTACTCGCGCATCTTGGCGTCGAAGGGCGCGGCTCCTTCGCCGTAGGAGGCGGTGACCGCCTCCAGGCGCTTGTGCTCTCCGGCAAGCGCGTGTGCGTGCAAGCTCATCGCTGATCCGCCTTGAAGGTCCACCGCTCGGGCGGCTGGTAGTACTCGTCGAGGGTAGCCGCGACCCGCGCGTCGTAGCCGAGCAACTGGCGCGCGCAGGGAGACAGCCGGGATTCAGCGTCCGTCGGTAGATACCGCGGCCAGTCCATCTGCGGCTTCATGAAGGGGCGGCCGAAGCAGAGCGTCAGCGCTCGGCGAGGCGCATGGCTGCGGTTGGGCGCGGCGCTGTGCACCAGCAGGCTGTCGAACAGCACGATGTCGCCGGCGCGGCCGACGAGCTGCCCCGCGTGCTGCTGGAACAGCGTCGGCTCCGGCATCTCCTCGATGCGGTGAGAGCCGTCGAGCACCAGGGTGGCGCCGTTCTCCACGGTGAAGTCGTCGAGCATCACCAGCATGTTCAGCGACAGCCGGTAGTCGCGAGTGAAGGCGCGGACGTCCCGGTGCGGCTTGAACGTATACGAGCGCGCCCCGGGCGGATGCAGCGCCGCGCCGAAGTTCAGCAGGATGACGCGGCCGCCGAAGTGACGCTCGATCTGTCCGTACAGCGGCAGGTCGGCGATGAAGGCGTCCAGGCTCGAGTCCTCGCCCAGCACGTGGTGCGCGGCGCCGTCCATCCCTTCGGCGACGCCGTTCCGCAGCTGGACCTCGCGCCGCAACGCGTACACCCGCTCGGCGTCGGCCCGCAGTGCGCGCAACGCTCCGTCGCCGAGCACGCGGGGGAACGCGGCCCAGCCTTTGGTGGCCATCAGGAGATCGAACTCCTCGGCGGAGGGCGCGCCGGCGACGGGGCGTTCGTGACGCATCGTCAGGCCGCCAACTGCACGAAAAGCGCCGTGCCGATCACGAAGCTGAGCGCGACCCGCTCCGCATTCTCCTCGATGAAGGCGTCGCCCACCTGCTTCGGTCCGTCGCCGAAGGCCCAGACGTAGTCGTCGAAGATGATCCAACCGCCCGGCTTCACGAGGGGCGTCCAGAGGCGCGCGTCTTCCTCGACCCGCTCGTAGGCGTGGTTGCCGTCGATGTGCAGGACCGCGATCTCGCCGGAGTAGCGGGTCGCGCCGAACGCCTCCGTCTCCACCGTCAGCCCGGGGGTGTAGCGACCCGCGCCTTCCGCGGAATAGGTCCGCAGGTAGTTGAGTCCGCCCTGCGCCAGCGGCGCCAGATTGATCTCGAAGATGCGCAGCGCCTCGTCGGTGTCGTGGGCGGCGCTCGCACGGTCGAGCACCGCCACGCCTTGCGGAAGCGCCTCGCTGAGCCACGGATCGACGCACAGGACCGGGCCCACCCCGTACCGCCGGGCCAGCCAGACGAAGAGGGCGGCCGAACGGCCCCACCAGGAGCCGATCTCCACGACGTCCCCCGGGGGAGCGTGGCGCATCATCTCGACGACCGCGGCGATCTTGTCCCGATCGCTCATGCCCGGGACGGTGTCCACCAGGCGGAGGAGCCCCGCCAGTTCGAGCCCGCTCAGCCGCGGCTTCGGCTCCACCGGTGAACCCTGGAACCAGTCCCCCGCCGGCAGCGCCTCCACACGGGCGCGGAGTTCGCGGTATGCCTGTTCCTTGTCGAGCAACGGCCGCGCGTCGATCAGCCGGGTGTCCGGCGACAGCTCGCCGAGGATCTCCGACAGCCGGCCGGCCACGACACCATGCGGCGCATAGATCGCATCGACCCGCCGGCGACGCAGCAGGTCGGCCAGCGCAGGCGCGAAGCCGTCTTCGTGCACGTACGGCAGCCGCTCCCAGGCGTCGTAGACGTCGGAGGCCGCGTCCCATCCCAGGGAGGAGGCGCCCACCACCGAGCAGCCCCGCGCGGCGGCCGCGGCGCGGAAGCTCAGCGCGTCCGGCAGACCGCCCGGAAAGACCAGGATCGTTTCGGTCACGACGTCACCAAAGCGGCGACCGCGGCCGCGCCGACGCGGCTCACCGCCTCGTCGCTCATGTCGACGGCGAAGGGCAGGCCCAACGTTTCGCGGGCGAGCAGGTCGGTGACCGGCAGCGGCTCGCGCGGCAGGTCGGCGAACGCGGGGCTGGTGTGACACCCGCCCCCCCACCAGCGACGGGTGTCGACGCCCGCCTCTGTAGCAGCGCGTTCGAGACGCGCCGCCCCGTCGCTGCGGAGGCGGGCGACGCACGTCGTGGACACCCAGCGCAGCCCCCAGCCCGGCTGCATCTCCACCTCAGGGACGGAGGCGAGCGCCATCAGCAGCTTCTGTGCGGTTCGGGCGTAGCGCAGTCTCAGCGCCGGCCAGGCGTCCAGCGCGGCGTGCCCCACCGCGGCGGTGTGTTCCGGCAACTTGGCGTTCGTCGCCGGGACCCTGCTCTCGCGGCTGCCGCGGAAGCCGAAGGTGGTCAGCTCCCGAACGCGATCTGCGAGCTCGGTGTCCTCGCAGGCGAGGTAGCCCCCCTCCCCGACCCCCAGCAGCTTGGTTGCGTGCAGGCTGACCATGGTCGGCAGGGCCGCGTCCGTGGTGGTGTCGAAACCCGCGGCCGCGTCGATCACCACCGGCACGCCCGTCTCCTCGCGGAAGCCGAGCCAGGCAGCCGTATCGAGGGCCGCGCCGTAGGGCGCGACCACGACGACGGCGCCCACGGGACCGGGCGCGCGCGCCAGGGCCTCCCGCACCCGATCCGGGTCGAGCGCCTGCGTCGCGGGATCGACGTCGAGGAACCAGGGGACGAGGCCCGCCTCCAGCACCGCATGCGCGGTCGCTACAAACGTCCATGCCGGGAGCGCGCAGAGGGCCCCCGACGGGGCCTCCAGAGCGCGCAGGGTGAGCGACAGCACCTGGGTGCCGTTCACCGCCGTTACGATCTTTGTCGCTCGCTCGAAGCGCCCCGCCAGACGCGCCTCGAAACCGGTGAGCAACGGACCGAAGTTCGAATACCAGCGGTTCTCGTCCGCTTGGCGCAGGTACGGCAGCACCTCGTCGGCGGACGGCAGCCACGGCCGCGCCACGGGTACCGTCTCCGCTGCGGGAGCGGATGCGGGCGGACGGAGAGGACGAGCGAGCTGCATGGGGACACCGCCGAAGCGCCAGCCCACCACCTCGTGGTTAACAAGCGCTGTATGGGCCGCGTCATCTGGACAAGGCGGCGTTAACCATGCCCGGCGATCCTCACGGCGAAACCGCCGCCCCTGCGGCGCCGAGCGAGGAGCAGCCGTCGTGGCCTTCGACACCATCCCCGCCGAATCCGCCGCCACCGCTTCGTTCCTGAAAGACGGCTGGCATCGGTTTCCGCAACCCACCGACCCCGCGGCGGCCGGAGCGCTGCTGCGCGAGCTGCGGGCCGCGCGGCGGTTCGACGAGACGCTGTTCCTTTCCGAGTCGGAGTTCGACGCCGACCCCCAGTACCGGGGGGTCAACCCTCGTCCGGGGCGCAACCTGCTGGAGCGCTACGCGAACAGCCTGGCTTTCGTCGAGCAGGATCCGCAGATCGTCGCCGGCCTCACCGACGTCTTGGGGGCGGGATATTCGGTCCTGGACCGGAAAGTGGTCTGCGGCGTTCCCGCGAGACGGATTCCGGCCTGGTTGCGCGAGCGTATAGAGGGAAACCCGGTGAACAACCTCGGGCCTTACGTCCGCCCGGAACACCGCGACGTCACCTACTTCTACGGCATCGACTACCATCAGGACCTGATCGATCATAAGGATCGGGAGGCCGACTTCGTCACCCTCTACGTCTACCTGCACCCGGTGAGCCGCGCCGATGCGCCGCTCTTCCTGCTCGAGGGCAGCCATCGCCTCGGGGCCTCGGTCTTCCCGCACGACCTGTCCGCGGCGGGCGGGGACCGCTGGCTGTACCGGAACCCGCCCCACGGTGAGGCTGAAGTGCGCCAGGTGGTGCTCACGGGCGACGCGGGGACGGCGGCCATGTGGCACGCCTGCACCTTGCACGGCACCCAGCCGGATGCGGCGGACGAGGAGCGGATTTCGCTTCGCTACCTGTTCGCTCGGGGCGGCGCCGCGGAAGCGGGCGTCGACCGCGTGAACGCGGCTCTGCAGGGGCCTGCACGCCTCGCTTCGACGCGCGTGGATCTCGGAGCCGACGGCGCCGCGGTGATCAAGCAGAATACGGTGAACGGGGCCTAGCGGCTGAACCCTTGGGGGGCTGGAGCGGGCGGGGGGAATCGAACCCCCGACATTCAGCTTGGGAAGCTGACGTTCTACCTCTGAACTACGCCCGCAGCCCGAAGGCGCGCGACCATAGCCGATCGCGCGCCCCTCGCAAGCGAGCCCCGGTTACTGGCGGGTGGAGCCGATTCCCCGCGCCTTGAGCCGTGCCTGGACGCTGTCCGGCCCGGACAGGTGTCCCGCGCCCACGGCCACGAAGCTCACGCCCGAGCCCTGCAGCCGCTCCTGGATGGCTTTCGCCCAGGCCTCGTTCCGATCGACCAGAAGCACCTTGTAGAGTTCGGGGCTCTGCGCGCGCATCTCGCCGGCGAAGAGCCGGTCGAACGTCTCCATGTCGCCCTTGGCCCAGGCGTCGGAGAGCTGGTCCATCATGCCCGCGCCCTTGTCGATGTCGCGCAGGGTGCTCTGCAGGAACTGGATCTCGATCTCGGGCGGGAAGGTGGCGAAGAAGCGGATCTGTTGCTCCACCGTCTCGAACGCCTTGATCGGCTTGCCCGCGTCCTTGAAGGCCTTCAGGAGCAGGGTGTCGACGCCCGCGTCGCCGCTGTAGCCCGCCTTCTGGATCGACATCACCGTGAGGGTCAGCGCCGCCAGCCAGGGGCGCATCGGCTCGAGCGCGGCGGGTTGAAGCCCGAAGCGGGTCGCCACTTCCTTCAGCCGCGCCTGCTCTGCGGGCGACAGCTTGCTGGAGAGCGGGCGGGCGGGATCGATGCCGTACTGCGGCACCAGCTTCTGCATGGCGGCGGCGGAGGCCGCCTGGTCGCCGACCTCGGCGATCTCGACCCACAGCTCCTGGCTCTGCGCCAGCGCCTGCTCGATCTTCGGCGTGCGCCACTTGGTGCTGTCGCGCAGCAGGTGGACGGTCCCGAACAGGTAGATCGTGGAGTCCGCGTCGCGGACGACCCAGAGCGCGGGCTCCTGGGCGTACGCCTGTGCGGAGCGCTCGACCACCGGCGCGGCGGTCTGCGCAGTGGTGCAGCCGCCCTGCAGGGTGAGGGCGAGGCCGAAGGCGACGGCCGCGGTTCCACGGGCGAGGGTGAGCAGTCTGGATTTCATCGGGAGGTCTCTCTCAGGCTTGGTCTTGGAAGATGGATTCGATCGGCATCTCGAAGAGCCGTGCGATCTTGAAGGCGAGCGGCAGGGACGGGTCGTACTTGCCGGTCTCCAGCGCGTTGACGGTCTGGCGCGAGACGTCGAGGCGGGAGGCCAGGTCGGCCTGGCTCCAGTCGCGCTCGGCGCGCAGCACCTTGAGGCGGTTCTTCATGTCCATCACCGCCGCTTCAGCCACCAGGCCGCCCACGCCACCGAGTAGCCGACGATCTGAACCGTCAGGCAGCCGAGCACGCCGGTCGTGATCAACGAGTAGGGATCGTCGCCCAGCGCCCACGCCTCGACCTGCGCGTCCGGCGCCGCCGCGATCAGCAGCAGCATCGGCGTCGCCACGGCGACCGCGATGAGGCCGCCCCAGAACCACGCAGCTTTGTGCGCCTCGCGCACCGCCTCGTCGACGCCGCGCCACCACCAGAAGGACGCTGCGAGCACCGCCGCCATGGCGAGGGCTGCAACGACGAAAACACCGGCGAGGGACTCCTTCAGAAGGTACGCGCCGCCGAGCAACGCCGCCCCGATCACCGTCGCGAGGCCGAAGTAGGCGAGCGTTCGGGCGGGGCCGGTGATGCGGGCAGATCTCATAGCCGCCATGACAAGCTCTCCGGACTTGAAGACAAGGTAGCTTTACGCCAGCCGACACGGAGTGTCAAGCCTCATTGTCAACGAGACAAGGACGCCTCACACGCAGCGCGGCTGTCAGGTCCAGGCGCGGAAGTGTTTGGAGAGCTTGAGCCCTTGGCGCTGATAGTGGGAGCCGTCCTCGCCGTAGAGGCGCGTCGGGCGCTCCGTGA